>JASJDH010000400.1 GCA_030065175.1 Leptolyngbyaceae cyanobacterium MO_188.B28 | reverse complement strand
ATATGCAGTGTGGTCAGACGTGAACGCCTAACCCTATAGCAGATTTTTAAATCGATCGTCAGCGCCCAGGGATTTAACCGCCTGCTTGATTTCTTGAGTGCGGTCTTTGTGGACAATCAGGGTGGCTTTGCCGTCGCGCACCACTACGAAATCCTCTAAGCCAATGGTGACAATCACTTCATCTGGATCTGAGGAATAGAGGATGCTGCCAGAGGTGTCTTTGCCCACATGCTGGGCCAATTCAACATTGTCGGCCTCTCCCTTGAGCAAACGCTCGATTGCATTCCAATCGCCGAGGTCGTCCCAACCAAAGTTGGCGGGCATCACGTAAGCTTTCTGGGTCTTTTCCATCACCGCATAATCAATGCTGAGTTTGGTCAGATCGCTGTAAGCATCCGCCCCCTTTTCCATCAGAGCGGTAATCAGTTCAGGCGCGTGGGTTTTTAACTCCTGCAACATCACCCGGGCTGGAAAAATGAACATGCCGCTGTTCCAGCCGAAACGACCGCTGGAGAGGAACTTTTCGGCGGTGTCGCGGTCAGGTTTCTCAGTGAAGCGACTGACGCGATAGGCGGTTAAGTGACCAAAGTTACCAGCAGATTCCCCTTGTTCGATGTACCCATATCCGGTCGAGGGAAAGGTGGGGGTAATTCCCAAAGTGGCGATCGCGCCTTGGGACTCCGCCAACTCGGAGGCCGCCATCAGGGTTTGGCGATAGGCGTCGGGATTCTGGATCCAATGATCGGCCGGAAAGAATCCAGCAATGGCGTCTTCACCGCATCGAGCGGCAATTTCCAATGTGGCCCAGGCGACTGCAGGGGCCGTATCCCGACCGACAGGCTCTACCAGGATATTTTTTGCTGGCAGTTGGGGCAATTGCTGGCGCACTCCTTCGGCTAAGTGGGACGCTGTAATCACCCATAGCGACTCCCAGTCCTCCGCCAACGGCAAAAGTCGGTCCGCCGTTGATTGAAGCAGGCTTCTCCCACTGCCGTCCAGACTCAGAAACTGTTTGGGGCGATGTAGACGACTAACCGGCCAAAAACGCTCCCCTTTACCACCGGCTAAGATGACGGGGATCAATGGTTTCACCATAAGTGCTCACACTTTGCCTACTTTTGGGCTCATCCTAACGTTACAGATATCCCTCAAGGTATAATTCCCTTTACATTGATTAATAAATTACGATTTTGCAAAGTTTTACACATAATGCGATGTCTATTCGGGTGGATAGTCAATTAGAGGCTGTATTTATTAGGAGAGGCTCCGGGGAATCAGTCCAAGCAATATTCACCGCAGTGAACCACGTAAGGCAAACCCGTTTAAAAGGCTAAGCATGACCACAAAGTCCTTCAGTGCACATTCTCCCGACCTGGGAACCCATCGGCAAATAGGCGGCCATGCGCCTCAAACTGGTTCAGATAATTCCGCCGCCGCCCCTCAGCCGGATGAGGCGAATTTGGAGGACGGCGCACCCACGACTCGGTCTGCTAATGGAGTCGGTTTACCCCTTCCGTTGCGGCCAAGCTTCTGGGTGAGTCTTGTCAAGACCGTCATGTGGGGCCTTATTTTTGTGTCAACCGCTGCCGTATCAGCGACCTTAGGCGCGGCTTTTATCTTAGTCGCGCCTTTGGATAATCTGGCGGAGCCCATAGCCAGGGTGTTGCCCCCAGGTAAATCGGTCGAACCCCTGGAGCAACCTTCTCTCTCTCTAAAGGATTTGTGGGACGCCGGGTTTCGTTATCAGGTGACGAGCCCGGTCAATATATTGGTGATGGGGATTGATGAGGTGCCCAATGTCCCCGATGACTCTCCGAAAATTTTTTCGGGCCGCACTGACACGATGCTGCTGGTTCGGATCGATCCTATTCAGGGAACCGCCAATGTGCTTTCAATTCCGCGGGACACTCGGGTAGACATTCCCGGCGAGAGAATTGCTAAAATCAATCACGCCAATACTGTCGGCGGGGCTAAATTGGCGGCCCGCACGGTTAGCTACAACTTAGGCGGTGTGCCCATTGACCGCTATGTGCGGGTCAGCACCGTCGCCTTTCGGGAGATGGTGGATTTAGTCAAGGGGGTGGAGGTGTTAGTGCCCAAGCCCATGTACTATCGGGACCGGGCCCAAGACCTGACCATCGACCTGGAAGCGGGATGGCAAACCTTGAATGGGGAAGAGGCTGAACAATTCGCTCGATATCGTCAAGACGCTTATGGAGATATTGGCCGCGTCCAGCGTCAACAGATGCTGCTGAAGGCGCTGCGAGATCGCCTCACCAGTCCTGCAATTATTCCCCAGTTGCCTCAAGCGATTAGGATTTTACAGCGATATATCGATACCAACCTCAGTCTTGAGGAAATGCTGGCCTTAGCAAATTTTGCTTTAGAACTGCAGCCGGAAGATATGCATATGGTGATGTTGCCCGGTCGGTTTAGCGATCCGGAGGAATTTGTCGCCAGTTACTGGATTCAGGACCGCGAAGCAAGCAGTCGCATCGTCAACGAGTTTTTCAATACGGATACCGTTGCCTTGCTCTCGAACAGTCGACAGCGGTCCATTAGCCGCCTTAAAATCGCGGTTCAAGACGCCTCTGGGGATCCAAATACGGTGACAGATGTGGTCCAGTATTTGCAAGACCAGGGCTTTTATAATGTATATAGCGTTCGTAGCTGGCCTGATACGACTCACCAAACGCAAGTCATCGCCCAGCGAGGAGATTTGGACAGCGCCGATATCTTGAAATCGGTTCTGGGTTTGGGGCAAGTGGTTGCGGATTCAACCGGGGATCTGGATTCTGACTTGACGATTCGGGTCGGTCAAGATTGGTTGGACAAGCTAGTTTATGTGGTTCGATAACGATTTACAGCAGGATTTGTAACCGCATCAGATGCCCATTGGTCTATCCCCTCAGGCTCAAAAATCTAGCGCCATTTCGCAATCTGGATCCCTCGCGAAATGGCGCTGGCGTTTGCTAAGTCTCTTAGCGGCGTTGCTTTTGGCTTGCTTGTGGGTGTTGTTGAGCGCTAGGCCCGCGATCGCGACCTAGCGACGGCAGTCGTTTCGCCTAGTGCGCTACCCCTTGAATTCGCCAAGCACGCTACAGATTAAAAAAGCAAATGTGACACATTTTCGGAATGTGTCACGTTAGGAAGAGCTATTAGGATTAGGCTTAGTTTAGTCGGTGAAACTTAACCTAGCTCTATGCTTCAATTGCCGAGCAAAACTCGTTCCAATTCAATACATCTTGCAATAGGGTTTGATATCCCAAGGAATTGGGATGAAGACCATCAGCATAAAGGCGAGATTGACACCAACCGTCCCCTTGAGACAGCCAGCTTGAAAAGATATCTAAATAAGGGACGCCTCGCTTTTCACAGGCCAAACGAGTGGCTTCTTTATACCGATATTGCTGATGATGAGAATAGTAAAAGACTTCGCTAAAGGGCATTTTCGCCTCATTTACCGGCGGCATGCCCACAAAGACGACCGGACAAAGTTGCTGAGCTTGATTGAGGAGCGCCGCTAACTGCAGTTGAAATTGTTCAAAGTTAGTGTAGTTTCTCCCGTCTGGTCGACCGAGGCAAGCAGAATCATTGACCCCAACTGACAAGACAATTAAATCGGGCACCCGATTGCGTAATTCTCCCCGAGTGCGAAATTCCTGCTCCAGGCGGCGCGCCACACTCTGAACGCCATCTCCGCGAATCCCGAGGTTGTACATGACCGGGCCAGCGTTATCAAGTTTCATCCACTCTCGCCGTAACCGCTCAACCCATCCTCCCCCATCGGGATCTCCGTATCCGTAAACTAGGCTGTCGCCCAGCGCTACTATTTTTTTCGGACAAAGGATTCGTGAGGGAGCTGCGATTTTTTCAGGAAGAGTAGGGGCTAGCATTAAGCACAAATATAAGAAAAACTACCAGACGTAACCTAGTTGGTGGACGCTCTACTACAAAAAACTGCCTATAAACATTACGTCATATGACAGGAATGTAGCATTCTACGGGATGCTTTTCAATTCTTTACACCTCTAGCTTTCCATATTCTGCTCTAAAAATTCGCTAAACCGATCGATAGGCGGCTTCCTTCATAGAAATCTGTTGATAGACTATAGATTGAGTACTCAAAAAAGTGGAATTCATGCTTAAGCGCTCCCCCTTCGATAGTAATCAGTTAATGCGTCGGACCGAAGATTTGATTAGAGCAGCGTCTAACCGCTATCGGATTACGGTTCAGGTGGCTAATCGGGCGCAGCGCAGACGGTTTGAAGAGTTTGACGCAATGGATGACTCGAAGATGAAGCCAGTTCTGCGGGCGATTATCGAAATGTCAGACGAGTTAACTCAGCCGGAAATCATTGGCGAGTAGGGGATGTCGTTTTGTCCCGGCAGGTGAAGCAAGGCGACGGTTGGCGTCTGGGCTGGGATCCGACAGCCCCCATCTTTAAAGCCCTTTTGGCGGGGGCTGACTGGTCAATTGAATTAACTGAAGCTGAATTCAATCAGTTTTGTCGCTTTTCACAGCGGTTATCCGACACGATGGCTCAGATGTCAGATGAGCTAATGGAGTCGGAAAAAATTGCCTGTGAGGCGGAGGATGATTTGATTTGGCTAGAGGCGGAAGGGTATGCCGATGCGTTTACGCTTCGATTTATTTTGCTGGAAGGGCGTCGAGCAGAAGGAGGCTGGCCTGCTGAGGCTGTCCCTCAGATTTTGCAAGCGCTTCCGAGCTTGAAGGTGTTTTAGTGTTAGCCCCGATCTAGTGTAACTTTACTTGAAGTTTGCGGGGTTATTTTTTCGGCAAGCTAGGCGAATCCCGATATACTTTGCGCTGACAGTATATCAGTCAACCTAGAATGCATGCGTCATGAAGGTTAAGGTCATCAGTGACACGTTGTTTAAGTTGAAGCCTATTTTGTCTGGAGAACTTCCAGATTCAGAGAAGGTGTTTGTCAAGACTGGCGCAGTCTTTGAAATTGAATCCTATATAGCCTCCCAGAATAATCATTTCAGAGTGACGCTGGCTAACCAATTGCTAGGGCAGGAAGAGACAAAGGTCTGGTACGCGTTCAGACCGGATGTCAAAATAGAGCCGTCGCCGGTCAAGTTGGAGGTGGTGAGCAACACCTTATTTAAGCTCAAACCAGTGCAGTCTGATCGGCTGTCGGCTACTGAGAAGGTTTTTATTAGGAGTGGGGCCAAATTCGACCTTCAGACTTATTTGCCAGCCGAAGGCAATCATATCAAGGCGACTATCTCCAATGCGTTTTTAGGGTCCGAAAACCGTAATATCTGGTACGTGTATAGTCCCCATATTCGCATCCAGGGGACGTTGATGAAGCTGCAGGTGGTAAGTGACACCCTATTTAAACTCAAGCCGGTTTTATCTGGGGAGTTATCCGACTCGGAGAAACTGTTCGTTAAAAACGGGACTGTATTTGAACTGCATTCCCATGTCCCGGCTGAGAACAATCATGTCAAGATGGCCCTGTCTAGCGCCTTCCTTGGTCCCGAAAATCGCAACACCTGGTATGCCTATGCGCCAGATGTGCGGATTGAGGGCAATGAACCCAATAATCAACCCAGAGACCTTAAGAAAGCCGATGCATCGCCCCGAGGCAGTATCCGATTGCCTGGATTCAGCAGCACCTTCTATCTATCTAATCCGATTTTGCCAGGGGGACACTTTACTTGGGCGGAGGCCACTAAGAATGGCAGTCGAATCCCGGTGAATAAAAATGTTGTCTATGGCATTATTCGCATTGCGCGGGTGATGGAAGAGGTGAGAAAGATATTGGGGAATCGCCCCATCAGTGTCAACTCATGGTATCGAGATCCGGTGACGAATCGTCGGGTGGGAGGAGCGTCGCGATCGCGCCACCTCACCGGTGATGCGGTTGATTTTGTGGTGGCTGGCATCCATCCCTATGATGTTTATGAACGCTTGAGTCCTTGGTGGGGCTCCCGAGGCGGCCTTGCCAGCGCTAGAGTCTTTACCCATATCGACGCCCGAGGCCACTATGTTCGCTGGAGCTATGAACTCGTTTAACCCGCTCCTCGATAAATTTTTCGCTTTCAAAGTCGATAGATCTGTAGTCAGGTTGTAACCATGTGCTATGCTTATCTAGCGAATAAATGCATCGGGGCGTAGCGCAGCTTGGTAGCGCACCACTTTGGGGTAGTGGGGGTCGTGGGTTCAAATCCCGCCGCTCCGATTTTAATAAAATCCGCTCAGAGAGTGGGTTTTGTCTTCTAAATGGGTCGTTTTGAGACGCCATCTTTGTGGTAGAAACATCCCGGTTTTGGGTTATTTTTTGTCGGTTTATACCAATTCAATATGAGGATGAGCATAATTCAGAGACTGAAAACCTTGCTCTCAAAGGATTTTATCTCAGCTATTCTGTGCAGCTTCATATCCATTTGGTATTAGCTATCATTTGGGTATGAATTGGGTATGAAATATGCCACAAAATACCCGAAAAAAAGTCCCCAAAGGCAGTGTCTCGATTGAGGATTTTCAGGGGCGATTGCGTCTGCGATGGCGCTATCAAGGTAAGCGCTACGCTCTATCTATCGGGCTTCCGGACTCGAAGATCAATCGCCAGGTGGCTCAGAAGCAGGCGACGGTTATTGAGCTTGATATTGCCTCGGCCTCGGTTGCCAGAGTTTTAGCTGACGCTATCCCTTAGTCTCTGAAGATCAAAGCGAATCTCAATTTACGTTCAGTATTACCTGGAATATCATAGGGTTGACCGATAGCTGATGGCCTTGGCTAGAGTAAAAGATCAGATAAAGAGTTGATTCGCTGGTTACAAGTCAATGGTCTTGGGCCATTCGGGCTAAATCGGATCTGAAGGTCACTCTGGCCAATGGTCAAACCCAGCATGCTTCAAATCTCTTACCCCCGACTGACGAGGTGTATTTGTTTAGCGACATCACTATGGTCAAGCGGTTGAAACAGTTTATAGATAGATCTTTCTGAAAAAGTCAGAATCATATGATCCATGGGGATTTCAACGGGATCAAGAGCTGCTAAAGTACAAGGAAAATCGCTGAAATGCCTCAAAACCCTTGCATTAGATCAGCCCCATGTATCGTTCCACCCCCTCCGGCCAACTGTCATTTGAAAATTTCTACCTTCCGTTTGGCGGCAAGCTCTCAGGTGAAAATCGCTGGGTGAAACTGGCGGAGTTAATTCCCTGGGATGAAGTTGAATTGGAGTACGCCCAACAGTTCAGTTCCAGTGAGGGGGCTCCCGCTAAATCCTGTCGGGTGGCGTTAGGGGCGTTAATCATCAAAGAACGGCTCGGCGCAAGCGATGAGGAAACGGTCGAACAAATTCGAGAAAACCCTTATTTGCAATACTTTTTGGGTTCCTATGAATATCGAGATAAAGCGCCCTTTGAGGCCTCAATGTTTGTCCACTTTCGCAAACGCTTCACGGTAGAGTCGGTGGGGCGGATCAATGAAAAGATAGTCAAGCTCTATTTGGACCAACTCGCTTCGCAGTCGGAGGCTGGAGGCTCAGACGCGATTGATGTTGAGATGGACAAGTCGGAAGCGGCTGAATCCGACGGGAATGAGTCTGGCGGGGATGACTCAGAAGGGTCTGAGTCCACTGAGAATGGGAAGCCAGATAAAGACAATAATCTGGTCTTGACAGAATCAGAGGAAAAGCAGACCGAAGCGACTGAAACGACGCGCCAAGGAGAGCTGATTTTAGATGCAACCTGCGCTCCAGTCGACATTCAGTATCCGACCGACCTGAGACTGTTAAACGAGGCGCGGGAACACACCGAGGCGATTATTGATGTGCTCTATGAGTTAGTGCGCGATACAGCGGCCAAGAAACCTCGAACGTATCGCCGAAAGGCGCGGCGAGACGATCTGAACACGGCTAAGAGACGGCGACCCACAGCCAAACAGAGACGTCAGGCGACTCGCAGGCAATTGGCCTATGTACGCCGGAATTTAGCTCATATTGACGCTCTGATCAGCGCCGGAGCTGCTTTATCCCATCTCACTAATCGGCAGTATCGGACTTTATTGGTAGTGAGTGAGGTGTTTCGCCAACAACAATGGATGTATGAACAGCGCACTCGTCGGATTGACGACCGTATCGTCAGTCTGGCTCAACCCCATGTGCGACCGATCATCCGGGGTAAAGCTGGGGTGACGGTTGAATTTGGAGCCAAGCTCTCTGCTAGTTGTAGCGATGGATTTGTCTATCTGGACCATCTCAGTTGGGATAACTTCAATGAATCCGGCGATCTCCAATCCCAAGCAGAGACCTATAAAGCTCGCTTTGGTCATTATCCTGAGACGATCTACGCTGACCAAATTTATCGCACCAGAGCGAATCGAAAGTGGTGTAAAGAGCGAGGTATTCGACTAATGGGTTTGCCTTTAGGACGCCCCGCTAAAGACAAACAAGCCGCCCTTCGTCGACAGCTTCAGGAAGATGAGAAGATTCGCAATCAGATTGAAGGTAAATTTGGTCAGGGTAAGCGACGCTTCAGTCTCTCTCGGGTAATGGCCAAGTTAGCCCCCACAGCGGAGACGAGCATTGCCGTCTGCTTCTTATTGATGAACCTGGAGCGCCTGCTCCGGCAGGTTTTGTTCTTTATTTTTTGTCTCTTCGTCCAATGGATAAGCAGGCAGTACTTGAACGGAAGGATGCAAAGACGATTTTCAATGCAATATCAACTGGCATAATGCCTTGCTTTCAGATGATGGCCCAGCCCCCCAAAATATGTTCCATTCTTCCCAATAAAGAATTAAAGACTTTTTCAGGAAGCCCTAGATAGAGGTTTGAAGGCGATTAAGAATGGACAATAGAAATAGGACTAGTGTTAAGGGGGCATTCAAAAATAACTAAACATCTGAGGTAAGCCACTGGTTTTACCAGTGCGACTTGAAAAGCTTTGAGCGTTCCGGGAGTAAAGTAACTCCCACGGTGGCTTGATGAGCCAATATCCGTAGGAG
>JASJDH010000399.1 GCA_030065175.1 Leptolyngbyaceae cyanobacterium MO_188.B28 | reverse complement strand
TCCGTGAGCAATTTCAGGGTGTTGACGGTGGAGGCGGGGGTGTCGAGGCCGACGCCGTTGGCGAGGCGGCCGTTGCGGGAGGGGTAGTTGGCGAGGATTAGGGCGATGCGGCGTTCAGCAGGGGGAGTGCGGCGTAGATTAACCCAGTTGGCGGTCAAATCGGCGACCAATTGGATGCGATCGGGTTTGGGTTCGTAGCCCACGATGTCGGTTTCCAGATTGGCGTCGCGGTTCTGTACTGCTTTGAACGAAACAGCCCGGCTAATAATCCGGCCATCGACTTCTGGCAGCGCAATGTTCATGGCGATGTCTCTGGGGGAAAGTCCCTGGGGATGGGTTTCCCATTGGGTCTGGGGGCCGCCGCTAAGGATAACTTGCAAAATGGGGACATCTAGTGTTTCCCACAGGGAAAGGTTGGGGGCGGCTGCGTCCAGTTTGGCGACGGAGAAGCTGGTGGTGTTCAGTAAAACTTCGATGGCGTCTCCGTCTTTCGGCTTCAAATAGGACAGTAATTCTGCTTGGACTTCTGGATTTTGGAGCGATGAAACAAATATTGGCAGGGGAGTCAATCTTTTCTCCGCCAGGGCGTCGCAGAGGGCGTCAATGGGGGCGGTGTTGCCGGCCAGGTAGTGGGCGCGATAGAAAAGAAGACCGACTTTTGGCCCCTTTACCTGGGCTTTATCTCTAATCGGATATAGATCCACTCGAGGAATCCTATGGGGCGGCGGTGGATTGTATTGGGCGCCCAGACAGCGATCGCAGATCCACTCCAAACCATGGCGGATATTATCAAGACCGCCCTCGGTGAGGTAGCGCCAGAGTTGATTGGCGATATTGAGGGAAACGGTGGAGTGACTCATCAGCTCGGGATCAGGCCGATCATCGCCGGGGATCGTAATTAAACTAGCGCCTGTCTGCTCAACCGTTTCTTTAATGACTTCCAGACCATAGGACCAATAGGCGCGTCCTCCCAACAATCTCAACACAATGACTTGGGCTTGGGACAACACCTCCTCCGCATAGATATCAATAGACAGCGCTTGCTGCAACTGCAGGAGGTTAGTCACTCGCAGTTGGGGAAAGTCTGGCGGTAATTGGGAATGGACTTTGGCCAGGGATTGAACATCCGTGTCTGCGGCAGTCAGAATAACCAGCGGAGCCGGCGTTTGCTGGATGAAAACAACCCCTTCTATGTCTGGATTCCAGCCTCCAGGGGCGGCAGCTAAGCGATGCATGGCGACGACAACTCTAAAGGACCGATAAATCTGAAGGAACTATGGTGTAAGCGCGCTCAAGCGAGATAGGAAGCTAGTATGATCCCTATCTGCAAACAGGCATTTGGCAGGATCCAAACACCCAGCAGACTGCATTCAGCGGGATGCCTCCAGTCTCTACTTGAGTTGCGATTTTGCCAATTCATGCTGAATGCCAATCTATTAAGCCTGATTAAGCCTGAAAGTGTTGAGTTTGGCAGAGCCTCCATCTAAGCCCAATGGGGGGTAATACTTGAGGATAAGCCGATGTGCATCTAATAGTTTGCAGTTTCAGGGAGCCCGGCGGTAATCGGAGTCATTTCTCCGCCTATCGTCTTTTGCTAACCGCCTTTTGCTAACTGCCTAAACAAAACTTGCAAAATTTAGATGCGCAATTGACAGGCCTATCCGCTTAACTTCCGCAGTCAATTCTGATTAAGCGACATAGTCTTCGCCTACTCCCTAAGCAATGCCTGATTTCTTAGATTCAACTTCTTATTGGGTTTTACCGCTCACCACATTTGTGGAACTGCGCCAACTCTTAGCCCAAAAGGGAGCAAATACTCATGCTTTGTTATTAACAGAGTCAGGACTGGCTACTGACCCCTTGCTGTTACCGGATAACTTTACCCAGTTCACACTACTGACTTCTCCCGAGGTCAATGTGCTGATACTGGCAAAAGCAATGCTGGCAAAAGGGGATTCCCTTCCCTCCTCCTCAGAAGAAACCTTTCAAGTAAATCTAACGTTAGATTGGGCGACGATCGCTGAATTTCTCAAGCACCTGAAGGGGGGGCTAAAAGATGATTCCGCTACGCTGGCTATTCTGAAATCGATGCAACGAATGTTGCGCTCCTATACCACTTCCATGCATTCGATTCAGGGCGACTTTGCCCAAAAATTGCTGTCGGTGATGGCGAGCGCTACCCAAAGGAAATCATCTCAGCTTGATTCTCCAGACGTTAGCAATTCCTCAGCCGCCACCCAACTGCAGCAATGGGGTCGAGAACGCCCCCTTGAGCAAAGCTTACTTCTGAGCCAAGTCATTACGAAAATACGACAGAGCTTGGATTTGCCGATTATCCTCGAAACGACGGTGGCCCAGGTGCGGCAATTTCTTCAGTCAGATCGCTTGGTGATTTACCAATTTGATATTGACCCGATTTCTCCGATTGCCTCAACTGGCGAACCTGCCGCCAGAAACCTCCAAGCTTCTATTCACGCCCCTACAAATGAAACTCAGGAAGAGACCGCTACAGAGGTAGAGCAAGCCCGCCATAGGAACTACATCACCTATGAATCCAGGATTTCTGATGATATTTCTTCAGTTTTACAATTTTCTGAGGATTACTGTTTCGATAAATTGCCCCAATGTAAAGCCCAATATCTGAGGGGGAAAACAGTGGCGATTGATGATGTCGCCGTCGCCTATCGGAATTCGCCATGTCTGCTGAATTTTCTAAAACAGGCTGAGGTTAGGGCTAAGCTGGTAGCCCCGATTGTGGCTCAAGAAAAGTTGTGGGGCCTCCTGATCGCTCATCAATGTTCTCAACCTCGTCATTGGCAAGCTTGGGAGCTGGAATTTCTAAAACATATTGCGGCGCATTTAGCCGTCGCCATCGACCAATCGCAGCTTTACGGTCAGCTGCAACACCAAAAGCAAGCCCTTGAGGAATATGTCATCGGACGCACCCAGGAACTCCATGACGCCCTGCTTGCAGCACAATCAGCCAGCCGGGTGAAAAGTGAATTTTTGGCCACAATGAGCCATGAACTCCGCACACCGTTAACCTGCATCATTGGGATGTCCGCTACATTGTTGCGCTGGTCTTTTGGGGAATTAAGCTTGCGGCAAAAGAATTATCTCAACACCATCCACGAAAGTGGAGAGCGTTTACTTGAAGTCATCAACGACATCCTGGAAGTTTCCAAAATAGAGTCAGGACGCGTTGTGCTAGAAATTAGCGAGTTTTCCCTATCAAGGTTAGCGCGTCGGAGTTTAGAGACGTTTAGAGACCAAGCCAATCAGTCTGGGATTGAACTAAAACTTGACCTAAAGGTGCCTCTGAATAAAGATCGGTTCCCTGCTGACCCCCGGCGGGTAACGCAGATTTTGCAGAATTTGCTGAGTAATGCGGTGAAATTTACCCCTGCAGGAGGCAAGGTCAATTTGCGGGTGCGCGTTGAACAACGAGTGGCGGTACTACAGGTAGAGGATACGGGAATTGGCATTCCAGAGTCCCAACACAACTTATTGTTCCAAAAATTTCAACAGCTTGAAGCAACTCGCCATCGACAGTATCAGGGAACAGGGCTGGGGCTCGCCTTGACAAAACAGCTGGTAGACCTACACGGCGGCTCTATTAGCGTTACTTCTAAGATGGGAGTAGGGTCTGTGTTTACGGTGCGATTACCCGCTCAGCGCTTAACCTCAGAGTCAGGTTACTCCGCTGACGAGGAAATCATCCCTTTAGAACCGTCGCTAAGACGGATTTTGTTAGTCGAAGATCATGAGCAAACCGCCAGTATCATTTGTGAATTGCTCACGGCGGCAGACTATCAAGTCATTTGGATTATTGATGGATCGAGTGTCTTGGAACAGGCTGAACTATTACAGCCGGTCGCCATCATTATCGATATGGCGTTGAGCGGAGGGGAAGGGAGTGACATTATTCAGTCTCTCAGGCGATATGTTGCGACTGCAGAAGTCAAAATACTTTCACTGATAGCAGAGAATACTCCCCAAGATCAGACGATCTGCCGTGAGGCAGGCGCAGACGACACTCTATCAAAGCCGATTGTCCCAGAACACTTGTTGCATAAAATCAGCGCTTTAATGTCGGCTTCAGCCCTTGAATGACTAGACATCAGGATTTAATCAACTTGCTCAAAATAAAAAAAAATCTACCCATTTGCCCATTTCCAGCCTTCACCTGGGACTTTACTTCTTTACGCTAATCCCTAAGGAGGGTTACATATTGTGGTTTTAGAGGTTTCTCAACCGACTGCTTATGAAACGATGACCCAAGCGATCGCTAAAGAGCTATTGGCGACAACCCGGGAGAAGCGTTCGCTGCTGGCTCAAATGCGGGATCAAATGCGTTGGGATGATAAGCTCCTAGCCTTTGCCATGGGACATCCAGGGTTACGGGTTCAGCTATTTAGATTTGTGGACTGTTTGCCTGCTCTCCGCAGCAAGGCCGAAATAGCTCGGCATCTGCAGGAATATCTAGGCGATGAAACCGTAGAACTCCCGGAAGGACTTAAAAGCCTACTGAACTTTACAAACCCTGATTCGGCCCCAGGGCAAATTGCCGCTTCGACGGTTTCAGCCGCGATAGAGACCCTGGCGCATAAGTACATTTCAGGTGAAACCGCGCAACAGGCGATTAAAACCATTGAGCGGCTGCGAAAAAGTCGAATGGCGTTCACCCTTGACTTGCTCGGGGAAGCGGTGATCACAGAAGTAGAGGCGCAAGCCTATCTTCATCGCTATCTAGACATGATGGGGCAATTATCAGAGGCGGCTAAAGGGTGGTCGACGGTAGAGTTGATTGATCAAGCAGAGGGAGAATCTTTGCCCAAAGTGCAAGTCTCCGTCAAGTTGACCGCCTTTTATTCCCAGTTTGATCCTCTGGATGCGGCGGGTAGTCAGGAACGGGTCAGCGATCGCATCCGCATTCTCATGCGTCAAGCACAGGAATTGGAGGCGGCAGTGCACTTTGATATGGAGCAGTATGTCTATAAAGACCTCACCCTGTCCATTTTGAAGGACATTTTGTTAGAGGATGAATTTCGCCATCGCACTGACATTGGGATGACGCTCCAAGCTTACCTACGAGACAGTTATCAGGACTTACAGAACCTCGTCGCTTGGGTTAAGCAACGGGGAACCCCCGTCACCGTGCGGATAGTAAAGGGAGCCTATTGGGACCAAGAAACCATTAAGTCGATACAAAAAGACTGGCCCCAGCCCACCTACTCCCATAAATCCTCCACCGACGCTAACTTTGAGCGGATGACTCGGCTGCTGCTGGAAAATCATGAACATCTGCACGCCGCTATTGGCAGCCATAACGTTCGGTCTCAAGCCCACGCCATTGCGATCGCAGAAACCCTAAAAATTCCCCCTCGGCGAATTGAACTGCAGGTGCTCTACGGCATGGCCGACAAACTCGCCAAAGCCATGGTCGATAGAGGCTATCGAGTTCGGGTTTATTGCCCATTTGGCGAACTTATCCCCGGGATGGCCTACCTGATTCGCCGTTTGTTAGAGAATACGGCCAATACCTCTTTCTTAAGGATGAATTTGGAAGAGCGACCGGTTGAGGAGCTGTTGACGATTCCAGAATTCGCTGAAGCGGATAGAGAGCCGGAGACAGAAGACAGGAGACAGGAGACAGAAGACAGAATCCAGCCTCCAGAGTCCCCCTTATCTCCCCCATCCTCATCTCCCCCATCCTTCCTCAATGTCGCCGACACCGACTACTCCATCACAGAGCGCCGTGATGTCGCAGCAGAGGCGCTTAAGCAAATTCGACAGCAGTTTGGGAAAACGTATCTCCCCTGGATTGATGGGGAATATGTCTCCACAGAGGCTCACATTGAGTCAGTGAATCCTTCTAATCCAGTTGAGGTGGTTGGCAACGTCGGGTTGATCAGTCAAGCGCAAGCGGATCAGGCCGTTGCGGCTGCTAAGCGAGCGTTCCCTCAATGGCGACAAACCTCTGCAAAGGAGCGAGCCAATATCCTGCGAAGGGCGGCGGATTTAATGGAGCAGCGGCGGCTGGAGCTAGCGGCTTGGATTGTTTTAGAGGTGGGTAAAGTTCTGCGGGAGGCGGACGCTGAAGTTTCTGAAGCAATTGATTTTTGCCGTTACTATGCCGATGAGATGGAACGGCTTGACTTAGGGCTAGCTTTTGATTTTCCTGGGGAGACCAACCGCTATCGATATTTTCCCCGAGGGGTGGCGGTGGTGATTTCTCCTTGGAATTATCCCCTGGCGATCTCGACTGGGATGACGGTCGCCGCCTTGGTGACCGGTAACTGCACCCTCTTGAAACCGGCGGAAACTTCGTCAGTTGTGGCCGCTAAATTGGCGGAAATATTGATCGACGCCGGCATGCCGAAGGGTGTGTTCCAATTAGTCCTGGCCAAAGGTTCAACGGTCGGCGCCTATTTGGTGAAACATCCCGATGTTCATATGATTATCTTTACCGGCTCGCGGGAAGTCGGCTGCCAAATTTACGCTGATGCGGCGCAAGTGAGTCCGGGGCAACTGCATCTGAAGCGAGTGGTGGCTGAAATGGGCGGCAAGAACGCCATTATTGTGGATGAGAGCGCCGATTTAGATCAAGCTGTCCAGGGAGTTGTGCAGTCCGCCTTCGGCTATAGCGGGCAGAAATGCTCCGCCTGCTCACGGGTTATTGTGCTGGAGCCAATTTATTCCACATTTCTTAATCGAGTCATTGAAGCGACGCGCTCTCTTCATGTCGGCGCTGCGGACCAGCCAAGCGCCAAAGTGGGTCCCGTCATCGACGCCACTGCCCGAGACCGCATTCGGGAAACTATTGATAAAGCGAAAGCTGAGGCTGAAACGGCGCTGGAAATGCCAGCGCCAGAGACAGGCTACTTCATTGGCCCCACCCTCTTTACTGAAGTATCCCCCTCATCCCCCCTCGCCCAAGTGGAAATTTTTGGTCCGGTGCTGGCGATTATCCAAGCCAAGGATTTTGCTGAGGCGTTAGCGATCGCAAATAATACCGACTATGCCCTCACCGGCGGACTTTACTCTCGCACCCCTTCCCATATCCAGCAGGCCCAAACAGACTTCGCTGTCGGCAATCTCTATATTAATCGGGGCACAACGGGCGCGATCGTCGCCCGCCAACCCTTCGGCGGATTCAAAATGTCCGGTGTGGGCTCCAAATCAGGCGGGCCAGATTATCTGATCCAATTTCTTGAACCCCGCAGCATCAGTGAGAATGTTCAGCGTCAGGGGTTCGCTCCGATTGAGGGCGCAGAGTAACGGGGAAACAGAAGAGCTGCTAATGGAAATGTGCTTATTCTGGAAATGCCTCATACTGGCTACCGAGGGCGTCAATGGCTGCGACCTTTTTTCTGTAAGAGGTTGTATTTACTGCCGCCCATCGTTTTTTGATTAATGTCTCCGTTCCTAAATTCCCAAGCTGGCGACGCGTCAATATTAGGAAGCTGAAAAAAACGCATCGAGAGTAGTGGTTTTGGGAGGAGCAAATGTCATCTTTCAAGAGTTTCAATCGCTACAGGCGGTTTACCGTTCTGTAGCGTATTCAATCAATCCGGGCGCAACAGAGAGTGGCGTGTAATCTGAGATAGAGAGTCCGGTCGAGCGAAATATTCTCCGAGAAGCAGATATCTATAGGACTTAGAAGTCATATAGCTTCCAAAAGCTATTAGAGACAAAGTATTCCGACTCCTTTACTCTCCCCCTAGACAGCCTTTCTCACTTTAGGATGAAGGATTTCTATTCAAGATTACTCTAGAAAAAATAAGAAAATATGTTTTGGAATAGTAAGAGTGTTTCATAAATGCTGATTATGGGATAAGCTATGAGCCAGCATTTTGCTTAACTTTCCTCAAAGTTGGCAGTTTTTTGCGCTATTTAGCGTTTGCTTTCCTGCCAATATTTTGCTTTTCAATCTTTACACAAGCGTATGAAGCGCAAGCCTCTGCAGCAGACTGCTCAGCCGAAGTCTCGCTCCTCCACTAAAGTTAAACGTAGGCGCTCACGTAGTCTGCGGTCTCGGTTCGTTTCCTATGGAGGAGTCCTTCTGTTCGTGGGTTTATTGCTTTGGGGACTCGGTGAAGTCACTCGGCAATCAGCCCAGGTGGAAGCGATTGAAGCGATTTCAAGCCGCAATCATCCCACATCGGGTTCGTGGGGGTCAGCGTCCTTCCCAGTTGAGAATTTTCAGGCCTATACGTCTCCTTTTGGCTATCGTCAATCTCCTTACGATAGCGGTCAGCAATTTCACTATGGTCTCGATATTGCCGCTCCCTCCGGTAGTTATGTTCGGAACTGGTGGACAGGTCGTGTGATCGAAGTTTCTGACGATAGTGCTTGTGGCGCCTCAGTAGTCGTTCAGTCTGGAGACTGGACCCATATCTATTGCCATATGCATGGACAGGTGGGAACTGAACAGGGCCGCCGGTTTTTTCTAGATAGAGAGGGAGGGCTGCGGATTGTGGAAGGGCAACTGCTATCTTCGGGAACCAGAATTGGACGAGTTGGCATGACCGGCCGCACAACGGGTCCTCATCTCCATTGGGGACTTAAATTCCGAGGAAGCTGGGTTGATCCGGCGCTGGTGCTGCAAGCGATGTATAGTGAGCAGACCGCATCAAAATAAGAATCAAGCGCTCCAACTCCCTTTAAATTCCTATCCTCCTGGAAATCAGATGGATAGGTTGATCGGCTTCTGAACAGATATTGGGTTATCGCCACACATCTCAATATCATTCGGTTAAGGATCCTCTTTAATTCCTCTAGGGAATTGCATGAAAATGAAGTTCCAGTAGAAAGGCAGTAGAAAGGCAGTAGAAATATAGATGAGTGGATGGGTAGATAGGACTTTATTCTGACTAATCGGATAATGCTTGAACAGTCCTGTCGAGAATTTGTAGGGGCGCTAGCGAAGCCATGCCCCTAGGGCTATAGCATTTGGTCGTAAGTCTTCAGAAACTTCTGTCAATTTCGCTCCAAATGCTTCGCCCCTA
>JASJDH010000398.1 GCA_030065175.1 Leptolyngbyaceae cyanobacterium MO_188.B28 | reverse complement strand
CGCCTGCATAAGCCTGCGCCGATAGTTCATCCGGGCAAAACGCGGTGGCGTGGGGCAGCAAGTTAGCTAAGTTTTCGCTAAAGCGTTGATCATTGGCGCGGATGACTGAACCAATATCTCGCCCCGCATCCCTGGCTTTGTCCGAAGCGATTAAAGCGACTTCCAGATTCATGATTTGGTCGTCGGTCAAGGCAATAATACTTTTAGCGTTGGCTAAATTGACTTTCCTTAAATTCTGGAGAATGTTGCCTGTGAGAATCGGAATTTGGGGGAAGAGTTCACGCTTATCCTTGTGGGCTGATACTGCAACCAGGGGTTGTTTCAGTTCCTGAAGCAACGTAGTGACTTTACCGCCTACTCTGCCCAGACCCACAATGACGACATGATCTTTGTGGGGAATGGGGTGACGCTTTTGCAGGAATTCAAACCGGATGCTCAAAATATGTTCAGCCGCCAGACCGAGTGTCCCTAGGACAGCTAAGGTGCTGATTATCGTGATCACCAAACAAAATAACTTAACCCACCAATGAACACTTACGTCATTCGGAAAAACATCGCCATACCCCCCAAGTAGTAGAGTAACGGTCGAGAAGGCCGCCTTATTCCAGGGCCAGTTTGCCCCGTATCTCAATAGGATAGCGCCGCTTACCTCCAAGCAGAAGGCTGTTACGAGGCCAGTAAACACCATTCGGCGATTTTGTTTCTCTTGAACCCATTGCCAACTGTTGTTGATTTTGCGCCACCATTGAAATCGGATGATGCTTCGAACAGTTTGTCCCAGTTGTTTGAAGGAGGTATTGGACTGGGTAGACCTTTTGAGGGCTTCTGTATTATTGGGTTCTATCACCTCAACATAGGTGATCCAATCCCCAGCTTTGACCAGTGCATCGGGGCGCCAGCTGTGGAAAATATCAACCCCTTTTGCACCAGGCTGATGGGTGGCCTCCGAAGCAGCTGGATGATTTAACGTTAATAACCGATAGGGGGTGCGTCCCACTGAATAGGCAGGGAGGCCTTCAAACCGACCGTCTCTGGATTTGACTCGCCGCTCAGCAACCCGAAACTGATGGTCGCCAATGCTAAATGCGCCAATTGCGCCATCCCCCAAACCTGCTACGACAAAAGCTGTGGCTGGGAGTTCAGCTGAATCTAGGGCGACACAATTATCCAGTTGCTGCTCTAGAAGGCGATTTAAACTAGAGCGAGAGGACCGCACAACCAAACGCACCCATGGATTCAGTCGACGCGCGGCGAAAGCGGCTTCGATATTGGCGTTTTCGTCCTCGGATAAAAATAGAATTGAGCGGCAGCGTCTGATTCCTGCCTGCTCTAGGACGTCTTCTTGGCGGGAATCTCCAATGATTGGCTCTTGCGCCAGTAAGTTGGATAAATTGGCCGCTGCGAAAGAATTGGGCGCTGCCTTGTCAATGGCCGTGACAGTAATCGGACAATCCTGGGAAGCAAACGATTTCAGGTTAATCACACAGCGCTGGCCTAAATTGCCCAATCCGCAGACGATGAACCGATCTGTGTCAGGTAGCCCTCTATCGTAGTTATTAAGAGGGGAATATGAGGCGTTTGCTGGTTGATCTGAATAAGTGGGTTGAATAAGCTTACTGCTTTTCTGCATCGGTTCTTCTATTGCAAAATCTGGATGCACTCAAAGAAGATAGTGTTGAGAAGCGGCAAAAGGGTTTGAAACCCCGTTAACCTTTCCCAAACTAGACATAGCAGAAGCACCTTCGAACACCCTGTCAGACCTTCCAAGCCAAACGATAAAGCATTGATTTGCTGAACTTTAAAGCTCGAGAGACTGATTACGACTTTCGTTTAATTTCTAACCCGCCTATCTTGATTAATAAATCGCTTAGCGATTTACCTGGTGTGGTGTTCACCTCGATCTAGCTATAAGGCTATCTCACCTCACAAGGTAAGGACGAGGCTTTATACCAAATCCACTCACTCAAAACGAATATGTAAGGCAACTATGATGATGTGTAAAAGTACCCATTAAAGGTCAAGAAGATTAAATTCACCCTAAGACTTCTACTTTAACAATTCTTAGATGAATTGAATTGAAAGTTTACACTGTAGTTGGGCAACTTCATAGAAACTTTTTGTTTTATTTGACTTGGGGCCTCTATTCAGGGCTTCGGCTGTCTTGGTAAAGGAGGCGCAAAAAATAAGCGTCCATAGGGAATGAACAAAATACCCGGCGCATGAAGTTTTTTTAGATCCCATGAGATTTTATAGTTAGAAGGAATCTTAATGAAGATCTAAAGATTGTGAAAGCAATTACTCTGCTTGGCTCCACTGGTTCCATCGGCACTCAAACCCTAGATATTCTGCAGCAATACCCCGAACAATTTCGTCTTGTGGGGATTGCAGCGGGACGCAATGTTGAGTTGCTGGCTCGTCAGGTGCATCAATTTCGTCCCCAGATTGTCGCTATTCGGCAGGCGGATAAGTTACCTGTGCTGAAGGCGGCGATCGCGGATCTCGATCCCCAACCCATTTTGTTGGCTGGGGAGGAGGGAGTGGCGGAGGTCGCCCGCTATGGCGATGCTGAGGCGGTGGTGACCGGTATCGTGGGCTGCGCCGGACTGCTCCCCACCATTGCCGCCATTGAAGCGGGCAAAGATATTGCCTTGGCCAATAAAGAAACGTTGATTGCTGGGGGGCCAGTGGTTTTGCCCTTAGTGGAAAAGCATGGGGTCAAACTGCTTCCGGCCGATTCTGAGCATTCCGCCATTTTCCAGTGCTTACAGGGGGCTCCCAAGGATGGCTTACGGCGTATTCTGCTGACAGCGTCCGGCGGCGCTTTTCGGGATTGGCCGGTGGAGAAATTGGCAGAGGTAAAGGTGGCGGATGCCCTGAAGCATCCTAACTGGTCAATGGGCCGTAAAATCACTGTCGATTCCGCCACGCTCATGAACAAGGGGTTAGAGGTGATTGAAGCCCACTACTTGTTCGGCATGGATTACGACCAGATTGATATTGTCATCCACCCTCAAAGCATCATCCATTCCCTGATTGAGTTACAAGATACCTCCGTTTTAGCTCAGCTGGGCTGGCCCGATATGCGCCTGCCGTTGCTATACGCCTTATCGTGGCCTGAGCGCATCTATACGGACTGGGAGCAGTTGGATTTGGT
The DNA here is from genome assembly GCA_030065175.1 of Leptolyngbyaceae cyanobacterium MO_188.B28. Lineage (GTDB taxonomy): Bacteria > Cyanobacteriota > Cyanobacteriia > Phormidesmidales > Phormidesmidaceae > JAKSDM01. The sequence goes on along the minus strand of JASJDH010000398.1, from coordinate 5,880 downwards.
TAAGGCGGGGAATTTAACCTTCCGGGATCCGGATCACCAAAAATATCCCTGTATGTCCATCGCCTATGCCGCAGGTCGGACTGGGGGGGCGATGACCGCCGTTCTCAACGCTGCTAATGAGCAGGTTGTTTCCCTTTTCCTGGAAGAAAAAGTCCAGTTTCTGGATATGCCTAAACTGATTGAGCAGGTGTGCGATCGCTACCGTTCCCACAACCCCGCCAATCCCACCTTGGAGGATATCTTGGCCGCCGACCAATGGGCCCGCTCTGAGGTGCTATCCCTCAGTCAGTCACTGACTGAAACGGCCTATGTTCCTCTGGCGTGACGACTCATCTAATCTTATTTGTCGTTTAATGTGTCGTTGGAGCAGTTGGCATTTCATCCCTCCATCCACACCCGTCTCTCCGGAGACCTTTCTAACGCTGATCCCTAAATTGCCCCCTATGCATGTAACCTATCCTCTGTAATCTATCGCCGCAAAGAGAGCTGTGGAAATCGCCATTCTCATCGGAGCCCTTGTTATCTCCGTCCTGGTATTTATCTGGCTAGTCAATGTGGTTAAGGCCACCCTGAAGACGGCTTTATTGGTGGCTGTTATTCTACTCGTTCTGCAACTTGCCTTCGGCATTGGCCCCACCACCTTATGGGATCAGGGTTTGCAAAAAGCATGGGAAGTGATTCAGGATTGGGGCCCGGTTCGGGTGCTGCGGGACGTTCTTAGCACCGAGTAGTTCTATGCTAATTCGCCCGCTGCCAGAGTCGAATAATTTCAGTCAACGTCTGGCGATCAGGCGGAGGCAGAATGGCAATCTGGGGTGTGATCATCGCCCCCGGAATATTCTGGCTCCAGGGGCTATTAGGCGCAGCTCGCAGATCAACGGCTGGGTTGACTGGCCGAAATCCATGCTGGACAAAGACCGACTGCTGATCCGATTTAGTCAGGAAATCGAGGAATTTTCGCGCAGCTTTGACTTCGCCTTGACTCACCTGTCGGCGAACAATTGCTGCAGTTGAAATGGTTTCGATGGTGGGGTCCAGATAATAAATCTGGTAGGGCTCCCCCCGAGTGGCGCTAGCTTGACCCCAGCGATACAGGGCGATACTTTCATACACCGTCGCCACATCTGCATCGTTAGGGCCGCGAGTAATAAACTCTTGCAGCAGAATGTCAGTAGACCTGGGCGGTTGGTACACTGACCGTTTAACCAGCCCAAATAAAGATTGAATATCGGCGCTATTGAGTCCTGCAGAGGTTAGCGACTTGGAGGCCAATTGGTCTTGGGCCCAGAGACTGAGGGTGAGTTGACCGCTGTTGGAACGGGTCGGGTCTGTCGTCACGAAATCAAAACTGCCCCAGTTGTTGGCCCCGCCAATCGCAGACCAATTGCCTACTTGCAACGCTTGCTCTAATGTGCGCCATTGAAACCGGGCATTGGGAAATAGGGCGTTCCCCCGTTCTGTCCACGCCACCGCCACCAGCATCGTTTTCGCGATCGCTTGCGGTTCTTCATAGAAAGGATCCACGTCGTTTTGGGCTTGCCAGCGATCTCGCAATTCCCCCAAGAGTTGTCCATTGGCCGGAATCAAGACCGTTGGGTCAAAGTCATTTCTATCATCCACATAATTATTGACCATATCCTGAGACCCCTGGAACTTAAGCTCCACCTGAATGTCAGGGTGATCCCGTTCAAACCGCTTCTCCAGAACCGTAAGCGGTTCCCGCAGTTCCGTCCCGCTCACCACTACAATGGTTTGCTGTAGTCCTGGAAGGGGAGTATAAGTAATTCCCAACGCAGCTACGAGGACGCCAATCGATGTCAGGGTTCGACGTTGTAGATGTTGCATTTGAGGGGTGCGCTTATTCAGCTTATTGCCCAATAAGAATTAAGCGATTGTATCTGACCGGTGTAGGGTATCAACTTAAGCCAGGGCATTCTGACGGGGCAAGAAGTCAGGAGTCAGAATCCAGTTCCGGACTGACTTCTGACTTCTGACTTCTATATTCCTTCTCTACTGGATTGTCTCGCTTTAAGTTGTTACCCGTGCTTTAAATTAAGAGAGTGTGGCTAATGCAAGGAACGGAGCCATCTCCAAGCCTGAGTTGACGAATGGAGACCCTTCCGCACCTTATTCGCCATCCTATAAATAATCATGGAAAATGCTGAAGCCATAAGAAAAATATTAAATCGAGTAAAAAAACTAAACGTGTCCATCTTGCCTGCAATATGCCAGAGCAGCAACAGTGGAAGGACGTAGGTGAGGGAGTGCAGCGTTTTCCAATGTTTACCGAGCTTTTTCTGAGACCAGTGATTTGAGGTTATTCCTAGCAGAAGAAATATTGTCAGACAAGTTACTCCAGACGTAGTATTCGAAAGCGTGTGATCCGTGAAGAGTAAAATATGCACGACATGAACACACGCGAGTAGACAGCTAAAAATCCCAATCTGCTGCCGGTAGATGGACAGGAATTTTATGGGCGTTCGCAGGGTAAGGCCGCGATTCATTCCTGGATACAGGGTCGCTGCGTACACCACTATCGCAGCTGTCGCCAGAAAGCTGGTAATCATCAACCCTCCAAGGGGTTTCAGTATGGTTATCTCCTTCCACAAAGTCGCCCATACCTAAATTGATATCACTAAATATTGAATTTAGGAGAGTTGATGCAATACATTTTTGAGGATTACGTTTTCCACAAGAAATTTGTAATCCCTAGAAAACATACTGAGGTGGCATTTGAGCAATTTCGGCTTTCCCCGCAATACAGTGTTAAGCAGCATTACAACACTAATCAATTAAACATTTGTCAAGAAATCAACAGCTCCAAATTTTCCTGAAATCCACTGAACTCTTGGCTTAACGCCTGAAGCGCCGTAGCTTCTGAAGCATTACTCAGATCAGCTTTGCGGAGTTTATTTTGGAGTTGTTGCAGAACCCCAGCGGCGTCTGAGATGAGGGTGGAGAGGCTGACGATTTGGGCTTGACGGGCGTCTTCTCCTTGTTTGGCGAGTTCGATATTGCGATTCAGACTAACGATGAGTTTGCCCCATTGTTCTTGGGCAGGGCCGGAACTTGAGGTCAGTTTGGCGTTCGCTTCAGTGAGTTGCTTTTGCAGGTCTGCCACCGAAAGGAGGGAATCGCCTCCTTTCAGGCGGCGGGCCAGATGGTCGATTTTGGCGGGCAGTTCATGGGCGCGATCGCAAGCATACTGAACCGTTCCCAACAGCTCCATTTGGTTGGCTTCGGTAAGTAGGCGAGTCGCTTCTACTTTGAGGACATCCGCCTGCCGGGTTAAAATTTGGACTTTTTGCCGGATAGATTGGACTTCCCTTTCCAAGGCGGGGTTGCCCAAATCCAGGGTTTCTGGCTCTCGAGCTTTTAGCGCCATTCCGCCGCCGGTTGCAATTACGACGGCTCCAGGGAGGGCGACCCAACTCGGTAATTTAGCAACGCGCACCCCCCCCACCAAAAAAAGACCGCCGCATAAAACAGCCAGGGGATAATGCAATGGATTTGCAAGTTTCATCTTGGCTACCACGGGAAAACTAAAACTCCAACTGTAAATCCGCCATCAATTGAGCGATAGTGCTGGGATCGCCTTTGCGATAATATCCCCCATTGAGGCTGGCGATCTGCTCCAAAGATTGGGGGTTGAACTCTCCCTCATCGCCATAGCCAACCGTAAAGAAGGCAATTCGCTGATCTGAGGAAAATCCGCTCTTTTGTAGTTCTTGGGCCAATTCTTCCAGAGTGATGTTTGATTCTGAATCTTCCCCATCCGTCAGAATCAAAACCGCATTGATCGCCTCCGGACGCAAATTCTTCAGCAGCCAATTACGGGCCGTCAGCGCAGCGTCGTACAACCGGGTGCCCCCATCCGCCTGGAGACTGCCAATAAATTGCAATCCCCGATCTCGCCCCTCAGGGGTTCCATCGGCCCGGATAGGGTCCCGAATGGCGCTGTCAAAGTCCACTAAGGCGATCTGATCTTTAGGTCCCAAACTATTCACATAGGTTTTGAGGGTGTTTTGGACTGCTGGCAGCTTATTCCCCTGCATTGAGCCTGAAGAGTCCACTACCACCACCACTAAAGAGGATTTCTTGGTCACCTCTTCCCAAGACCGAATCATGGCCGTCGCCACCTCAGGGGCGGGCGGACGATAGGAGTCATAGCTGGCTTGGGGATCGACCCCAAACTCAGGGGAGAACTTTGGCCCTAGAGTCGCTCCCGGCGCTCCTGGCCGCAACCCTAGGTCAGCGGCGATCTGTTGGGCTTCTGGCGACTGTAAGTAGATCAGTATCTGTTCGGCGGCCGACTTTTCTTGGCCGCTTACCCAAGGCGCCTGCAGCAGAATTCCCCGCATATTTGAAGTAAAGGTCGCTTTAGGATAAACCGCTTCATAACGGGTTTGTCCGGGCGGAAGATTGGTATTCGCGGCAATGACGGAAGACTCATAGACTGAGCCGATGGAAGCCCAATAGGGCCCATTTTCTAACATCGCCTTAGCCAGGGAACTGGTGGATGCGCCATAGCGGGTAATTTTGTCTTGGATCTGCTGGATCTGAGTTTGGTAGCGGGTGATATCTCCAGAAACGAGATCTTCAGGCCGCTTTCCTGCGACTGAGGCAAATTGTGCGGCTAGCGTCTGCAAGCCGGAGTTTGAGCGGCTAGGGGCGGTGTGGACGTAGTAAATTTTTTGGTTGGGACTGACTGCGTCTAAATCTTTGTGGGTTTCCGCCGTCACCAATGACTTAAACAAATCATCCACCTGGCGGAGCCCCGGAGCCAGGTCCGATGGGGTCATAAACACCATCGGACTGTTGGCTAAGAGGGGCGCATCAACAATGGAAGGAATGTAATTTTGCCCCGGAAAAAGCTGATCCATCCGATAAATCAGTTGGCTATGGTAGATTTCTCCGTCCACTGAAATCAAAGTCGGTAAGTCAGACGTATCGGCAGATAGAGAGCCTGACCGGAATTGTTGAGCCAGGGAAATAACGGTTTCAACCACATCCCCACTGCCTTGAGCTTCGCAGGAGAGGGCGATTGTTTCCCCTGTCTCTAGTTGAACGCTTTGCTGGTTAAACTGCGCCGCCGCCCGCTGACAAAACTCTCCTAAAGCGCTGCCCACCCGAAAGGTAACTTCCACTTCTGGACCTCGGCTCGGCCTGCCTATGTCGCCACAGGCCCCCAAAAGCAATGCGCCAAAAACTAGCGCGAAGCGGGCTGTCCATTTTCGAGAACCTGAAACCAGCGATATGCTAAATGGAAACTTAACCATTTTTTGCATCGGTTGGATCCTTACATTATTTACCCTGGAGTATTCACCAGGAGATTGCTTAAATCTCAATCGCGGATGCAGACTTTCTTCTGAACCGGGCCCCAAATACCTCTGACAAGGCGCTAAAATCGCTGACTGTTTTTTGTTCGAAAGGGTTGGATGTTTTTGGCGGGCGCTTCAGATTGGGACCCGTTATCCGTCAGGTTGAAACGGGTCATTGAAACTTATCCAGTAACTTATCCAACGCGCTTTGGAGATCGGGCGTTAAGCGCCGCACAATTTTCCCCTTCTTAATATCGACTGGGACAAGGGTTACCTGGCCGGTCACACACAATTCCTGGTTTTCAAGCGCTTGAATTTGATACCGCCAATTTAGCCGGACTCCCTGGCTTTTCACCAAACGGGTTTTGATACAGGCTTGCATTCCCATGCGCAGGGGGCGGTGATAGTTAAGGGAGACATCAACAACGGGTAAATCAAACCCTGCATTGACCCAATCGGCAAATTCAACGCCGAGCGATCGCAAACATTCCACCCGGGCTTCTTCCATCCAGGCGATATATGTGCCATGCCAAACGACGCCCGCATAGTCTGTGTGGTG
>JASJDH010000397.1 GCA_030065175.1 Leptolyngbyaceae cyanobacterium MO_188.B28 | reverse complement strand
CCTTCCTCATAATGCACGGTTGAGATTAAAGTCATGCCGCGGTCGTCAATCGAGTTACGTCCATAGAGCTGGTACAGGTCATAGGTGGCGCCAGAGCCATCATAGGCCTCATCTACGGCTAGATCGCCTGTTGGGGAGTCCCCTTCACCACGTACCTTGTTACCAGGAAGATTGGTTGTATGTTCAGCATCGTAAACAGTTCGCTGCTTGACGGTGACGGCTTCTCGGACAGCGCGGCGTTCAGCCAATTCAGCCAGTTGCTGACGCTGTCCCCGAAACTGTCCTGATCGAGCGAGTTCTCTCAAGGCGCGCTCCCGTTGTAGCGGACTTCCGTGTTCAGCAATCTCCATTAAAAGGTAGGGCGGCACAATGCTCTCTAGCGGATTATGCCGATGATGAAGATGATAAAGTTCAGTAGCCATCTACACACCTCCTGATTAAGTGAGTTGGTTGTATGCGGTCAATTTTTTAGATTTATTTTTTAGATTTATTTTTTTGCTGCATTGGTTTCACCAAGTCTAAAAGTAAGCTAGAGGAAATACGAATTATGCAGAGCAGTATCTAATCTTTTCAGACTTTACTAACTAGCTTGGCCTAGAGTTCTTGATTTTCATTAATTGCCTATATCTCCTCGTGGTCTAAAGTCTCAATCAAAAAGATCGTTCTTGGGAAAAGCCGCCTTAAATATTCTATGCAGTTCTATTCAGTGGCCAAAAGCTTTAAATTTTAGAGACAACAATTGTTACAACATAATCTGATATCGCGATCTCCTCAGTACTGATTGGATACGGTTCGACGTTGATTAATTGGATGGAATAACCGTCGAAGTTTTCAAAGGCCAGTTCCGCCTGGGAAGCGCTATGGATGAGACTGATGAAATAGTCATTTGCGCGCCCATCTCTTAAGACCTCAAGATTAAAGGTCGCTGTCACCTGCCCTGCCTGGATGCAGGCAACATCTGAAGGGCATCTCGAATCTTCAGTGATATCTAGCAATTCAACTCTGAGATCTTCCGATCCGATAATAGCTATCTGGTGCATACTGAGACGCACTTGCTCATCTAATTCAACCCTGATGACACCGTCTGTAAGAGTCAGTTCTGAAGGAGATTGCTGAACACAGGCGGTCACCGGTTGAAGATAAACTGCAACAAAGATAACTGAGATAATAGTTAAAAAAACCTTTAAAGTGCTTGATTTCATCCCTATTAATTCCTATTAAATTTTCTTTCATCAGTTGTGTGATATGGTTTGAACTCACCATCGCGATTCGCCTGGAATTAAAAGTGCATGGCATCCTCTCTACCGTGATGAATGAACCTTCTGGCAGCCCGCCCTTGAACCATCAAAGTAATGTTTCAAGGATAGTAATCGGAAAAAAATCACACCCTAAGGTCTGTCGCTTAAATCCTTATTTTTAATCTTAGGAAGTAGATTTGAGGAACTTGTGAAGAGTAATTTCACTGTTCTTATAAGTTCCCTAAAAGGGATTGCCAGTTTATATTTTAAGGCAGAAAGCCTTACGGGAAAATGGTTCCAACCCACAAAGCTTTCAGCCGATCTTGAGGTTGAATTTCTCCCACTTTAAGTTATACGCCAGATTACCTTTATTGACATGGCTGATACCTACGGCAGCCATCCCCATATTCGTGAGGGATGAAGCGGATTCCTCAATAGCAGTGGCGATCGCCGCCAAAACTGTGGCCAAAAGCGCTAACCAAATGAAAGCTGACCTCGATCGCTTCCGCCAGGAGTTGGGTGTCGACTACCTCGATATTGTTCTGTTGCACTGCATGCATCTCCCCACAGTGCGGCCAGACACCAGCTTTTACGGATAAAGGATGAGGTAGATATTGGGGAACTGGTGTGAATCTGCCTGATGTGCGTCGCTTTCTGCTGTGAGTGGGGTGCGATCGCCTTTAGAAGTGGGCAACGTGCAATCTCAGAGGAGAATTTGGAGTTTTCATTCCTCAAGATGACAGTAGATCAGCCAGAGGAGTATAGGTGTCGGGACGCTCCAACGCCTCGGCGACAGCGGCACAAGTGAGGCGACCCTGAAAAGTGCTTACTCCTTTGGCTAAGCCTGTATCTGCAGACAGCGCCGCCAGTCCCTCCCCAGCCAAACGCACCACATAAGGGAGGGTTGCAGTGGTTAACATGATGGTCGAAGTCCGGGGATAAGCGCCGGGCATGTTGGCGACACAGTAGTGGACAACATCGTGTTTGACGTAAATTGGGTTGGCGTGGTTGGTGGGAACCGCCGTTTCAACGCAACCCCCTTGGTCGATGCTCACATCCACAATTACCGCGCCCGATTTCATAGACCGTACCATGGCGTCAGTCACGACAATTGGGGCGCGTCCGCCTCGCTGCAACACGGCTCCAACCACTAAATCGGCGGTTTGAAGTTCTTGGGCAATGTTCTCAGGGGTGGAGAGCACGTAACGGACATCGGCGGAAATCGTCTGGGCGATCTCCGCTGCTCTTTCTGGACGCCGTCCCACGATACAGGTGTGGGCCCCAATGCCCTCAGCCCGCTGAACGGCGTGTCGTCCGACTACGCCATCCCCAAGCACCACCACCTTGCCATGACGCTCATCTAGGACACGACCTAACAGGACCCCCCGCCCCTGATGGATACGGCTCAAAAAATAATTGCCGACGGAAACCGCCATATTGCCAGCTATGGCGCTCATGGGAGCCAGCAGGGGCAGCTTGCCAGCGGCGTCTTCCACGGTCTCGTAGGCGATGGCGGTGGTCTGACGTTCTAGCAGCTGCTCAGTCAGATTGGGGGCAACTCCGGCCAGATGCAGATAGGTGAACAATATCTGGTTGTGCAAAAAGGGATATTCCTCTGCCTGTGGCTCTTTAACCTTGAGCACCAGATCCGCCGCCCAAGCATCTGTAGCTGAGGTTAGAACAGCTCCCGCTTGCTCATAGTCGGCGTTGGCGAACCCCGATCCCAGCCCTGCATCAGTTTGGATGAGCACCTCATGTCCATCATTGACCAGGGCCTTGGCTCCCTTGGGGGTAAGGGCGACACGATTTTCATTGTTTTTAATTTCTTTAGGGACGCCGATACGCATAAGACATTTACAGATGAAGGGAAAGGTATGCAAAAAGTATAACTAATTACATTTCTTGCCTTTACGCTTCTTATATTTCCGCTTCTGCAAAGAGAGGCGGCTGTTGATTAGGGCAGGCCAGTCGTCCTGAAATCTTGATGGGTTGGAATCGCTCTCCGCAGTGTAGACAAACGCCGACTTTTTGCCGATGGGGAATGAGGTAAGTGTTGGGGAACTGTTGTGGGTCTCGGTAGAGTGACACTTTGAGCTTTGAGCAGGGTCAGATCTTACACATGTTTATTCGGCAAAGTTGAGGGGGACTTGGTGATTGACCGAAAGTGTCACCCTCGTTTACACCAAGCCCCGATATCGCAATTTGCAACATTTCTTCGATTTTTTCTCAGCTTGTGAATAAGAGAGACATCCATGGGGATCACAGCGTAGCAAATATTACCGATACGTAGCAGAAATTTATATTGTTTCTACTTATAAAAATGTTATAAATCACCCCAATAAAACCCTCTAGGATAGAGGTGATAAGACCAAGATTAAAGTTTCTGAATTTCGCTTCAACGTCAACTTTTTATCAAGGTCTAAGATTGCTTTTATTTCCCATCGGTCTGGGGGTGATTCCTTTGTACGGTAATGTGATAAACCCATGGCAGAGGCTTGATGTTCGCCCTTCACAATTGGAAGAAGTCCTGTCGCGGACACCAGTCTCCTATTCATACTTAAAAGCAACTTACGTGATAGTAACAGGATAAATAACATCCTGTGATTCTGGTCCAAGTAAACATTTACCTGGAGCTAATAAAAGATATTTTGTCTAAGTCTAAGTAAGATTTTGGGCGGCAAGATTCTGCATTTTAAATGGCGGAAATCCCGTCTGATAAATGCCCTGACAAATACATTGTTGAAGATGAGTTTTAATTATTTGGAGGGAAAGACATGGCTATACAATGGTTGGCCGACCTCAATTTAGAATCTATGGTTTCCGACAATAACTACTTTCCATCGCCGTTCGCTTGGGAAGATCAGGTCTTCTATTTCCTGATGCTCGATCGGTTCTCGGATGGCAATGAAAATGGCTACCGGGATAATTCTGGAAACCTGGTCAATACAGGAAGTACGCCAAAATACACCTTGGCAGATCGGGAAAACGCGCTCAAAACCGAAGAAGATGCTCGGAATTGGCGGGAGGCAGGCGCTCGGTATGTGGGGGGAAATCTGAAAGGCTTGGCCCAAAAGATTGGCTACTTAAAGCGATTAGGCGTCTCTGCCATCTGGATTAGCCCGATTTTTAAGCAGGTACGCTTTCAGGAAACCTATCACGGCTACGGTATCCAAAACTTCTTGGAGGTGGAACCTCGCTTTGGCGATCGCCAAGAACTAAAAGATCTAGTGCGGGTAGCCCACGAAAACGGCATCTATGTGATTCTTGATATCATTTTGAATCACTCGGGTAATGTCTTTTCCTATCGGGGCGATCGCAACCCAACCTGGACGGGACAAACCTACGAGGCGGAGGGCTTTAACGATGCTCAGGGAAACCCGACCATCCCCTTTGTAGAGGCTAATCCTACAGAACTCCCAGCTGTTGATGGAGCAGTTTGGCCCGCCGAGTTACAAAATCCGGACACCTTCACCCGGAAGGGACAAATTCAGAATTGGGAAAATGATCCCGAATTTCTCGAGGGAGACTTCTTTGATCTGAAAGATATCGGTCACGGTCAGGGAGAACTGGATTACTATCAGGTTTCTGCAGCGCTTCACCATCTATGCGACGTTTACAAATACTGGATCGCGTTTGCCGATATTGATGGGTATCGCATCGATACCGTTAAACACATGGACCTTGGCGCCACACGTTACTTTGTCTCTGTGATGCGGGAGTTTACTCAAAACATGGGCAAGGAAAACTTCTTCCTGCTGGGCGAGATTACCGGCGGTCGTAAGAAAGCGTATGAAACCCTCGAACTTACGGGACTCAGCGCTGCGCTTGGCATTAATGATATCCCAGATAAGCTGGAATACCTGACCAAAGGCTATCGGAATCCGAGTGACTACTTCAACTTATTCCGCAACTCGGAGTTGGTCAACAAAGACTCCCATATCTGGTTCCGAGACAAGGTAGTGACCACCTTTGACGACCATGATCAGGTGCGGAAGGGCAGCCAAAAAGCTCGTTTCTGCGCTTACGACAGGGGAGAAAAAGTCATTCTTAATGTATTGGCTCTCAATGCCCTAACCCTGGGGATTCCTTGCATCTATTACGGTAGTGAGCAAGGTTTTGATGGCGAGGGGGGCAACGATCGCTACATCCGAGAAGCCATGTTCGGCAGTGCATTCGGAGCTTTCCGCAGCCGAGGAGCCCATTTCTTTGACGAAGATAATCCGGTATATCAGGAATTAGCCAAAATCCTGGACATTCGCAGACAAAATATTGTCCTGCGGCGAGGGCGGCAGTACCTGCGTCCAATTTCGTCTCCTGGGGATGGGGTGAACTTTAGTTTACCTCAAATGGTTGGGGGGCAAATTCGTTCAGCGGTCCCCTGGTCGCGGGTTTTCAACGACAAGGAAATTCTGCTGGCGATTAACACTGACTATGACCAGCCCAGAACCGTCTGGATGACCCTTGATAATGACTTACACAAACCAGGGGATGTCTTGACATGCATTTACTCCACAGATGCCGCGCAGATTGGTCAGACGGTGACGGTTGAGGCGCGGAATGGAAAAGCCGCATTGATTACTGCGCCAGCAGCAGGCTTTGTGATTTTTGAATAGCGGAGTAGCTGTTTAAATGGCTGCGTTGCAAAAACGCAGCCTTTCCTCGATAATCGCTTGTGCTACTATGTAAAGCCCTTATTCCACAGTTGATTCAGGATGATGATCGCTTTTCGCCAGGATCCATTCCGAACTCCTTATCGAGGTAAATGAGGTAAATTACGTTTCATGCCAACTCTAATCGTTCACTTCAAGCGACCTCGTGGATGGCGAAACACCATCAACATCCACTATTGGAATACAGCGCCGTCGCTTGCTTCAACCACCTGGCCTGGCGTGTCTATGACAGCGGAAGGCGACGACTGGTTCATTTATCGATTTGAAGCCGCCGAAGCTGCAAGCATCATCTTTAACGATGGCGCTGGGCGACAGACTGGGGATTTGAGGCGAGAGCAGGAAGGTTGGTTTTTTGATGATAACCGCTGGTACAATCAGAACCCCCAGCGACCCTCTATCCCTGTGATCTCAGCCAGACCGCTTGGGGGAAACTATCTGGATGAGCAGAGGGTAACCCTTGAAAGCACTAACGACGACGACGACGAAATCTACTTTACAACTGACGGAACTCAACCGACGACCGCTGCGGCGCGTTACGTCAGTCCCATTTCCATTACAACCCCAACGAACACGGCAACCCCAACGACGCTCTTAGCCTTCGGAGTCAATTCCGAGGGCGAGGCAGGGGGAATCTCCTCGTTTGTCTACACTATTGATCCCAACGCTGATCTGTCGCGACCCATTATCGCCGCTAGTGTGGATGCAGGCAGTTACGAGAGTCCTATCTCGGTCGCCTTCACCGTCAGGGATAATCACCCAGCAGCGGTCAGCGCTTACTACACTCTCGACGGGTCGGAGCCCACCCAAGTCTCTCCCCTCTACCTCCAGGGTAACGCCGCCAACGGCTTAGCCGGATCAGCGCTAAGCATCGAGGCTGCCACCGAGGTTCGCTTTCTGGTGGTTGATGGGTCTGGTAATGAGACCCGCGAAAGCTTCTACTACAATATCGGGCCGATTGTAGAACCGACCGATTTCCGGGAAGAGACCATTTACTTCCTGATTACCACGCGATTTTACGACGGCGATCCGAGCAACAACTTCTTCTGCCGCGATCGCATCAAGTTCAACCCTACCACCGGCGAAGCTGAAGATCCCCACTGGCGGGGCGACTTCCGCGGTCTGATCCAGAAACTCGACTACATCAAAGACCTGGGCTTTACCGCCATTTGGATTACGCCGCCGATTGAGAACCGCAGTGGACTTGACTACCACGGCTACCACGGCTACGACTGGACCCGCATCGACCCCAGGCTCGAATCCCCTGACGCCACTTATCAGGACTTGATTAACGCCGCCCACGCCAGGGGAATCAAAATTATTCAAGACGTCGTCGTCAACCATTCCTGCCAGTATGGCATTCGGGACAAAGTTTGGATCGACCACCTGCCAATTAAATATTTCGTTCCTAACGGCTCAGAACAAGGGCGCGTCAACTACGGTCCCTACCAAGGCAATCTCGGCAACTACCAAAGCCCCTTCCGGGAGGACAACGACAATCCCGTTGCGCCTGATTGGTATCGGGAACGGCAGACTTCCGACCCGGAAGGCGTCGTTCCTCTGGTGGACCCCAAGACCGGCGCCACTGTCCCCAGTCCGGGTTATGATCCCAATCGCTTCTTCGGCATTGACGCCAACACCCTCGACCCGGAGTGGTATCACCAGGACGGCTTCATGGCGGGGGGCGACTGGGAAAGTGTCGCGATCCAAACGAAGCACTTAGCCGGGGACACCATCGACCTAGCCACTAGACGGGATAACGTCAAGGACTACATCATCAACGCCATCTCCCGTCATTTGGATATGGGGGTCGATGCGTTGCGGATCGATACCGTCAAGCATATCGAACGCAATAATCTGCTGGAATATATCAACGCCTGGAAAGCCCACAAACCCGGCTTATTTGTCTTTGGGGAAAATCTGGTCAAGGGAACCGGCTGGGGGGATCTGTTTGGGGATGACAACGCCCCCTCTTTTCTGAGGCCGTGGTGGTACACTCGGCTGGGTGATGATCCGAGGGATCCCCATTCCGGGGGCGATTCGGGCTTTAGTGTGCTAGATTTTGGTTTGTTCTCGACCTTCCGCGACAATGTCAGCCGAGGCGGCTACGGTGGGATAGGCGCTGTCCTGTCTCGGGATTGGGTCTATGGGGATGTGACTCAGCTGGTCACGTTCCTCCAGAACCATGATGTCGGCCCGGACAATGATTTCCGTTTCCGCTTTAAGGGGGAGCAGTGGATGGCGGCGGCGGCGTACAACTTACTGTGGACGATTCGAGGGATTCCTTGCCTCTACTTTGGCGAGGAGATCGAGTTTATGAAGGGAGCCCCCCAGGATATCATCGGCAACGATGATACGCTCGACCAGACGGGGCGAGCATATTTCGGCGACCACCTGAATGATGAGGCGATCTCAACCACAAAAAGCCATCCCCTCTACCAACATATCCAGCGATTGAACCTGATTCGGCGGAGCATTCCCGCCCTGCAAAAGGCGCCGATGAGCCACGTCAACGAGTGGGGCAGCGGCATGAGCTTTGTTCGGGATTACAACGATGGCGAAAGCTACGTGGTGGTGGGGCTGGCGATTGGCGGCGACCAGCATATCACTGTCGGCAATATTCGCAATGGTCACTACCGAGACGCTGTTACTGGCGCCCGCATTGATGTTGGCGACAGCGCACTCTCTTTCTTCGTGCGGGCTAACTCCGCCGGAATTTACGTCCTCAACGGATCAGGCAAACTCGGCGATGATGGCGCGTATCTTCGGTAACAAGAGAAGTAGGGCGGGCAGTGCTGACTTTTACCTAAGGTGTTAGCAATTGATACTTGGGGTGTTGTCCACCCTACTAAGTAGGTAGGGCTTAAAAAGCTCCGTTGCATTTAATTTTGTAATGGAGTCGAATCCCTTGGCTGTCAAAGGATTTCAGCCTGATTTACATTCGGTTACATAGCTGTGGATTTCAGCCCCTACCTACTTAGTGCTGCAAACTGTCTGATTCAAATACCTCAAAGCCTTTCTGGATTCTCCGAACTATAGCTGAATGCCGCTTACAAAATAAACTTACTATTTTATTCCTGTACTCTCCTGGTAGAAAAATAGAGTCGCTGTCGGTATCAAACCGATTTAGGCTGGC
>JASJDH010000396.1 GCA_030065175.1 Leptolyngbyaceae cyanobacterium MO_188.B28 | reverse complement strand
GTTCAATCCCATGATCAATGGCATTGCGAATAATGTGGGTAAGGGGAGCCTTCATCTCTTCAAGAATGCGTTTATCTGCTTGGGTATCTCCCCCTTCAATCACCAAGTTGATATTTTTTCCTTGCTCTTTAGCCAAATCTCGCACCATGCGGGGGAAAAGGCTAAACATACTTGACAGCGGTAATTGACGAAGCTTGAGAATCCCAGATTCCAGATCATTGGAGAGGGATTCTAGGCGAGCGGAATCTTCGTAGGCATTCCCATGCAATTGCTTCAACAGTTCACCCAGGCTTTCAAGCCGCCCTTCGTTCAGCTGTTGAACTGTCTGTAAAGGCGTCAGGGCTTCAGGCTCTAACTCTCGTCCTAGATTGTCAATTGTCAAACGGTTGACCAAAGCATCTCGCGTCCATTCCTCCCAAAAAGAGAGTAATTTGCCGATGGCGTCAGTCCGGCGAGTAATGAGCCGTTTGGTCACCGCCAACTCACCTGCTTGAGTCATCAAGGCGTCCAGTTTAGGCGCCTCGACTCGCACGGTATCAATGTGATAAGCTTCGCTGCCGCTGGCAGATTGTTCAGAGGATGCGGTTTCTATCTTGAGCGGTGCGACTGGATCGGTCGGTTTCAGCTCTGCCTCTATGGGGAGGGGAGGAAAATCTAATTCATTACCGTTCTGTTTTCCATTTCCATTGGTTTGTGCGTGGCCATTCTCGGTAGTCTCATGCTCTGACGTCAACAAAAGCGACTCTGGGATAAATGATGAGTCGATGGGTTCATCGTTCAGCGCCATGTCGCTCAGGAATGCTGGGGGCTCAGATAGGCCTGCGTCGGGCTCCAAAGTATCCTCTACCGCAGCGGAATCGTCAGCCGACATGAGCTGCGCCAGCACATGAAATACACTGACATCAGACGGATCCCCCGTTACCGCCTCGTGAGCGATTTTGCGCACGGCATCCAGTCCCTGGTAGAGACAATCGCATAGGGTTGGAGTAAATGCTCGCTGACCTTGCTCTACCGTGCTTAAGAGGTCTTCCATCTGGTGGGTGAGCGTCTCAGCATCCTGTACCCCCAACATGCGGGAATCCCCCTTGAGGGAGTGGGTGGCTCGCAGTAATTCCTTAAGTTTGGCCGAGTCATCCGGATGTTTTTCTAAATAAAGTAAACCCGCCTCCAGCTTGGCTAAATGGTCTTTACTGGCGTCTCGGTAGAGCGATCGCAGTTCTGCGTCTTCGATAAACATGATTCAGTCCAAAAATGAGGGTAGATGGAGTAGAGCGTAAATCTTCTACGCCAGAACAGGATGCTCATTAAACGGCGACTTGGAGCTCTTGGGCGATATTCTTGAGTTGTTCCGTGGAGGTTTGTACTTGACTCACCGCCGTCACTGTTTCTTTGGCGCCTAAATTAATGGCGTTCATAGCAGAAACCGCCTGCTGCACGCCGACTGCCTGCTGCTTAGCGCTCTGAGCAATTTGTTGGGAGTTTGTGTACACCTCATTAATTGCCGCGGCAATTCGGTTGAACACATCTGCGGTGTCTTGCGCCACCTTAATGCCCGTGTTGGCGGTTTTATTTCCCTCATCGGTCACCATCACGGTGCTGTTGATCGAAGACTGAATCGCGCCTACTAACGTGTTAATCTTGCCCGCTGAGTCACGGCTTTGGTCCGCCAGTTTTCGAATTTCACCCGCCACAACCGCGAAGCCCTTACCCTGTTCACCCGCCCTTGCAGCTTCCACCGCAGCATTCAGCGCTAGCATGTTTGTTTGGTCCGCCACATCCGCCACCAGGCCGGAAATGGTTGAAATTTGGTCAGTTTGTTCACTCAATTGCATAATCTGATCGGCAATTGCGCTCACCTTGTCCTTCAATTCTTCGATTCCTTCCACGGTATGTTTCACCGCCTGGGAGCCGGTTTCAGACAAGTCCAGCGCCTCACGCGCGCCATTGGCTGAAGAGCCTGCCTGCTGAGCTGCTTGCAGCGAGGACGCGCCCAGTTGCTCAATCGTAGCCGTTGTGGCGTTCACAGAAGAGGTCTGATCGGCGACGAGTCGCTCCTGTGCTTCTACTGTAGATGCAATGTTTGAGGAGCTGTCGGCCACGGTCATGACCGATCGCTGCAGCACCTTGGCGGCTCGCTGAATAGTCCAGAAAACGAAGGCTAATACTCCTAGGTTAACCGCTAAAACCCCCCATTGGGTGGCGCTGATTCGATTGATGTTAGCAATTGAAAAGTTTTCAGCCGCGAACACAGCCTCATTAGTTAGTTCAAAGAAGGCTTCACTGTCTTCGAGTAATTTGGATTTAAGATTGGGATTCTGTCGATACTGGACAATGGTTGTTTTCAGCTGTTGCCAACTACTGTTGACTTCCTCAATTTTGACCAGATAGCCTGGATCAGTTGCTTTAGGCAAGTTTAATGTTTTATCCCCATTGATCAGACCGTTGATTAATTGATCAAGTGTCTGGATTAGTGCATCATTAGGCTGGCCGTTGGTTTCTAACTTAACCAGTCGTTGGGTAGCCCCCCGGACGATACCCGATTTGTTCACCACACTTCCGTCTAAAGCGCCTCTTTGTGTGCTGGTGCTGGCCAGAGCGGTTGCGCCCACAGCCAAGCAAGTAAGTCCAGCAATGGTCAATTTCAATTGGGTAGTAATCTTCATGCAATGACTCCTACGTTCTGTTTTGAAAATGCCTGTAGAAGGGGCTGTCTACTAAGCGTTGCTTACTCGGATAAATGAGGAGAATCCTCAAACCATCGACATTGAGTAGATCAAAGGATTTACCCTAGAGCTAGGCTGCTTGGTCTACAATCAATCCTCCTTGGAAGAGGAGCTTGGATAAATCAAGAATGCTCAGGGTTTTTGAGTGGTAACGCGCTGCGCCTTGAAAGAAATCTTGATAACGCTTGGGTAATGCCGTGGGCATTGGAGCGATATCTGAGGGGGATAGGTAAATTACATCCAGCACTGCATCAACGGTGACGCCCGCTACAATATCGTCCACTTCAATCACGATTGCTTTGGTTACACTATCTTTTGACTGGCCGAGGTTAAGCGCCTTGCGAATATCCACTAACGTCATTACCTCCCCCCGCAAATTAATGTTGCCCAAAATATGGGGCGGGCAGCAGGGAATAGGCGTGATATTACGAATGTTGATGAACTCTCTCACTCGCTCCAAATCTAAGCCAAAGTATTCTTCCCCGAGCCCGACCACTGCAAGCGCTATCAAATCACTGATGTCAGAGCTTTCTAGAGACTTTCTTAGTTCTAGCGCCCGCTGATGAAAAAGTTGTCGTTCTGCCTGTGTAATTCCGGGGCAATAGAGATCAAAAAAGTGGCTGAGGGGGGAAGTGTGCTGGTCGGCGACCCGCTGCTCATCCGTGGGGGGAGCGACGCCATTATCCGGGGACAAGTCATGGATAGGGAGGGATATATTGTCTGCACCATTGAGTTTGGCCTCCCAGATCATGAGCGCCACGTCATCGGTTTGGCGGATCACGGTCTCTGGATTCAGTAAGGTGATGAGATGATCCTCGAATTTAGCGACTCCAGCCACGAAAGCCGAATGTATCGGATTGTTACGGCCATAGGCAGGTTCGGGTTCAATGGCTGAAGCATGGATGGTTTGAACATCCTGAACATGATGAACGATCATGCCAACCTTGAGTCCTTGCCACTCCAAAACAATCACGCTATCACTGAGGCGACAGATAGGGACGCTCTGGCCTAGTCTTTTCGCCAGGTGCATGATGGGTAATATAGAGCCCCGATAGTTTAGGACGCCAATGATGTCGCCCGGTGCGTCAGCAATGGAAGTTAATTCCGGTAACTGGAAAATTTCTCGGACTTGAGCCGCCTTAATTCCATAGTTTAAGCCGTTCAGTTCGAACATCAGGTAGGTTTGTATGTCCATGGCGATTGCTCTGAAACGAAAATAGACAAGGGCTCGCCTGTATATTAGGGGGCTTGGGGGGTGGCGAAACGTTAGCGATATGGCTGATTATCTTTAGGCCATGACGGAGGTGGGGATATATTTTTCCAGAACTTCCAGGAGTTTTTGCCGATCAACGGGCTTGGTGAGATATTGAGTTGAGCCAGCCATCTGCCCTTTGAACTTATTGAGCATGCCGTCTTTGGCGGTCAACATGATGATGGGAAGATTACGAAACTTGCTGATATTTCGGATGGTGCGACAAAGTTCTAACCCATCAATATCTGGCATGGTTACATCTAGTAATAGAAGCTCAATTTTTTTGCTGTTCAGTAGGTTAAGGGCGTCGATAGCGTTGTTCGCCAGCAGCACATGATAGCGATCTCCGATGGACCGCTTGATCATGGTTTGCACCACAGGACTATCATCAACGCTGAGGATAGTTGGCAACTCTGGTTTGGCGACCGCCGCTCCATTCGCTGAATGATTAAATGTGGGCGTGTATTCATCTTGGCTGAAGGCGACCCAACCCATTTGCATGAAGTGTAGGTAGATATGCGCTACCTCCAGGGGATCTCGACCCATTTGATTGGCGATATCAACCAGCGATTGCTGGCCATCGGCGCACTGCTTGAGGTGTTGTTGCACCCAAACATCTGTAATGGTTGTTTGGGCTGCTTCTATGCGTTGGGGGATAACATTCATGGAAGGGATGGCGGGAGCCAAAGACGCCCATACTCGTCGTCGTTGAACGATGTTTTGTTTGAGCTGTTCCCAAGTAAACCCGTGACCGTCTTCGCCATATGATAGATCCATCGAGACTGACGCATTGAATTTTAAGGTTCCAGGGTAGGGCAAGAGTTGTTCTAAGATCAAAACAACTTGGTTCCGCATGAATGTTTCCACATCCTGCCAAGTAAATAATTCAAGGCGAATATACAGCTCTAGATACTTACGAATAGAGGTTGGATCTTCAATTTTTTTGCTCGCTAATTGGTAGGCTGAATCCATCACTTGAAGTTTAAAGTGCCCTCCTAATTTTTTTGACAGCGCTTGGGGTTCTGGCAAATATAGGCCGCCATAGGTGATTTCACCATTCCGAAAAACTAAGATTCTTGGCTTCTTCAGGCCTTCAGAATCAGCTATGTTTTCGATATAACCGATTCCACTGAATTTATCTTTTTGCAAATTCAAGATGGCTTCACTTAACTGTTCGGCTTGAAATTGAAGCATTAAAACTCCTCCACGAAGAATTCAGAAGACTATGGCTTCCACTAAAGCCGCCTAGAATAAACAGTTCTTAAGTGATGTTTTATTTTATCTATTAGGAATAAATAGATTATTTGACAATAGATTGAATGAATATCTTTGGATAATTAATTGTAATGATATATGCTGTGAATTAGATGTCATGAACTTTATTTTGATGATTATTGTCTAATCGAGTTGAGGGCAAATGAGTTGTGCATATTAAAGCTTTATATGTGAATTGATTATGAAAATAATTAGGATTTGAGGCGTATGTTTTAAGTCGAGAAGCCTTTCAGAGAAATGGTTTGAGTCCATAAGGGATTCATCTTGTTTTTAGGTTGAAATTTTCCTGACTTAAGTTATATGCCGATTAGAGCAGGATAGATCAACGATTTTTTTTGCTGATCATAAGCATAAAAAATATGATCATGATTCATGTGATTTTCGGTATATTAGAAATTGAATTACAGTGTAATTCAATTTCAGTTTTAGCTTAAGTTAAGCCTCTTTAACTCAATCTATTCTGATTGAATGAAATTTTTATATTGTTAAGATTCCCATTAAATGGAAAAAGCAAACACGGAAATAAAATATTAGATTCAGGAGGGCATATACCAGATTGAAAAGCTGCTAGGAAGCTATTTCCTACATCATGTAACAAATTATTCCTTGTTGGATTTCGTAAGACATCAGTTGAGATCCCTGCTCTCAACCAAGGAACACATGCGCCAAAATCAATTGCCGTTACATACTATGCCCAGTTGCAGAATGGGATGCCTATGTGCATAGGATATTGAGTCATGGTTTACTGACATTTTGATGGCTACCGGAGCAGAGTCTGCGATACGTTGGGCCACCCGTTGAGGTAGGGTAATCATGTTGTTATTTCCCAATAATGCATAGGTAATTTGGGGAAATTTTTGGACAGATAATCTCGTAAACCGTTTATAGCCTTTCTGCAAAAGTTGGTCGTCAATATAGCCGCGCTGCATCCCGAACGGCGCAAACATTGGATGTGAGACGCTTGAGTCGTTCTCTAGGGTGAGTGTCCCATTGGCTAGAGGATGGCTTTTGCCCATGAGATAAACAAAGCGATCGCTAAATAACCGCTGCAACATCAGTTGCTCAGGCGCATGCCATATCATGCTGATGATCAAATTGACCGCGCCGGTTTCCAACTTCCGAATCGAATAGTCAGCCTCTAACGGTATCAGCAGTAGTCGGAGTCTTGGAGAGATCTTCTGGACAATAGGCAACAGCTTAGGGAGGAGCTGTTGTTGCACTTCGTTTGTCGTCGCAATGCAGTTTTATCCATGGGCATTGGTTGGTTGAATACCCCCGGTTGTTATAATGATGCTAGCCATTACCACGAGTTCTCAACCCTGTTTGCCGCCGTTGATGAAGTATTGTGTCCGTTGCCAGACACTCTGCCCAATTCTTCGACCTAGCTTTCTGCCGTTAAGATCACCATCTGTAAAGTGGATGCCGCCATAGAGACGAGAGATGCCCGCTTCATCCGCCGCGATTGTGAAAGTATCCCAACACAGCTCCACCTCTTCTGCCGGTGTATTGTTTTCAAAAGTAGAGCTATTCGGCGGTTGGGTATGGCATCCCCCAAAGTAATCACTCTCCGTAAACTGATATAGAATCTCAGCCGCAGCAGCGCTAAAGGTGCTGTGTCCAGAGACATACTCAGCAAAGGGCGGAGTGACAGAGGTGATATCCTGATAGGGCAACCATTCTGTACCTAGAATCCATTTTGAGCCTTGATTAGGACCTCCCCAAGCAAAAATTTCTATCTTCCCAGTGTAACTGCGTCGAACATTTGGGTGTTTGACTGGCAATAGTCTATTTGCAGACAGATATCGAATCGACGTAAATGGCCGTACGTAGTCGTAGAACTCTTTTGCGTCCCAAGCAGCTATGCCCGCATCTAGGACTGCGTTCCCTAGGCCGAAGAAGAGCTGAGCATTTTCATCCAAGGACAGGTTATCTCTGACTGAGACAAACAACCCAAAAAGCTGCCAATGTCCTGGTGGAAGAGTCGTATCTGGACCATCCGCCCAGTACTCAGCAATTACTTTTTGTTCATCTGTCAGTTCGGCGCTAATTTCAATCAAATCTAACGATTGCTGTATGTACTTCACCGACTCGTATTTCCCATTCCTCAACAATACGGGGGGAGGGGGGAAATACCTGTCTTCATCTTCTTCTTCAAAGCCTTCGTCGGATGTGAACGCAAACGGAATCACATTGCTCCAATGCGGGGTTAGAAATTCTTGAATGGTCTTTCCGTTGTCCACACTTAAAGGTTGCCAGCGGTTTGGATCAACTACGTTATTCCATGCGTTGATCGGCTCGTATCCGCTGGTATCCGCATAATCATTGAGCTGATTTGAATTGTCTTGGCGACGAAATTCCAGCAATGCATTCGCCGCTATATTGCCTACTCCGCCAGGGGTATTGATGTTTGTTGTCTCACTATACTCATAACCCAATTCATTCATTAATTCATTAAACGTTGCAATCTCTGACGGAAATAATTCCGCCAAGATCGTATAGGCAGCAAAGCTAATCGCTTCTTTTTTGTTTTCTAAGGTAAGGTCACCCGCATCAACTTGAAGCGTACCCCCCAGTTGTGTCCCAATCGCTACTGGGTCGTAGGCCGCCCAAGCGTCATACATCCCAGTGCTCACCATGCCAATCGCCCGGGATACTGGCGTGGGACCTAGACTCGTATTGCTGATCGCTGCAAGCGTTGCATCAACCCACAATCGCACGGCGTCGCTCTCATTACTGGGCAATTCAAAATCGATCGCTTGTGTAGGTTGGGCGAATAATACCCCGACCGCCATAGGGAAACAAGCCAGTAAACGGCGTAGCTTTCCTCTGCAGATTGAACTTATGTTTGTCACGGTTACTATCCTCGATATGGCAAAGCACCCAATCCATCTGAGCAATCTGAGCAATTAGTCTCAGCTAAAAGTTAGGCTGCGTGAGAACAATGATTTCTCCAGCCGAAACGGTTTACTTCCATCAAAGCAACGCTCGAACGCTTGCAATTTGAATGTCGCTTCAAATGTTTTTCTTCAAATTGATCAATTCATCAACAGTGCATTAAAAAAGGAACCTAGAATTCTGCTAGGTTTTTCTTTCTTAATCACTTGTCGACTTCAAGGCTTTATTCGCCTTCATTAATCAAACAAAATCACACTCACATTTAACTGTTTAGATCTGTATAAGTCAAGGTGCAATCCGTTGAAAAAAGGTATCAAGAAATATTTTTTAGTGTTGGCTTATAACCTATAATCTTTCTTTGTAATCATCTTTCTATTGTATAAAATCACCCCTTAGGGGTGATTTTTTTATATCCTGTTTTCGATTCTCTTTAGAAATATAAAAGTCCTAAATAAAATATGAGAAAAAAATCCCTTCTGACGGTTTCTAATCTCTATCTTTTATAGATCCCGACTGCATCTGGTTTACATCTGATTTAGGCCGTCTTGGTAAACCCTGACCCTATCTCGCGGGACTTCGACTGGTCGCAGCTCAAATCCTAGATTCGGCGGAAGCAACTTTTTTGTTTTCTTCGCGACGTTTCTACCCGGGAGTATCTAACGTGTTTACGTCTCGACTGATCGTAAAGTTGAACGTATTTAGCTGACAAGAAGAAGTGAACAAAGTACTGCTGATAGCAGTAACTTAAAAAAAGTATCAGTTGTTACTTTACTCTGACTCAAAAAGTCGGAACTAGACTGTAGGTTCAATAATGCGCCTGAGTTGCTCGAAATTGTCGGTATCTTTGCGCAAGTCTGACTGAAAATTCTCAAGGACTAACCAGGGTTCTCTAGTGGGA
>JASJDH010000395.1 GCA_030065175.1 Leptolyngbyaceae cyanobacterium MO_188.B28 | reverse complement strand
GCGGCAGCCTATTCCACCGCTCGAGTTGCTTCAACCCTTGGCATCTTGAGGGTTTGTCGTGGCAGAATCATTAGGTAGCGGTTGGTAACCTTAGGCATTATTTTTTTCTCCGATGACAGCAACCATTCCCACCCTCTCCAGCCAATACGATCCCGCCGCCACTGAAACCAAATGGCAAACGTATTGGGAAGAAAAGCAAGTCTTTAAAGCTGACCCAGAGCAGGGCGGCGACCCCTATTGCGTGGTAATTCCACCCCCCAATGTAACGGGGAGTTTGCACATGGGGCACGCCTTTGAGATGGCGCTGATTGATACCTTGGTGCGGTATCACCGGATGAAAGGGCGGAACACTCTCTGGTTGCCTGGCACCGACCATGCCAGCATCGCGGTGCAAACTATTTTAGAGAAGGAGCTCCGGAGCCAAGGCAAATCCCGCTACGACGTTGGCCGGGAGCAGTTTCTAAATCGGGCTTGGGAATGGAAAGAAGAGTCCGGCGGCACTATTGTGGGACAACTCCGTAAATTAGGGGTTTCCGTTGACTGGACCCGTGAGCGGTTCACCATGGATGAAGGGTTGTCCAAGGCGGTATTGGCGGCCTTTACTCAACTCTACGAGGAAGGGTTGATCTATCGCGGCGAGTACATGGTGAATTGGTGCCCCTCGAGTCAATCCGCTGTGTCTGATGTGGAGGTGGAGAATAAAGAAGTTGACGGCAACCTCTGGCATTTGCGCTATCCCTTGACCGATGAGTCTGGTTTTGTAGAAGTGGCGACAACTCGGCCAGAAACCATGTTGGGGGACACAGCGGTGGCAGTTAACCCCAATGACGACCGATATCAGCATTTGATCGGCAAAACCGTCATGCTGCCCATCATGAATCGGGAAATTCCCATCATTGCCGATGAGTATGTGGATTCCAGTTTCGGCACGGGTAGCGTCAAGATTACTCCCGCCCATGACCCCAACGACTTTGAGATGGCCCAGCGGCATGACCTGCCGATGATTAACATCATGAATAAAGATGGGTCGTTAAACGCCAATGCGGGTCCGTATGAGGGGCTGGATCGGTTTGAAGCTCGAAAGCAGGTGGTGGCTCGATTGGAGGAAGAGGGGCGTCTGGTGAAGGTGGAAGACTACCACCACACGGTGCCCTATAGCGATCGCGGCAAAGTGCCCGTTGAACCGCTGCTCTCCACCCAATGGTTTGTGAAGATCCGGCCCCTGGCGGATAAGGCGCTGGATTTCCTAGACAACCGCCAGTCTCCTCAGTTTGTCCCCGAGCGGTGGACAAAAGTCTATCGGGATTGGTTGGTGAATCTGAAGGATTGGTGCATTTCCCGCCAGCTTTGGTGGGGCCACCAGATTCCGGCCTGGTACGCCGTTAGCGAAACCGGGGGAGAAATTACCGATCACACCCCATTTGTGGTGGCTCTGAACGAAGCCGACGCCCGATCCAAAGCAGAGGAACGGTTTGGACCTGAGGTTCAGCTGGTGCAAGATCCTGATGTACTTGACACCTGGTTTTCATCTGGCTTGTGGCCATTTTCCACGATGGGTTGGCCCGATCAATCGGTGACGGACTTTAACCGCTACTATCCCACTACCACCCTGGTCACTGGGTTTGACATCATCTTCTTCTGGGTGGCCCGCATGACCATGATGGCGGGGCATTTCACCGACGTCATGCCCTTCGAAACGGTTTATATCCATGGGTTGGTGCGGGACGAAAACAATAAGAAGATGTCCAAGTCGGCCAATAATGGCATCGACCCCAAAATATTGATCAATAAGTATGGTTCTGACGCCCTGCGCTACACCCTGATTCGGGAAGTGGCGGGCGCCGGGCAAGATATTCGACTGGAATATAATCGCAAGACGGATGAATCCGCTTCGGTTGAAGCTTCCCGCAACTTTACCAATAAGCTGTGGAACGCCTCCAGATTTGTGATGATGAATCTGGGCGGCAAAACCCCGACTGAATTGGGTGATCCCGATAATGACAAGTTGGAATTGAGCGATCGCTGGATTCTCTCCCGGTTCTATCAAGTTGTGCGGACCACTAGCAATTATGTGGATAACTATGGTTTAGGGGAAGCCGCTAAGGAGCTGTACGAATTTATCTGGGGCGATTTCTGTGATTGGTACATTGAACTCGTCAAATCTCGCCTCCAATCAGACGGCGACTCGAAATTAGCCGCTCAGCAAACCCTGGCCTATGTACTGGATGGCATTCTCAAGCTGCTCCATCCTTTTATGCCCCACATTACGGAAGAAGTTTGGCGCACCCTGACTCAATCGGGGGATGATCAGTGCCTGGCGCTCCAACCCTATCCCACGGCTAACTTGAAGCTGATTGCGCCGGAGCTGGAGAAACAGTTTGATTTGCTGATTGGAACCATTCGAACAATCCGTAACTTGAGGGCCGAGGCGGGGGTTAAACCGTCGGTGAAAATTGAGGCCATCCTGCAGAGTGATAGCGCTGAGGAACGCGGCATTCTGACGGCGACTCAAACCTACATCCAGGATCTAGCTAGGGTGGAAAGTCTAACCATTAACGATGGGAAAGAGGAAGCGCAACAGGATAAGGCGTCAGCTCAGTCCCCTGAAACGACCGTTGCGACTACAGCAGTTGAGCGTGATGCGACCAAACCTCCCAGTGAGTCTCTAATGACGCCTGCGGTGAAAGACGCCCTTGCCAACACAGGCAGTTCCCTGCGGGCCTTTCTTGAAAATCCTGTGGAATTTCTCAATGGTATCTTTGGGGATGTTCGGAATCCTGCGTTCGCTCTGGGACTTTTGGTAGGCGTTGTTATTATCTTCTATCTCGTCGCCGTACTGTTCCATGCCCTTAATGAGATTCCCATACTTCCCGGGGCTTTAAAGCTAATCGGCTTTGGCTGCACAATATGGTTTTCAATCAAATACCTTCCTAAAGAGGAGCGACGACAAGCACTCTTTGCAGACTTCCAAAGCTTTTGGCGAGCCTTTGTCGGACCCAGAATTCCCAGACCGACTGCCCAACCCCTGAACTTAACGAAGGCTCAAAAAATCATCGCGTCTCCAGTCACTGACGATGAGACGCCAGTCATCAATACTGCGCCAGCGGTCCCGCCAGAGCCTGTAGAGACCCCTCAAAACGATATCTCCCAATCCCAAATGTTTGCCGGGGTAGTGGGCACCGTTCAGGTGTTGATCCCCTTGACAGGCGTGGTGGATGTTGAGGCTCTAAAAGCTAAACTGAAGAAAGATTTGGGTAAGGTGGACGGAGAAATCAAATCCCTCTCTGGCCGCCTGGGTAACGCCAGTTTCGTGGAAAAAGCGCCCGCCGAAGTTGTCCAAGGCGCACAGGCCGCTCTTGCAGAGGCTGAGAAGCAAGCTGAGATGTTGCGCCATCGCTTGAGTCTACTCTAAGGACAGAAGGCAGAAAGTGTAGGATGGGCAAAGGTCATTAGACCGTGCCCATCCCAAGATCTATCGGTATCAAGATTTATCCGCTATCCAGTTGAAAGATGGGCTGCCCATCCTATGTTTGTCGATCCGTTAGGAAACTCCCCTAAATTGAAATTGGCTCAGGCGGGTTGCTGAAGCACTCGTTTCAGCACGAAAAGCCCCATAATCAGCCAGAAAGCTAGTAATCCTGCTGCAATCAGAAGCACTGAGATCGGTCCCAATCGAGCGATCAGAACTGGAGACGCTGCCGTAAATAAGCCGCCTCCAACGATGGGTTCAAAGAAGAGCTGCTTGTAGGCGAAACTCTCAAACGCCCCCGTGCGATTATCAGGATCCACCATGCGTAGTAGAAGAATGCCCGTGGCGGTTACTCCCATTGACTGCCCCATGTCGCCAATTCCCCGTTCAAACCAATGGGTTGGAATCAGGCGAGGCGCTAGATAGACAAAGGCAAAGATATTCCAAGCAATACCGGCAATGCCAAGTAGGATGAATGGCCCTAGGTTGCTCCCGAGCACTGCTAATGAAATGGAGGCTAAGGCAGTGACAACCACAACGTCGAGAGCGACACCGGCAATATTCTTCATCAAGGGTTGAATAATTAAGGAAGCCAGTCCCATTCGCTCCATTACAACCTGCACGATGATTCCGCCAATTAGCGTCATTGGGAACAACGGCACATAGATCATCACCTCAAATCCGCTGTTTCCCCAAGTTAGAGATTCTAATAAGACCAGGCCCTTGAGAATCAACCAGCCAATTACAATTGCAATTCCGACAAACCCGAAATTGAGGGAAAGCGGATCGATCAGCATATTGCGCATTAGCCGCGATCGCTGTCGTCGGGTCTCCCGAGTTTCTGTGTGGGTCAGTTCTGGAACTTCATCCGGTTCATCGACTACTCTAGCCAAATCTTGGATATGGCCTTTCCGACGGCCCCAATCTGCTAGGGCGGTTCCCGCCACAATCCCGGAGACAATTCCGACGGTTGCAAGGCCCAACGCCAGATCGGCTCCATCTTCAAAGCCCAGGGTGGCGAAAGTGTCAGCCATTCCACCGGCTGTGCCGTGTCCTCCTTCAAAGGCGACTTCAATCAGGCAGCCTGCAATGGGGTTAATCCCAAACAAGGGAGTCAGGATCAGTAGAGTGATTAAGAGACCCACCACATATTGCCCCCAGGCGAGGCTTTGACCGAAGACAACTTGAGGCGCCGCTTTATTCCAAATATCTCTGGGACTTGGGATAGATTCCCCTAGAAACAAAGCGGCAAATACAATGTTGATGAATACGCCAGGCGACTGAGACCAAACGGTTCGAATGGGTTCAGAGAACAGACCGCCTGATAGGATCGAGTCTGGACCTGAGAGGGCAGTCGCGATCGCGCCCAAGACCTGAGGTCCCAATAAAAGGGCTAAAATACCGGCGACAATCGATTCGGGTAGATACAGCCTTTGAATCCAAGGCGACTTTTGTTTGATAAAACGCCCCGCCAGCACCAGCAGAGCAATCATAATCAAAGCGAAAAAGACATCTTTCAGGTTAAACATGGTTTTGCATAGTGACGCACCAACCTGCTTCTCCAAGACTGGATAGCCAGAAAAAGCAGGAAAAAGGAAACCCAAAAACTTTCCTTGCCCAATCCCCTTGACCGACTTACCTGAACGTCTTTTGTTAAGAGAAAAGAGTGCTAAACCAGGGATCGAGTTGCGAAAGTTTTGTGGAGCTTAATCTATATCCTTTATTCAAGGAGAAAATCTGCGCCGCAGACTACGAATTGGGCGGTATGGACTATATTTCGACAGAAAACTTGACCTTGCTTTATATCGCGATGCTCGTCTAGGTGAAATATAAGACCGTAGTTGAAAACGGCTGTTTTTAACTGGGACCTGGTTTATCTTGATGAAAGCAGGGTGTAGTCCATGCCAATTCAAACCGCAATAAACGCCGTGAAATTTAGCATTGTCATCACAACCTATAATCGGTTGTCTCTTCTTAAGCGGGCGATTGACTCAGCCCTGGCTCAGACGACGCCTTGTGAGGTAATTGTCGCGGATAACGCCTCCACTGACGGCACAGAAGACTATGTGCGCAGCTTCGGCGATCGCGTCGTCTATCGCCGAAATGCCACTAACCTAAATCACTCTGGGGCTGTGAACGCGGGCGTAGAGGCGGCGACGGGGGATTGGATTAAGCTCCTAGATGATGACGATTATCTCGCTCCCAACTGTATTGAGGAGATGACAGGCGCGATCGCCCTCCGCCCAGAAGCCGTTATTTGTTCCTGCCAGGCTGCTCAGGTTAACGAGCAGGAGGAAGAACTTAGCCAAACGCCCCCCACTGGCCCCGGTAAGGTTTTTTACATTCCTCAGGCTGATATTCACTACGGCATGTTGCTGGAGGTGGTTCCCTTTGGCACCCCTGCTCAGGTCGCTTTTCAACGAGAAGCGTTCCTGAAGTCTGGCGGGTGGGATCTCACCATGACCAGTTGCGACGACATTGATTCTTGGATCCGCATTGCCCAGTTTGGCGACGCCTTGTTTATCAACCAATGCCTATCCTATCGGACCGTTTGGTCTGGAGGATATGACCAAAAAATTTCTCTGCAGCAGCGGAGGGACACTAATCTATTGATCAAAGAACGAATTCATCGCCATATTGATCAAAAGTATCGGGCGGTTGTTCCTAATATTGGCGATATTAGCCGTTATCTGCAACTTCATTGGAGTATTGTCGCCTTTAAGCAAAAGCGTTTTGCGATCGCCCTATCAATGGCTTTCCCCACGGTGTTCTCTCCCACAGCCTGGCGACTATTACTGCAAGCGGCCAAATTTCGTAAACAGGGCGCTAATGCCTTATCCATCCGTAAAGAAATCTTGGTGAATGCATAATGAACTGAGGCTCCCACTTAAAGCGGGACAAACCGGTAGAGAAGGAATACAGCTCCCTACGGACATTGGGAATGCCCGTTAGAAATGAAAGAAACAAAATCGTCGCTTTTTCGGCGACAATCAGCTCTTTTTGAACTGGATTAGATTTTGTTTCTTAGGAGAAGTCAGAAGTCAGAAGTAATGCAGGTAATGGATTCTGACGCCTGACTCCTAAATTCTTGCCCCGTCAGAATGTCCCGGCTTAAGTTGATACCTGTGAACTGGCTTCAAAAGGGAGATACACCCTATAGAAAAAGAATCATGACTAGACGACAAAGTGACTAGCATTCAAGCTATTCGCATCTACCCCTTGCAGCGTTGCCAGGGTCTTGAAATGGTCTCCCATGTCACCCAGTTGGTCAACCTGAATCTGAGCGCCTTCAGTTGTGCCTAAAATTTGGATGTAGTCGGCAAAGGCATTGGCGCTGCCATATTTGACATCCGAGAAAATGTTGCTGACCTCGATTTTGTCGATGCCCGCTTCAAAGTCGACGATACGGTCTCCTCCATGATCAACACTGTTGTAGACAAAGGTATCCGCGCCCTTCCCTCCAGTGAGCACATCGCGGGCTTTACCCCCAATAATGCGATCGTTGCCATCGCCCCCATCGATGATATCGATGCCGCCGCCGCCTCGAATTTCATCATCACCCGCTAGACCTGAAAGGGTGTCAGGCCCCTTCAGTCCTTGAATGAGGTCATTGCCCTCGGCGCCTTGCAGGGTGTCTTTGAGACTAGTGCCAACGATGGTTTTACCGATAGGCGTTGGGGTGGGATTGGGATTAGGGGTTTGCGAGGCTTCGCCAATGATGTCCGTCTGCCAAGCCAAGTCTGGGAGGGTGTGCAGAGTCAGGGATCCAACTTGCCGCACCCCGTCCATTAGCCACACCGTATTGGCTCCAGTGGACTGATTACGCCAGAGCACATCGACCTTGCCGTCCTGATTGTAATCCCCTAACCCGGCCATCGTTTGGTTGGCGTCCATTAAGCTCGGCAGATTCGCCGAACCGATTTGAGCGCCCCGGTCTAAATACCAGACCTGGTTTTGGCCAGTGGTCTGATTGCGCCAAAGAATATCTACGCTGCCATCTTGATTGATATCGGCGGTTCCCCCAATCTTCCAATCTGGGCCTGGGCTTGTGGGTAAGTCCACATCTGCACTCCAGTCTGTGCCGTCCATCTTCCAGAATTCGACTTTGCCGGTCTTGGCATTGTGAATCAACAGGTCTGTCTGACCATCGCCATCGAAGTCGGCCGCCCCCCGCACCTCTTCATCAGTATTTTTGAGGTTTTGGAAAATCGTTTTTGTTCCAGTGCGTTGAGCGCCGTTGAGGAACCAAGCCATCATTGAACCCCGAGAGGTGTCTTTTAGGATCAGGTCGTTTTGACCATCGCCGTTGAAATCGCCGACGGCCCGCACCTCAAATCCCTTAGCATAGGCGGCAATGGGGTTGCTTCTGAGCCGCAGTTCATCACCATTCATCGACCAGGCTTGCACCTGGCCCGTGGTGGTATTTTGCCAGAGCAGATCAACCTTGCCATCACCGTTGAAATCTGGCCCAATGACCTCAGAAGACTTGGGTTGGGGCTCGGGTTGGGGCTCGGGGATGATGGCGCCCCCCCCTAACGTCTTAACCGATCCTTGACCCTTACCATAGGCCGTTTGGATAGCGAGAATGTCTTCGGCCAAAAGATCGGCGCTCTCAAGCGTTGGGTATCGGTCCCAAGTCGAAGGATACATGAGGGCGTTAGGATCAGACGAATGCTCGAGACCCAATGCGTGTCCGAGTTCATGGGCGAAATCTTCTACCAATTCTGCCGTAGAATCCCAGGTTTCATAATCCATGAAGATATCACCCCCAATGGCGTGTGATTTGGAAGGCAGCCAGGTCGTGCCAAACACGCCGCCGTCACCATCTTTGTAGTAGGCATGGAACCGTAGTTGCGTGTCACCGGGTTCAATGCCGATGCCCTTGGTGCGTACACTATGGCTATCGGGTCCCTTGTCTGGGACTTCTACAAAGTTGATAGGCGCATACTTGGCATACACAGACAATGCTTTTTCGACCGAAGCCTTAACGTCGTTTGGAGATCCCCCTTTGATTTTGATGTGGTCGAAGAAGCCGTCAACAAAACTGTAAGTTAGGGTGATTGGCGTTCCCTTACCACCAGGCTGGTCCCAAAGAGGACCGATATGTTTCGGTGTCGGGGGCGATGGCTCGGTTGGAACAACTGGCGGGTTGGGCGTGGGCGTGGGCGTGGGCGTAGGAGTAGGGTTAGGCGAAGGGGTTTGAGCTAAATCAACAGTGTTGTCAGTCTGCCAAGAAGTATCCGTGCGGACGGGCAAGGACATCGAACGGATTTGCTGTACGCCATCCATCAGCCACACCGTATTTTCTCCTGTGGCCTGGTTGTGCCAGAGGATATCAGCGTTGCCATCCTGGTTGTAATCCCCTACCCCGGCCATCGTTTGGTTGGTATCCGTTAAGCTCGGCAGGTCCGCCGAGCCGATTTGGGCGCCCCGGTCTAAATACCAGACCTGATTTTGGCCAGTGTTCTGGTTTCGCCAAAGAATATCTACGCTGCCATCTTGATTGACATCGGCGGTTCCCCCAATCTTCCAATCTTGACTTGGGCTCGTGGGCAAGTCCACATCCGCCCGCCAGTCCGTGCCGTCCATCTTCCAGAATTCGACTTTGCCGGTCTTGGCATTGTGAATCAACA
>JASJDH010000394.1 GCA_030065175.1 Leptolyngbyaceae cyanobacterium MO_188.B28 | reverse complement strand
GTTCTTTTTCAAAATCGCCAGGGCGATTTGGTGGGCGCTATCCACCAACTGCTTAACTTCTTGGTCGATTTCCTCGGCAATTTTAGGGCTTATGGCTCGGCGAGGACTGGAAAATCCTTCCAGAAACTGGTGTTGAATTTTTTCAAAGGCAATGGGGCCGAGTTCATGACTCATCCCGTATAGGGTGACGTACCGCTCCGCCAGGTCAGTCGCTTTCTGAATGTCATCACTGGCGCCGGTAGAGACTTTGCCAAAGGTTAGTTCTTCAGCGGACCGGCCGCCCAATAAGGTTGCGATCCGGCCCCGAATTTCATCTTCAATCATCAGAAATCGATCTTCTTCTGGGAGTTGCAAGGTATACCCCAAAGCCCCCACTCCCCGAGGAACGATGGAAATCTTTTCAACGGCGCCCGCACCGGGCATTAGGAAGCCGATAATCGCGTGCCCCACTTCGTGGTAAGCGACCGTTCTTTTTTCTAACTCACTCAGGATCCGCGATTTTCTCTCCAGGCCCGTCAAGGTCCGCTCAATCGCTTCGTTAAAGTCCTCCATCATCACGGATTCTTGATTCTTCCGGGCCGCCAGCAAGGCGGCTTCATTCACTAGATTGGCCAGATCTGCGCCCGCAAACCCCGGCGTTCGCGCCGCCAGCTTAGCCAAATCCACGTCCTCAGCCAGTTTCACATTCTTAGCATGAACGTTTAGAATGGCCTCCCGACCGCCTCGGTCTGGGCGATCAACTACAATCCGGCGATCAAATCGACCAGGACGCAAAAGGGCCGGATCTAGCACTTCAGGACGATTGGTGGCGGCCAGGAGAATAACCCCGGTGTTGGGATCAAATCCATCCATTTCTGAGAGCAGTTGGTTCAGGGTTTGCTCTCTCTCCTCATTTCCGGTGGGAATCGGACCCGCCCCCGCCCGCGACTTCCCTAACGCGTCTAATTCATCAATGAAGACAATGCAAGGCGCCTGCTGTTTGGCTTGTTCAAACAGATCCCGCACCCGCGATGCGCCAATGCCGACAAATAATTCAATAAATTCAGAGCCAGAGATACTGAAGAAAGGAACCCCGGCTTCCCCTGCGATCGCTCTGGCCAATAACGTCTTTCCAGTCCCCGGCGGTCCCACCAACAAAACCCCCTTGGGAATTTTGGCCCCTAACCGCTTGTACTTGTCAGCATGGCTCAGAAATTCCACAATTTCCTGCAGCTCCGCTTTGGCTTCGTCAATGCCTGCGACATCATCAAAGGTGACGCCGGTATCCCCTTCTGAATAAATTCGCGCCTTGCTCTTGCCAATCGTCAGGGCGGCAGGACCGCCTCCCCCCTGGAATCGATTGAGAATAAAGCCCCAGAGCGCAAAGATCAGCAGCATGGGCAATACCCAACTGAGTAACGTGGTGAACCACCCAGACCCCTGGGAGGGCAGCGCCGAAAACTCAACCTCATGCCGCCGCAAAATCTGAGGCAACTCTAAATCAACCGCCACAGGCCGGGTTATGCGTTCCAAACTCTCCTCTGTCGTAGGCTCCAGATCATCGGATTGGACTCCATCCGAATCAGCCTTGAGGATGTACCGAATCCTGTCCGTCCCAACCTTGGCGCTCTCCACCCGCCCCGCTTCTACCTGGTCAATAAACTGACTGTAGGGAACCTCCTCATGCCGAGGCTGACGAAAGAGGAACAAGTTGATAATCAGAAGCCACAGCAGCAACACGACAATATCGCGGCCAACTTGCCTAGGTTCCGATTTTTTCTCCCGGGAATTTTTATTGGCGTCAATGGGCATGGCGATCGCTCCTTGTTGAGAGCTTACTTTTGGAGGATGGAGGGGAGGGGGAGGATGGGGGAGATAGGGAGGATGGGGGAGATAGGGAGGATGGGGGAGATGGGGAAGATGGGGAAGGAGATTTTGGATTTTAGATTTTGAATTGAAAGAGCATTAAGAGCTGAGAGCTGAATTCCTTACCTAACTTCTGTCCCCCCATCTCCTCCTCCCTGCTCCCCTGCTCCCTCTGCTCCCTCTGCCTCCCCTGCCTCCCCGTCCCTCCTGATCCCCATCTCCTTTAATTAATAGAAAATCAACGTGAGGAACTTGTGAGGGTGAGGCTCAACTCTGCAGCCCAGTCCGCTTTCCGCACCGCAGGGCGGCCAAATCCTCATAATCCACTTCAATTGATAACCTCAATGCCTTAAAGTGAAATGAACTTTAGGAAGAGAGGATTTGATGCGCTCCTCAGACATCGTAAGGTTAGCCTCCCCTTTACCAACTTTTGTCTTTAGCCTTCTCTTCCCAATACTGGGATTTTTCCCTGATAATAGCGCTTCAGCCGAGGTTATCCCAGATAGCTCCTTAGGTTCTGAAGCCTCTAGCGTCAGATCGACTGTAGATCCCAATAACGTCCCCATCGAACTGATTGAGGGAGGGGCCAGGCGGGGGGCGAATTTATTCCACAGCTTCGATCAATTTAGTATTGGCGAAGGGCAAAGTGTCTATTTCAGTAACCCGACTGACATTCAACTGATTATGGGTCGGGTGACCGGCGGCGATTCCTCCACAATTCTAGGAACCCTTGGGGTCCTGGGTAAAGCCGATTTGTTTTTAATGAACCCCAATGGCATTGTCTTTGGCCCTGACGCCGCCCTGGATTTAAATGGTTCATTCTTAGCGACTACTAGCAGTAGTCTGATTTTTGAGGAGGGCTATCAATTCAGTGCAATTAATCCCTCTGCGCCTCCGATGTTGACGGTTAGGGTTCCGGTTGGTTTGCAATTTGGGGAAACCGCCGGAAGCATTCGCAATCAATCTCTAACGACCCGGTTCATTAGCCCCCCCTCCTTTCCTGCATTTAAGTTAAAGACTTTGGTGGGGTTAGAGGTAAAGCCCGGAAATACGCTAGCTCTTGTCGGCAGCGGTGTAACGATGGACGGAGGATTTCTAGCCAGCGAAAATGGACGAATTGAATTAGGGAGTGTTGAGGCAAATAGTCGGGTTAATCTCCGACCGATAGACCTTGGTTGGGAGCTGAGCTACGAGGATACGAAGAGTTTCCAGGACATCGAATTTGCGGCTCGGACTCGTTCAGCCGGCATATTCGCGAATGGGGGAGGAGAAGACAGTGTTATCAATTTGCGGGGCAGGAATGTTGTCCTCAAAGACGGGTCGAGAATTTTGGGCAGCGAAGTCAATATGTCAGTGGTTGCGTCAGAAACCGTTGAATTGATTGGCGTTTCACCGTCATCTTCTATTGCTAGCAGCTTCGTGAGTGATACGCTTTCCGACAGAAATGCCGGGGACATTACAATCGAGACCAAACGGTTGATCCTTAGAGATGGCGGACGCATATCAACAAACTCTACTGGAATAATCACAAACCAATTCTTCCCAGCTTCTGGGGGGGGCGGAAATTTGATTGTGAATGCCTCTGAATCAGTAGAGTTGGCTGGCGACAAATCGGGTTTATTTGCCGAAACACAGGCACTGGGGGCGGCTGGGAGCATCACCCTCAACACCCACACACTGAGTATTCTGGACGGAGCGAGAGTATCGACCGTCTCTGAGGGAATAACCCCTTTCTTTGGCCAACCTTTAGAAACTGGCCCGGGTGGAGATATCAACATCATCAATGCAGAGTTTGTAGAGCTAGATAGGGGGTTTCTCTCAACGGAAACTCGCGGCCTTGGCGGGGAGGCGGGGGACTTAAGCATTGAAGCGGAACGCTTAAGCATCCGGAATGGAGCGCAGGTGTCTGCATCCACCGCTGGTGTGGGAAACGCCGGGGACATCATCTTTAACGTCCTTGATAGCATTACGATCTCAGGCCAGGACAGCGGTGTATTCGCGAATACGGCGGTCGGTTCTGCTGGCGCAGGCGGCGGCATTATTATCGACCCAAGACTGATCACGGTAAAAAACGGCGCTTGGATTGCGGTGGATAGTCAAGGAAGCGGTCCAGGCGGCGATATTCAAGTGGAAGCGGGGACGCTGTTACTGGATTCTCAAGCCTTTCTATCGGCGGAAACCGCCAGCAGCCAGGGGGGGAATATTACCCTCCGGCTTACGGATCTATTGCTATTGCGGCGCAATAGCCGCATCTCCACTACCGCAGGAACGGCTGGGACCGGAGGCGATGGCGGCAATATCGATATTGTGGCGGGGCTGGTGGCGGCTGTGTTTGACGAAAATAGCGACATTACCGCCAATGCCTTTGAAGGGCGGGGCGGGCGAGTTGAGATTACAACGAATAGCCTTTTTGGCTTGCAATTCCGCAGTCGGGCGGAACTCCAAGCCCTGTTGAACACAAACGACTCCGCCAAACTGGATCCTGGGCTGCTTGCCAGCAGCGACATTACCGCTATTTCCCAGGGCAATCCGAATTTCGATGGCCAGGTAATTATCAACAGTCCGGACATTGACCCCAATCAGGGGATAGACAACTTGCCTAGTGAACTGGCGACTCTGCAACTCAACCAACGGTGCTACGCCAGTGCCTCCCCCTCAGCCAGCAGCTTCATTAACACTGGGCGAGGCGGGTTGCCGCCCGGACTCGATGCGGTCCACAATACCGCCACTGTATGGGACGACTTGAGACCGCCCACTTCCCAGTCCAATTCAAGTAGAGATGCCGCCGCGATCGCAGCCCTTCCCCCAGACGCCTATCCCGCTCAAATCGTCGAAGCCCAGGGCTGGTTTGTGGACGCGGACGGTAGAGTCGTGCTCACCTCTCGAGTTAATTCAGACAATACTTATAGGGGTTGGCGACCGTCGGCAAGTTGTTCGAGTTAGGCAGGAGGGCAGATTGATGGAATTGATTGGAATGTTGGACTCTCCCTATGTGCGGCGGGTAGCGCGCAATACACAATTCCTGATGCTATGACAATTAATCCAGCCAAACTTCGCCAGCAAATTTCCCAATTCCTCAAGCGCCTCCTTCCGCTCTCCTCCCTTTCTGCTCCTATCCACCCATCCACCCATCCACCCATCCACCCATCCACTCATCCCCCCATCTCCCTTCGCCGTCTCATCCCTACCACCCTCTTCCTCCTCACCCTCCTCCTCACCCTCTCCATTACCGCCTTAACAGCCCCGACGCTCTCCTCACCGCCTCCCCAATCCCCCCTGGCTTCCCCTGATCCGCCAGCGGCTGAATGGATTGACCAAGGAAGAGACTTTTACGCCGACGGGCAATACAACCAGGCAGCGGTGAGTTGGCGGCAAGCCGCTCAGGTCTATGCGAACCAAGGAGATGCGCTGCATCAGGCAATGGCCCTGACTTACCTATCTCTAGCCCACCAACAGCTTGACCAATGGACTGAGGCTGAAACCGCCATTAGCGCTAGTCTCGACCTGCTGACTCAAGCCCCGGAAAGGGGGGATTCATTCCTGCGATCGCAACTCTACGCCCAGGCCCTCAATGCTCGGGGGCGGCTCTATTTTGCATTGGGGCGATTAGAGGGGGCCCTCCACAGTTGGGACCTGGCTGCCGAAACCTACCGCAATCTGAACGATTCAACGGGGGTTGTCGGCAGCTTGATTAACCAAGCCCAAGCCCTGGAGAGCTTAGGGTTGTATCGTCGATCCTGCAACACCCTCTTGACCGCCCTGGCGGTTGACGCCCGCTGCGACAACTTGGATGCAGACACCCTGCCAACCCTGGTGCAGACCATTGAGTCCTATCCAGATCCAGCAATCCAGACCCTAGGACTACGCAGCCTTGGGACAATATTGCGTCTGGTGGATAGTCTGGATCGGTCTTCACAGGTTTTGAAGGCGGGGTTAGCGATCGCCGAGCAACAGTCCTCCCCGCCGGATCAAAGCGCCGCATGGCTGGCGTTGGGGGAGACCGAGCGGGCTCGATATCAACAGGTTAAGGAATCTTTGGGCAGCCGCGCCGACTCTACCGATGTTGCGAAGCTCCGGCATGCTGCTCAGCCTGGCATCCAGGCCTATCAACAAGCGGCCCAGTTAGCCCAAATCGCAGGTCAATCTAGCCCTATCGCCAATCTCATCCAAATTCAAGCTCAACTGCAACGCTTGAGTCTATTGTTGGATCTGCAAGCTTGGCTCCAGGATCATCAGCAAACGTCAGATCAAGAGAAAGCGCAAATTCAGTTGCTGGCGCAGAGGTTACTTGCTCAGTCCCTAACCGAATTGCCGCCCAGTCGACCGACCCTCTACGCCCAACTCAATCTAGCCCGCAACGTGATCCAACTGCGCCAAATAGACGGGCTCGATCCGGCGAGCGACCCTACAGAGGCCGCTCTGCAATTGGCGTCAGCGGGATTAACAGCCGCAACAGATCTGGAGGATGCGCGGGGCGAGTCCTACTCCTTAGGGGTGCTCGGGGGACTGTATGAACAACTTCAGGACTGGTCCCAGGCGCTATCTTTCACCCAATTGGCCCTAGCCCGCGCCCAAACAGCCCAGGCTGATGAAATGAAATACCAATGGCAGTGGCAATTAGGCCGAATTTATGCGGCTCAGTCCCAAACGCTACTCGCCATTGACGCCTATCGCCAAGCCCTCAATACCCTTCAACCGTTGCGCCGCGATCTGGCGTTTCTGAATCCCGACATTCAATTTTCCTTTCGGGAGAATGTTGAGCCGGTGTATCGTCAGCTGGTCAATTTATTGCTGGAGCCGGAAACCCCCTCACTGGAAAATCTCAAACAGGCCCGAACAGTGATGGATTCCTTGCAGCTAGCTGTGGTGGAAAACTTTTTGCACCAGGCCTGTTCTGACGCAACGTTGGAAGAGATTGACCAGGTGGTGGATCAAACTGACGCGACCGCCGCTTTTATCTACACTGTGATCCTGGATGATCGGCTAGAGGTAATTTTGAAATTGCCCCAACCGCAAGCGCTTCAGTCCTACCGAGTGGCGGCGCCAAAAGCAGAGATTGAAGCAACCCTGACAGCGCTGCAGCGGTCCCTTCAGCAAAAATTACCGTCACGCCGGACCCAGATACAAACCCTGTCTAAGCAGGTCTACGACTGGTTGGTGGCCCCCGCCGCCGCTGCGTTGGAACAAAGCAACGTCAGCACCGTTACTTTTGTTTTAGATGGACAATTACGCAATATTCCCATCGCCGCCCTCTATGACGGCGAACAGTATTTAATTCAGAAGTACGCGGTCGCTGTTACCCCCGGCCTCCAACTCTTGGGACCTCAGCCCTTGGAACGGAAATCAATGCAAGCCTTAGTGGCGGGATCCGCCGAAACCATCCCCAATACTAGAATTCGTCCCTTACCGGGGGTGATGGCGGAAGTTGAGTCAATTAAAACCGCTCTAAAGAACATCGACGTCCTATTGAATCGGGCCTTCACCCAACAAACCCTAGGCCAAAGAATCAACCTCCGCCCAGTCCCCATCATTCATATCGCCACCCACGGCCAATTTAGCTCCCGCTCTGAGGACACATACATCCTGGCGGGAGATGGCGATCGCATTAACATCAATGAATTAGCTGAACTCCTCCGCCGCCGAGACCAAACCCAACTAACGCCAATTGAAATCCTCTTCCTCAGCGCCTGCCAAACTGTGACCGGCGACGATCGCGCGTCCTTAGGCATGGCTGGCGTCGCCGTCAGATCCGGCGCCCGCAGCACCATCGCCTCACTTTGGTACGCCGACGATGAAGCCACCGCCCAACTGGTCGGTCGGTTCTACCATCATCTGAGCGATCCCAACGTCCCCACCAAAGCCAAAGCCCTGCAACTCGCCCAACAAGACCTATTGAATAATCCCCGCCTGGATTTGCCAGTCTACTGGGCGCCGTATGTGCTGGTCGGGAATTGGTTGTAGAGACAACCATTCACAATCGGCTCCTCCGCAATCTCATCCAGCTCAACCTGCTTCAGTAGTGAGATCCATGCTGTTGGCGCGTCCTGATACACTTTAGCCAGTGCGGTTAAGGTGTCGTACCAAATCCCGGCTTCCGCTAATAGATCTGCTTGCTGCAGTGGGGATAATGTGTCGAGCTGAGCGACTTGTTCTGGGGGCAAAGCAACGCGTTGAATTCTGCCGCTGACATATTCGTCCAAAGAAGGGTTATCCGGATCGATGTGTAGGATTAAGTGCCAGTTGTAGGTTTTGCCGACCTCTAAGGGCGCTTCAAGGTTGGGATGATAGCCAATGACGCCTGGGGTTTCTGCAAGTTGAACTGAAGGATCTCGGAAGATTAGATTGTCGTTGTCATCCAAGAGTTCAAATTCGGCGCTATGGATAGCGGTTGCAGGGTAGGGAATGTAGTACCAAAAGGCGGGGATCTCTGCGATCGTCCGTCCCCAAGCGGCAGGTTGTTTGGCGGCGGACCCCTGACTATCGTCTTTGACAATTTCAGGGAAGGGGACTAAAGCGGTTAACTCCAAATCGGCGCAGGGGGCGGGACTCATTTCGCTTTCTGAACAGGGCGGCCGGGAACCGCCCCCCCGGGGACGATCCTGAGGGTCGCTGTTTTCTTGTGTATCCGGCGGTTGGTAATAAATTCTCTCAGGGTGATCTGGATCTTCGAGCGAGGCAGTTGCCTCGATCCCAGTCACCAGGTCGCCCAGGACAAACCCTAAGCAGCATACCCCTAACGCAAACACTGAACTAGATTGACGGAACCATCGTTGATTTGAAAAAGGCAAATTAAAGTCAGATCTAAAAAAAAACATCAAAATCGAGATGACCTCCATTTGAACTTAAGCAATGGGTAAAAGCTATTAAGGGCAGTGAATTATGGGGTCAGGGTTCGTTCTGCTAATTCCCCCCTAGGATTTCACAGCAAAGAGAGCCGCAGGGTATCGCTCTGCCTGAGCAAATGCTGTGCAATCCTAATCTAAATAATTCGAATAAGTATAAATCCTCACTGTCTTGCCGCTTGGCGATGAACTGAGAGACAGTCCGCTTACCCCATTCAATCTAGTGTTAAGGATAGTCTGAATTGTAAAATTCTGCCCGATATCTTTCACGACAAAATCATCATACAGACTCCTAAAAAGCCTACGATAAAGGAAAAAAGGAATTATCTAATCGGACTCCAATTTTTTGGAGACATGGATAGGGTTGAGTCCCCAGGCGACACCCACAGAGGCTAACACCATTGCGATCGCAGCGGGGATGATCGGAATCC
>JASJDH010000393.1 GCA_030065175.1 Leptolyngbyaceae cyanobacterium MO_188.B28 | reverse complement strand
GAGAATGTTCTCATTTGCATCAGACCAAAATCACTCTAAAGCCCCCTTCTAAGGGCTGAAACGACGTAAACTCGTTGAAATTAAAGTTGCACATCGCGTAAGTAGTCCTTATCCACTAATCAAAGCTTCTACAAACTCATAACTGGAGAAGGGGCGCAGGTCTTCAATGCCCTCACCGGCGCCAATAAATCGGATGGGTAAACCGAGTTGCTGCACCACCGCCAGGGCGATCCCGCCCTTTGCGGTGCCGTCCAATTTGGTCAGAACGACTCCACTGAGTTGAGCGGCTTCAGAAAAGACCGCTGCTTGCCGCAGGCCATTTTGACCCAGGGTGGCGTCCAGCACTAATAAGGATTCCACCTTGGCGTCCGGCGCTTTTTTGTCGATAATGCGGCGGACTTTGGCCAGTTCAGCCATGAGGTTTTTCTTGTTTTGTAAGCGACCGGCGGTGTCAACCAGCAACAGTTCTGTGTTGCGAGTTTGGGCGGCGGAAATGGCGTCAAATACCACGGCGGCGGGGTCGGTATTTTTCCCGGGATTGGCAATCACTTCCACATCGCTGCGTCTGCCCCACACCTTGACCTGTTCCACCGCAGCGGCTCGGAATGTATCTGCCGCAGCGATTAAACAGGTGTAGCCAGATTTTTTCGCAATGTGGGCCAGCTTGCCAATGGTGGTGGTTTTACCGGCGCCATTCACCCCCGTCATTAGCCAAATACTGAGGCAATCCTTCTCTGGCGTGAAGCTTAGATTATGGGAGTCCACCAGCGGGCGCTCCAGCATATCCCGCAAAATGGATTTGAGATAAGCGATCGCTTGTTCCGGCGGCAATGTGTCTTCCCGGAGTTTTGCTTGCAGGGTTTCGATAATGTGGTCAGTCGCCTCGACACCCACATCGGCCTGGAGCAACAACGCCTCGATCTCCATCACCGCATCCTGGTTCAGGGGACCTTGACCGACAATCGCCTTAAGCTGGTTCACCAACCCTCGGCGAGTCTTGTCCAGCCCCTGACGCAACCGTTTTAACCAGGTGATTTCTTCCAGGGAGATCTGATCGGAGCGTCGTCCCTGTGCAGCCAAAATCTCAGCCGACCAAAGGAAGGCTTCATCCAATAGCACCTGAGGCAAGTCGGGTTCGCTGGGAACAAGACCAGTCAAAGCATTTGCGGAGATTGCTGCTTGAGAGTCAGGTTCGGGTTGGGCGATCGCCGTTTCTTTCAACCGCTCCAATCGTTCTTGACGCTCAGCGTCAGCCTTAGCCCAAAACGGAACCGGAGCAGCAGTTTCGGCAGAGACGCCTTCCGTCGCGGCGACCGCGTCATCCAAAGATACGGATGAAATCTCAGCCGTCGTCTCTTGGGACTCCTGCAGAGCAGACTCGATGGTAGAAAGGGCGGCTTCTACGGCGGCCTCGGTTACAGACTTCGGTTCTAAAGCGGCGGAGTCTGCAACGGCTTCACTCGTCTCCTTAGCCCCTACATCTGACGCTACGGGGAGTTCGACAACGGCCTCATCCGCCTGTTTGGGCTCAACGGGTTTTGCGACAACCGGTTCTGACTCCGTGACGGTCTCCGGCTTTAAGGGTTCTGCCTCTACGGTTGATGATGTATCGGTTGCTGTATCAGCAGTCTCAGTTGTCTCCTCAGGCTCAGTTGGAGTAGGGGGTGGCGCTGGTTCCGCCTTGGGTTCCGCGGTCGGCGCTTGAACTTGTTGCTGACGTTGCTGAATATTTTGATACGCCGCCTTAGCCCACTGCAGGTACTCATCGGCATCCAGTTGACTGTCTGTCGACTCAGCCTTAGTTTCCGCTCCAGCCTCTTCTGATGGGCTTGGCGTTGTTTCAGTTTTCTCTTCGGAGGGCTTTTCGGACGGTTCGTCGTAACTCCGACGAAACCAATTGAAAGATGTCATATCAAATTCGTAAAGGTAGCCTGTTGAGAGAGTAGAAGGGACATCGCCCCGCCGCCGGTAGCGCCTATTAAATCAGGAGCGTTGCTAACTTGGAACCGATGGGGTGATCGGTGGACTGGTTTGGGGGTCGTCTGGGGAGGATGAGGTTGCCTCATTTTGAAAACCTGCGCTACTCCGTTCCGCTTTAAGTTGATCGGTCACTCGCCGCAGAACCCCGTTAATAAAACGGTACCCTTCCTCTCCACTGTATCGCTTCGCGAGTTCTACCGCCTCGTTAATCGCAATCCGAATGGGGAGTTCGAGATAGAGAATTTCAACCATGGCGATCCGAAGGATGTCTCGGTCTATGTGGGCTAATCGCTTCAATTGCCAAGCCACCATTGCCTGATCTAACCGAGTGTCGACCTCTGCTCTGTAGCGAATCATCTGGGTCAGGATCTGTAGAGCGTACTCTTGGGCAGCGTCCTGGTTGGTGGATTGAATGAATTCAGGTAAATCTAAGGCGGCTCCCAAACGATTGATCGTCGTTTCAGTAAGCTCAATCGCCTCTTTCATCATTTCGCGGGCGCTATGGAGATTCACAGAGCGCGTTTCGCTGTCCCTTAAGCGATCGCTGCCGCGCCCCAATTCCGCCGCCGCTGTTTCCAGCGAATCTCGGGCCTCCGCCGTTAGGGTTTGTACAGCCGATAAA
Source organism: Leptolyngbyaceae cyanobacterium MO_188.B28 (assembly GCA_030065175.1). Lineage (GTDB taxonomy): Bacteria > Cyanobacteriota > Cyanobacteriia > Phormidesmidales > Phormidesmidaceae > JAKSDM01. The sequence continues at coordinate 6,520 of JASJDH010000393.1, read as the reverse complement.
AGTAATTCATTGAGCTGCAGGCCTTCTAGCTTCTCTGGTTTATCAGGAAGCTGGCTCATGCCTAAAAGCGCCAGTTCACGAGCAATTCTACGAGCTTGCATAGAAAGTATTAATTACCAGAGTTAGCTCAGCTATCTTACTACCAAAGCGGGGGCAAACATATCAGGGATTGGGGATAGCCCCCTTTTAAGCGGCGGCGGCTTAAATCACCGCCCCTAATCCGCAACCGGCTGATGGTTCAGGATGACAGGCGGCGGCTGGGTTTCTAAAGTTTCCACCGCAGAGGCTTGAGGGTTGTTCAAGATGACTGGGGGAGACTGGATTGTCGAGTCTCCCGCGCCCCGTGTCTGACTCGGAATATCTGGAGTAGGTTGCGAGGGCGAGTTATCAGCGACGGGCGGCTGAGGCGCCCCGACGGGGGGTGGTTGGGGGGTCAAGTCTTGCTCGTCTAATGATTGGGTTGCCTTGACTACCGTTTCTGAGAGTTCTACCTGTTCCTCAATCAATTGCTCCTCAATCAATTGCTCCTCAATCAATTGCTCCTCAATCAATTGCTGCGTTAACGCGCCTGGATTAGGGTTAATTTCAGACTCTTCCTTCAAGGCTTGCTGAGAGTTCAGCGCGGCGGCTAGGTTCGGACCGACAATACCGCCAGAGAGCAACACCTTAAAAGCGTCTTCAATGGAAATGGATAGATTCACCACATCTGTATCGGGCACCACCGCATACCACCCACTGGTGGGGTTGGGCGTTGTGGGAATAAACACGCTCAGCATCTTGGTCTCGGTTCCTGCGCCAGGGCTTTCCTGACTCGCGTTTTCAGGCATTTGAGGCTGGCTGGCGGTGAGGGAACCCGTTACAAATGCGATCGCCCAAAGACCCCGACGGGGATACTCCACTAAAATGACCCGTCTGAACCGACTTTTAGAGTCCCGTAATAGTGTCTGTAGAATCTGCTGCAATGTGACATATACGGCTCCCGCTAAGGGGATGGATTGCAGAACGCGTTCCCCAAAATCTAGCAGCCAGCGTCCAACAATGTTACGAGCCATAAGGCCAATCAGCAGGATACTGAACAATGGAACCGCAAAGCCCACCAACAGATTCAGCATGTAAATCAGAATCGGGTGAAGGCCGGTGAAGGGATTGAGCTGATTAGGGAAACGAGTTAAGAAGCGAATTACCCAAGTCGCGATGGTAATCGTTAACCAAATGGTGGTCGCTAAGGGAATGATCACCAAGAGGCCCGCAATTAGGTCGTTCTTCAGGTCTTGTTTAAGCTTTTGGAGCACGGCTAACCCACTCTTTTCGTAACCAGTTCAAGTTTTCTAGCTGCTGACAACGCCAAGCGCTTGAACTGACAGGTCCTCGATCGGTTTATCCTATCCAGTGCAAATTCAAAAATTCTCTTAACCTCATGACGCCCCGTTCCAGGAATCAGAATAACGCTATGACAAATGTCAGTTTGAATAAACTAGGAATGAATTAAAAACTTACCTTTAACATTGTAAACATTTGTTTTATTTCTGGGCGAATCGAGTCGAAAAATGCAATATCACCCAAATTTGCCACAGCTGTTTAAATATCCTAAGCCAATTTGGTAGCCTACATAACACCCTATGTCCATCTTCTAAGCCTTGCCCCCAAGTGATCCCCAAAGACTACTTTTGGCTTAGATATCTTAAGTCTAGCTTTTCCATCGCGATCCTTGTCCCGCCAATTAGCCGAGTCTTCTAACGCTAACCCCGACATCCTACACTCTGGGGATCGCTGGGCGTCGAATCCCCAATTTAAATTCAGGACAAATTCAGGATTCGACCCGCCAGGGTCAGGTAGATGAGTAAACCGAGAACATCCACGATGGTGGTGATAAAGGGGGCGGACATCAGAGCGGGATCAAACCCTACAGATTGGAACAGGATAGGTAATGCGGATCCGGCGCTAGAGGCCAATACTGAAATCGCCACCAAACTCATCCCAACCGTCGCCGCCACTGACAAATCACGAGTCATGAAGTAGGCCCAGATTGTCACCGCAATCCCCAGCATCAATCCTAAGAAGGCGCCTGCGATCGCTTCCCGCTGGATCACCTTGAGGGCGTTGCGAATTTTGATTTCGTCGGTATTCAAGCCTCGAATCACCACAGTGGAGGATTGCGCGCCGACATTGCCTCCTGAACCAATCAGGAGTGGAATAAAGGTCGCTAAAACCACTGCCTGGCCCAGGGTCGCCTCATGGCTTTTGATCACATTGGCTGAAAAGGTATTGGTCACCAATAGCACGGATAACCAGACTACCCGTTTCCGCGCCACGGCGAGTAGATTCGTTTGGAAATAATTTTCGCCCCCAGACTGAACCCCGCCCAAGGCATAGATATCTTCCGTCGCTTCTTCTTCCAGAATGTCGATCACATCATCTACGGTGATAATGCCCACCAGTCGTTGCTCAGTGTCTACAACCGGCACAGCTAAAAAGTCATACCGCTGGATCAGACGGGCGACTTCTTCCTGGTCAGTATCCGTCTGGACAGAGATCACCTCGCGGATCATCAATTCGCCGATGGTTTTATCGGGTTGGCCAATCACCAAGTTTCTGAGAGAAAGAATCCCCGTCAGTCGTCGGGCCTCATCCGTCACAAACAGGTAATAGATGGTTTCACTGACATGGGCTAAATTGCGAATATGCTCTAGGGCTCGTGAGATCGTCCAGCCTTCCTTGACGGATACGTATTCCGGCGTCATGATGCGTCCAGCCGTACCCGCCCCATACCCTAATAGCAGAGCGGTTGCTTGTCGTTCTTGAGGACTTAACTGCTTCAGCAGTTGCCGCACCACTTTGGCCGGCAGCTCTTCAAATAGCCGCGCCCGGTCATCTGGCGACATCTGATCGACAATTTCGAGCACATCCTGACGTTTAAAGTCCTCTATCAGAGTTTGCTGAACGCTGGAATCAAGGTTCTCATACACTTCAATTGCTTCATCCTTGGGCAACAGCCGGAAAGCGATCGCTTGCATCGTCTCCGGCAAACCTTCGATCGCTTCGGCGATATCGACGGGTTTTACCGGCACTAGCAATGCTTTTGCTCCCTGAAAATTTTCCTGCTCTAGTAGCGCCTGCAGCTGAAATTGCACCAACTCCGTCAACTCACGGCGAGAGATGGTCTTCAGTGCGGCAGACGGTTGCTCCCTCTCAGTCAATGCTTCTCTCTAGTTAGATGTCCAAGAATTCAGATGCCTATAGTCTAGTGGCCGCTGTCAATTCAGAGAAGGGGTCGCACAATCTTAGCGACAACTTGGAGAGCTATGGGTTGGGACAGCGAAAAATCGGCAATAAAACAGGCCATCCCGAGGGGGGATGACCCGCAGAATTCTTAACGCAGTAAAAGAGGAATTACCCCATGACCTCAGGCTAACAATCCCAAGTGACAAAGCTGGGACAGAATTAAACAGATAGTGGCGGATTCAATCAATATTCCTCTACCAGACATTTCCAGCTTCAAGTACATGTCCTTAAAATTTAAGGTATCCCAAGAGGTCAACCTTATGAGCATTACTCAAATTGAATCTAGCATCCGCTATGTCACTAATGCCGATGGAGAAAAGACTGATGTACTTGTTCCGGTTGAACTGTGGGACAAGCTATTAGAAATCTTGCGGATGAACAGCGGGCTTGATCCCATTGATGAACAAGAACCTAATCTCAAAATTCTTGCAGATCTTCAAACGGCTGTTCAGCAAGCTCAAGCGGGTAATACTTATCCGGTAGAGGAATAAAGGGCGCTTATCACTTCTCCCACCGAATTCGATAGTCTTGGGCGCTAACGTAGATTAGTTTAGGAAACTGGTGATATCGTCCAAGCTCCCCTGACCACCAAGGGTCCAACGCCCAATAGATTTGATTGCCCGTTAGTCCATAGCAGTAGAAGGTAATGGCGTCTCCAAGCGGGTGGCGGTAATAGCGCCTGCCATGCATCGGCAAATTAGGATGCGCGGGATGATACCAGCGGGTAATGTGGAGGGGGCGGCCGAGGCGATCGCGCACCGCTTCGGCGAGGCGGGCGATTCGAATTATGGCGTCAATGGTGGTCTGATTTGGCGGCAGGTAGACGCCGCCCTGGGTCGCTTCCGCCCAAGTCAAACTCCCTTCGTCGACAATGGCGGCGTCTAGCTGGAGGTTTGACGGGGTCCAGCGCTCGGGGCGAGAGGGGCGCAGATAGGGGAGCGGAGGGCGCGGAGCCTCCGGCGAATGGCGCGGAGCCTGACCAATCTGCTTTAGATCGTCCAATAAAGATTGAATGGCGACAATGCGGTTATCATACTCGCGCCAAAGCTGTACCAGATAGATGAGCGCCTGCCGCTGATTGTCCGTTTCTTCGTATACGCCGGGCAAACGGCGGAGAAACGACAAAAGGGCTTTATCTACTTGGGTCGCCGTGTTGACTAAGGCTTCAGGATTGTCGGCGTTTGCGGTGAGAAACTCCGGATCGACGCCGAGGGTTTCAAGGGCGCTTGTGCGGGTATCAAGCTCGCACCACATCCGGTACGCTTCTGTCAAAGCGAATCGTTGCGGCCCTTGACCTTTATAGGCCTGCGGTAACCGTTGAATAAAGGCGATGAGGGCGGGGTCAAGAATCGTCAGATTGACCTCAGAGAGTGGCGAGTCACTTTGCTGGAGCGCCTCAATCACCGACTCACGGGAGTCTTGTTGACACCAGAGCTGAACCAGCCGCAAGAGGGCTTCTCGCTGATGGGGGTAGCCGCCATAGGCGTCTGGCAAGGAGCGCAGGAATCGGATCAGGGCTTGATCCAACGCATCCTGATCAATAACGCCTTCGTTCATGGGGATTTTGAGGTTCTCAATCGCCGCTGCTTGGGTGTCCAGCTTGCGCCATAGACGGACGGTTTCTATCAGCGCCGCTTGCTGAAAACCAAGCCGACTATAGGTGGGCGCGATCCTTTCGACAAAGGACAGGAGGGCGGGCTCTAACTCTGACAAATCTGCCTTAAGCGGGTCAGCGCCCAAGTCATTTTCGATATCCGACAGGTAGGCTGGCAGCAACTCGAACAGGGTGCAAGATTCTAACCGAGCCGCTGCAAGATCGCTAGCGTGGGGGATATAGCCGTCCGCGACGGTTTGTAGGAAACGATCGCTATACCGCCCCTGCTTCATATCCCAAAAGTCTCGGCTACTCCAACCTTTCGCGGTGAGAGAATTAATAAGACTGCGAATGGTGCTAGCGGCGTAATGCACTTGGCCTGGAAATGTATCCACCTGATGGACGGCAATACGATTGGCAGGGGAAATTCCCAGGCCAGTCTCACGGTCTGACAACGTTGGCTGGTTATGGACCGCATAGAGGGCGGCCAATATGGGTTTATGAATCCCTGACCGGACCGCTTCAGAAAGGTAGAGAGCATTTCGCTGATCCGGAGAAAGTTGCGCCATAGCTAAACGATTTGCATCCCCTCAACAATATCCACAAAGTTTAGGACCTTTATGCCTAAATCTCAGGCTCTAGAAACCAATTCTTTTGTAAATCTTTTACCCCATGTCCAGCTAATCGCGACGGATATGGATGGAACCCTGACTCAGCAGGGGCAATTTACCCCCAGGCTACTGCAGTCGCTGCAGGATTTGGCGGCGGCTGGCCTGTCTGTGGTGATTGTGACTGGCCGATCGGCGGGATGGGTGAATGGGTTGGCGCACTATTTGCCGGTAGCGGGCGCGATCGCAGAAAATGGCGGCCTATTTTATCCCAAAGATCAGCCAGAGCCGCTGATGCTGTCTAAAATTCCTGACTTAGCCCGCCATCGACGTCAACTAGCCGACTTCTTTCAGCAACTCCAGCGGAAATTTCCCCATTTGCAAGAATCCACCGACAACCGTTTTCGCCTCACTGATTGGACGTTTGATGTTCAGGGACTGAGTCAGGCTGATCTGCAATGGCTCAATCAAACCTGTCAGTCCCGAGGCTGGGGGTTTACCTACAGCACGGTCCAATGCCACATCAAACCCTTAATGCAGGACAAGGCGATCGGATTGCAGCAGGTCCTGCAAAAATATTTTCCCCAGGTCAGTCCGGCCCAAGTGCTGACGGTGGGGGATAGTCCCAATGATGAGAGTTTGTTTGACGCGGCTACTTTTCCGCATTCTGTGGGGGTGGCGAATGTGGCCCACTATGTGGATCAATTGACTCATCAGCCTGCGTATATGACGGATGCGCCAGAGGTAGCTGGGTTTTGTCAGTTGGTTGAACGCGTTGTGAAGCAACGGGGCGGCAATCGATAAAGCTGCATGGTGGGGAATCGCCCTCATCCTCAGCCTTTCTCTCTGAGGGCTACTGTGTATATACAAGTTACCTTTGATGTCCCCAAGTGGGCTTTACCCCCTCTAACTCCCCCTTGGCAAGGGGGAGGACCGGAGTTTCCCCCCTTGCCAAGCTATCCATTAATGGGATCTTTCTTAACATATCTGGCGTTGACAATAGGGGTAGAGTTAGAGGTGGCTAAGCGCCATGTTT
>JASJDH010000392.1 GCA_030065175.1 Leptolyngbyaceae cyanobacterium MO_188.B28 | reverse complement strand
CGTCATGATGCTCTCCCTTGCTTGTTTGGGGTTAATTCAAGCTTATGGGAAGGCGGTCACCTGACGATTGCGCCACACTATCCACCATAGGGACATCCACTGCCTTTTACTGGGACTTTATTTTCGCGCAAGTCCCTTACTTGCCATGGGGAATGATCTGTCAATTTAGATTAATTCAGGATCGGCGATCACTTCTACAATCGCCGGACCGTTGTAGGCTAAAGCTTCGGAAATGGCGGTATCCAGCTCCGCTTTTTGGGTGACTCGTACGCCGAAGCCGCCGCAGATTTCCGCGTATTTAGAAAAGTCAGGGTTATGCAAGGAGGTCTGCCAAACATCCCACTCCCCAGCCCGTTGCTCCTTGCTGATTTTGCCTAATTGGTCATTATTCAGAAGGATATGGGTAATGTTCATGCCGTATTTTACGGCGGTGTTGAAGTCGGCCAAATATTGACCAAAACCGCCGTCACCCGAGACAGAAACGATGGGGCGTTCGTCGCCGACTGCAGCCCAAGCGCCCATTGCTCCTGGGAAGCCAAAGCCAATTGATCCTAGATAGCCGGACATCAATACAGACTGTGCTTGACATTCAAAATAGCGGCCAAATGAATAGGTATTGTTGCCCACATCTACAGATATGACCGCCTTGGCGGGAACCTGTCGGGTCATTGCGGCAAAGATGGAGGCAGAATTGACTCCCTGCCCGCGATCATCCTTTTCCCGTCTGAGTTTCTCTTCACGCCAGATTTGCCAACGCTCGGCGATTTCAGGGCGTTGATCCACCATCTCAACCTTATCTGCTAAGGCGGCCTTGAGTTGGGGCGCGACAATGCTGATTTCCCCCCAGACCGGCACAGTGACTGGATGGAATTTACCCAAGGCCATGGGGTCGAAATCCACTTGAATAATGGGTTTGTAGGGCGAAATTCCGGTGTGATTGGAGAAGGAAGCGCCAAATACCAGGAGTAAATCGGATTCATTCATAAACCAACTGGCGATCGGTGTCCCGCTCCGACCTAAGACACCGCACCCCAGTGGATGATGATCTGAAATCAACCCTTTCCCCTTAAATGTCGTCAGCACCGGCGCATTCAAACTTTCCGCCAGTTCGATGATGGCGGGCATATTGAACCGCGCTCCATGACCCACAATAATTACAGGCCGTTTGGCTTGCTGCAGGTGTTTGACCGCTTGGTTGAGGGCGTCAGGCGGCGGCGCAATCTGCAGGGGCGATATCCGTCCTGCTGGATTAGATGCTTGGGCGTTCTCTGCCGCCGGAATCGTTTGCACCTCATCAGGAAAAATCAGATGGGCCACATCCCGCTGAATCAGCGCATGTTTGAGGGCCTGAGTCATCAGTTCGGCGTGTCGGCTGCCGTTCAGCACCGTTTGACTCCACGCCGCCACACCGCTAAAAGCGGCGGACAAGTCGCACTCTTGGAAATTGCCTGTGCCTAACACCTGGGTATTGACCTGTCCAGTGAGAGCCAGAATGGGAGCCCGGTCCACTTTGGCGTCCCACAACCCAGTTAGCAGGTTCGTGGCGCCGGGTCCGGCAATGGTGAGGCAGGCGGCGGGACGCCCAGTCAGCTTGGCGAAGGCGGAAGCGGCGAACGCCCCCGCCCCCTCATGCCGAATACCAATAAACGTCAGTTTGCCCTGTTCCTCTTGACGGCGCAGGGCGTCCGCTAGCCCCAAGTTGGAGTGACCCACCATGCCAAACACATGGGTTACGCCCCAATTCACCATCGTCTCCGCCATCACATCGGTCACTGTGCGAATGTGCGGTTTTTCGACTTCCAGAGCGACATAAACCCCGTCTTCCCGCACGTCTACCGAAAAGGTCTCCAGGGCGTCATCCACCTCTAGATTTCCCGGCGGCTTGCCGGTTAATGGGCAGTAGTCCCAACCGTGCCAGGGACAGCGCAGCATACCGTTCTCAATCGCGCCTTCCCCCAACGGTCCCCCCTGGTGAGGACAGCGATTATCCAGCGCCCCGTGCTGTCCTTGATAATGGGTCATTGCTAGACTCTTGCGCCCCGCAGTTACTGTCTTGACCCGACCCTCCGGCAATTCGTCCAGATCAAGCACGCGGAACCATTGAGTTGTTGTGGTCATGGGGGCTACTCCTGTCAAGAGTTGAGGTCTTTCTGGTCTGCAGAGATATCCAGAAGGCCTTTCTCGATTGGGGGTATGGACAAGGGTTCGAGAGAAATCGCTGTGTATTTTTTCTGGATACGCCTAATGTCTTTATTGTTAGACAGCAATCACAAATCGGCGCCTAACTTAAGAGTTAACTTAAGGAGGAGTAAGGGGCTGTGTAGGAATAACTTCAGAGGGAAGTGAAGAGCCTGACAGTCATACACAGCCCCAAATCTATGAAGTTATTTTTGAATGCCCTCTAACTTACGGCAAGGGTGGGATCCCAGCGGTAAATTACAAGCCTAGGCGGGCATCATGAAAAGGACATCCGGCGCGCATACCGACTTAGCCATTGCCGTATCACTCCAAAGTCGAGTTAATGAGAGCTTAATGGAAAGATTGGGGACAGTTCGCCATAATGGTAGATTTTGGGGTTTTTACATTTAAGCTGTGGCAGTCATTATCTTCGACTTTGATGGCACGATCGCGGACACCCTGGCCGCGATCGCAGAGATCGCCAACCGCCTTGCTCCCCTGTTCGGCTTCAGTCCGGCTGGCCCTGAAAAGATTAAATTTTTTCAAACCTTAAGCACCCAGCAATTGCTGCAACAATCAGAAATCTCAGTCTTCAAACTCCCATTCCTACTGAGGCGAGTTAAAACAGAGCTGCGCCGAGAAATTCAGCAGCTCAACTTAATTCCGGGAGTAAGAGACGCCCTAATCGCTTTGTCAAACGAAGGACATACCCTTGGGATTGTCACCTCCAATTCCGCCGATAATGTGCATCTCTTCTTAAAAAAGCACGATTTAGCAGACCTGTTTAGCTTCATACATACCGGCACAGCCTTATTCGGTAAGAGTAAAGTGCTGAAACAAGTCTTACGCCGGAATCAACTCAATGCCGATCAAGTACTCTACATCGGAGACGAAACCCGGGATATTGAAGCTGCCCAGAAAATCCCCATTAGAGTCGTTGCAGTCAGTTGGGGCTTTAATTCTCATCAAGTGTTAATGAGCAAAAAACCCGACTTTTTGATTGATCACCCCAACGAGTTAATGCAAATTGTTACACAACTAGAAGGCGTTAAGTGTTCTCGATAGAAAATTGCCGCCCGCAACCAATCTTGATAAGGAGCATAAACCTGATCAGGATACTTTCACCAAAATACCTATAAATACTTAGAGACGTGAATTTTCACGTCTCTACTACAAAACCTATCTTCGATATAGGTTGATAAAAATACAGCTATCCACTCAATGCGGGAAATTGTCTTTAAGGCGGACGACAGGAAACAGAAGACGGAATCTAGGCCTTGACTGACTTCTATCTCTTGCCTTTTGTATGCCCTACTCTACAAGACTTCCCCAGACTTAATAACAGGTCTGAAATACCTTCCGCTAGGGTCGGTCAATACTGCTCTATCTCTCTGAATATGCTTGACTGACCCGATAGGCCATTATCCAGCAAAGGCAAGTGCAAAGGAAAACACTCCCTGCGCAAACCATCAAAGAGAGGTTGTGGGCCCCAAATACACTAGAACTTATCATTAATCCAAATCCTTATGTCGATGTACTCCTTATCTACATTGCCCATTAATTGACCGGTTGACTTCCCTTAACAGTGAAGAAGCAATAAAACTGGGGAAAAGTTTTTTGTAGAAAACAAAACGTTTCTTAAGCAGCTCTAATTCAATTAGAAAAGAGGTGGAGGCGTATGGGCGAATTGTGAATGACACGTCCATTCCCCACTCTCAAATCTCTAGAATTGGTAAACAAACTGCCTTTTACACTGAATGTGCAAAAACTTACAGTAAACTGTTGTGTTTGGAAGGCAGACTTGCCTATGGGTCGTCTGTTCATTTGATTTGTCTGTTCATTTGACTAGTGGAACACCCTTACCTCGCTATGCAATCACCTATTCCGCTTGGGACGGTTTTGCAAAATCGCTACCGCTTGGGCCAAGAATTGGGCCAGGGCGGGTTTGGACGGACTTATCTGGCGGAAGACTTGGGCCGATTCAATGAGAAGTGCGTTATTAAAGAGTTTGTTCCCATTCAAGGAGAAGAGAAATTTTCAGAGAAAGCGACTCAACTTTTTCAGCGAGAAGCCGCTATCCTTTACCAAATTAAGCATCCTCAAATTCCCCAATTCCGAGCTACCTTCGAGCAGGATCAGCGTTTATTTCTGGTGCAGGACTACGTTGCTGGAAAGACGTATCGAGACTTACTCAATCGGCATAGGGTCGAAGGGACTGTTTTTTCAGAATCAGAAGCGCGGCAATTCCTGCAGCAAATACTCCCGGTTCTGGCGCATATCCATGCAAAGGGCATTATTCACCGAGATATTAGTCCCGAAAATATTATTCAGCGTCAGAACGATCACTTGCCTGTGTTAATCGACTTTGGGGTCGTCAAGGAAGCGGTCACCCGAATTCAGGCCCCTGAAACCGACACCCAGGCCACCTCGGTCGGCAAGTTGGGATATGCGCCCAGTGAACAAGTGCAAAGTGGACGGGCTTATCCGAATAGTGATTTATACTCCCTGGCGGTTACGGCCATTGTCCTGCTAACGGGTATGGAGCCACAGCAATTATTCGATGACATCAACCTGACTTGGAATTGGCGGGAGTATGCAAACGTAAGCCCTGGGTTTGCTCAGGTGCTAAACAAAGCCCTAAGTTATCGTCCAGGCGATCGCTACCAATCTGTCAGCGAAATGTCCCAGGCCCTTGGCGCTGCGGTTCCTTCCCCCATGCCAAAAACAGCGCCGCCCCCGCCCGACGACCTGCCTGTCTCTCAAGCCAACCCCCCAGACGCAGGCGGGCGGTATGAACCGCCCTCTCCCCCCGCCGCCCCGCTATCTCCCACCACAATCCCAGTTCCTAAACCTGCGCCGCCGCCCAAACAACCTGACAATGACTTAGTGAAGGAAAGTCCTTGGGCCGCTGCTGCAGTAGGCTTAGGGTTAGCGTTGGCGGCTGGGATTGGCGGCTGGGCATTGGTAAGAACGATCCAAACTGGAAGTCTGGATCGACGGGTTCCTCTTATCACCCGCAACCCCGAACAACGCCCCGAACAACCCGAACAACCCTCAGAACAACCACCTGGGGCGGAGACGCCGCCCCCTAATGTTGATCCAGCCGTAGCGCCTGAATCGGTGGAGTACGCTCAGCAATTTGATCTCGATGTGGGAGAGAGCAAATCTGTGGAAGGCAGTCTCAAGGCAGGTGAAGCCATCAACTACCAAATTCAAGCAGAACAAGGACAGACCCTGGGAGCAGTCTTAACTGGGGAAGGGGTGCTCTTAACGGTATTAGCGCCCTCTGGTGATTTAGCGGACCCCGGAGCTCAGCGGGTTCAAGGTTGGCAGGGGCCTTTGGCGACGAGCGGGCAATTTGTGGTTCAACTTAGCCCAGTACCTGGCCTGGCGCAAAGCAACTACCAACTCAACCTAAGTTTGGCGGACCGGATTGACGCTGTCCGGAGCCCGGAATCCACTCCTTCCGAACCTGAGTCGACAGACCCTGAAGTCGATCCCCAAAATCCTGAATTGGAAGACCCCGCAGCAGACCCTCTGCAACCCGATGCAGACCCTCCAGAACCGGTAGCCACCTTAGAAGAGCCTGAAGTTGCCATTAGTCTTGAAGAACAACAGGTGCAATTTGCGGAGGGACGGGACGGAATCCAGTTGGCGGATAATAATGTAGGTCCTGACCAGGTTCAGCGATATGTTGTCAATGCCCGTGAAGGTCAGATTCTGTCCGTGCGCCTTAGCAACCTCAGCGGCCCCGCCACCCTAAATGTATATCAGCCTGATGGAAAGCTGATCGAAGATGCGTTCAAAGTTCTGTTTTGGGAAGGCTATCTACCCGTTGGGGGCGATTTTTGGGTTGAGGTCAGTTCGCCGAGATCGTCTGACTTCACATTAGACATTCGAGTTAAGAATTAACCATTGATCGCGGTAATGTGTATAAAGGGTTAAACGGTATACAGGTTAATTCGCGCCGTCATTTTTGCCCGTGAGAGTCTAATAGAAAGTAAGGAGCAGGGATTGAGCACTCTATTGATTGCGGGTGTAGATACGGAAATAGGGAAGACAGTTTTGACCACCGCTTTGGCTGCTTACTGGCAGGCCTACTGTCAACCTCGACGATTGGGATTAATGAAGCCGATTCAAGCAGGGGCGGGCGATCGCGAACACTACCGCCAACTATTTGATCTGGATCAATCGGTTGAGGAAATCACCCCCTTGTTTTTTGAAGCGCCGATCGCCCCTCCGCTGGCAGCGGAAAAGGAGAGACGAGAAGTCGACCTGGCGGTTGTGTGGCAAACCTATGATCAACTGGCGAAAAGTCGAGATTGGGTTCTTATAGAGTCTTTGGGCGGCTTAGGCTCCCCTATCACCCATGAACTCACCGTGGCTGATTTAGCGGCTGACTGGCGGTTGCCTGTGGTGTTAGTCACCCCGGTTAAGTTGGGGGCGATCGCCCAGACCGTCGCCAATGTCGCTCTAGCTCGTCAAGTCGGCGTTCAGCTCAAAGGGATTGTCCTGAATTGTGTTCAACCCTGCTCTGAGGTAGATATTGCTAACTGGACTCCGATGGACTTGATTCAGTCGTTGACACAAATCCCCATTCTTGGGGTTATTCCCCATCTTTCGGATCCGACGGATCTATCTAAATTGGTGCAAGTCGCCTCCAATCTTGATATGGAGAGATTGCTGCCTAAGGCAGTTTGTTCGTAAAAACGGAGCTGAATTTACAATCATCGACGGCGCCCATCGCCATAACTCTTCATGTTTCATTGCCCACTTATCACCCGGACTTCACAAACATGTATTACACCTACGTGAGAATATAGAGACTGGAGGATGACACGAGTAGGTTAAACAGGCGATTTTTTGGAAGTCAGCAGAAGGTTACACACGGGTCATCCGTAAACACCTAAGACACTGGCCTATTGCTGTGATTTTTACGCAATCATTACATTTCCACAGCATTGAATGAGGATTCAATTAAGCTTTCTACCAGATTTGCATTGTAGAGAGATTTTGATCACAACAAGTCAGGGTTTTTATGAACATAATGAAGTCTACAGGGGTGTCTCGCTCAATTTAGCTATTCAGCCTCACCATGCTTCAAATCATTGGGGTTCAATCTGCTTGAACCTCCTCGGCTATTGAGGCGGCCGAGTACGCTCATCTGTACATCGCAAATCTGCACATTGCAAATCTGCACATCTCTGAAATTTTTTCGCGAGTCGAATGATTAAATCCCCCTAACCCTCCAATGTCGGGGGAAACGGAGATCTAAATATCCCCGAATAGTTAAGGGGATTTTGGGGCTAAGAAACATTAACAACCCTCCGCATTAACTTTTTTTATAAAGTTAAGCGGCTGAGGGAAAATTGTTCTTGCTCATGCAGATTGCTTCCTTTTCTAAGGCATATCCTTGGCATCTCCCAAACTTTTTGCAGTTCAGAATGACCATCACATTCTGGATATTTATCGGAATCAATAGCCAACGTTTGAAAGACGCCTTATAAAGAAATGATTTCCACGCTCCCCTATACGCCAACATTAGACACCCTCTCTCGAGTCCGGCTGGAAATTCGGGCGCTGCAGCCTCAATTAGTCGCATGGCGACGCAGATTGCATCAGAAACCAGAGTTGGGATTTACTGAATATCAGACGGCTGAATTTATCAGTCAACAGTTAACAACCTGGGGTATTGAGCACCAAACAGGGGTTGCTAAGACTGGGGTTGTTGCAACCATTAAAGGTCATCGCCCTGGCCCTGTACTAGCTATTCGGGCGGATATGGACGCTCTGCCCATTCATGAACTCAATGATGTTCCCTATCGTTCCCAGCATGATGGGCTGATGCATGCTTGCGGACACGATGGCCATGTCGCGATCGCATTAGGTGCGGCTTATTACCTTTCTAAACATCAGGAGCAGCTTGCCGGAACGGTTAAAATCATTTTTCAACCAGCGGAAGAGCAACCCGGCGGCGCCAAACCCATGATCAACGAAGGCGTCCTCCGCAATCCGGATGTTGATGCAATTATCGGTCTTCACCTCTGGAACAATTTGTCCCTAGGAACGGTGGGTGTTCGCAGCGGTCCCATGATGGCCGCCACTGAGCTGTTCCAATGTACTATTCAGGGCAAAGGAGGGCATGGCGCAATTCCCCATCAAACGGTGGATTCTATCGTCGTCACTGCCCAGATAATCAATGCTTTGCAGACCATTGTGTCTCGGAATGTAGACCCCCTCAAAGCTGCTGTGGTGACGGTGGGCAAATTAAATGCCGGCAGCGCCCTCAATGTTATTGCCGATAGCGCCCATTTTGGCGGCACCATTCGTTACTTTGATTTGGCTTACAAAAGTTTTTTCAAGGAACGAATAGAACAAATTGTCTCTGGTATTTGTCAAAGTTACGGCGCTCAATACACCTTTGAGTATCAACCTCTCTATCCCCCGGTTATCAATGATCCTGGGATGACCGATTTAGTGCGTTCTGTTGCATTATCGGTGGTGGAAACCCCGGCTGACATCGTGCCAGAGTGTCAGACGATGGGGGGAGAAGATATGGCTTTTTTCCTGCAAGAAGTCCCCGGCTGTTATTTCTTCTTGGGGTCGGCTAATGCAGATAAAGGCTTAGCCTATCCCCATCACCATCCCCGCTTCGATTTTGACGAAACGGCTTTGAGCATGGGGGTGGAGCTTTTTATGCGGTGCGTTGAAAAATTTAGCAGCCTTTAGGGAGTTGTATCAAAATGAAGTCCCAGAAAAAGACAGTGGATGGGTGGATGGGTGGATGGGTAGATGGGATGTTTTTTTCTGCAGCACCTTTAACGTTGTATAAACACTAGACATAATACGGATTATGTGAGTTAGAAAATTGTGAAAAAAGGCGAGGAGACGCCAAGATTATTTGGTAACCACACCAAAGCTTGAGGTCTCCTCATGACTATGATAGACGC
>JASJDH010000391.1 GCA_030065175.1 Leptolyngbyaceae cyanobacterium MO_188.B28 | reverse complement strand
AACATAATGTTCCTGCAATTGGCTTCCAGCCTTCTACATTATTTTGGTCAAAAGATCTAAATTATCACCATTTGAACTTGACAGCGCTTGAGCAATTTCTTGACCAGAAGATTTTACCTGTGCTGCATGGAGATGGGGTAATTGATCAAGACCAAGGATTTAACATCCTATCGTCTGATCATCTTTTAAATTTGGTTATCAAACATCTTTCTAATAAACCGAAATATATCATTGAGAAAATCATTAATCTTGGTAATTATGATGGTGTTTTAGATAATCAAGGCCAGTTGATTGGGGAGATCAACAATGTAAATTATGACGCACTAAAACACTATATTAAGGGTAGTGAATATTTAGATGTGTCGGGGGGAATGGCGAATAAGATCCAGGTTCTGCTAGAGTTGGCGCACCTAGGGCACGAATCGTGGATTATGAATGGCGATAAGCCAAATATCCTTAAGCAACTCATCCTAGATGGCCAATCAATCGGGACAAGAATCTGTTGGCTATCGATTTAAATCAGTTGATTTATGCATTTGTCCAAGCTTTCTGATAAGGGGATCTAAATCGTTTTGTTCCTGACAGCAATGATTTTATTATGACGCTTCCAAATGGCCCACGCACCCCTAAGTATTTCAGGTTTTTTCGGCTTTTGAAGCTGGTTTTTCGCCCGTTAGCTTACCTGGAAAACTATGCTCAACGCTATGGGGATATTGTCAAAATAGGAGGGGATAACTCACCGCCTTTTGTGTATATCAGTAATCCCCAAGCGATTAAGGAAATCTTCACTGCTGATCCCAATCTATTTGAATCGGGCAGGGGGAATGGCGTTCTAAGATTTTTGCTGGGCGATCGCTCTTTAATTTTGCTGGACAGCGAGCCCCACCAGCAGCAGCGACGACTTTTAACGCCCCCCTTTCACGGCGATCGCTTGCGCACTTACAGTCAACTGATCTGCGACATTACTGAAAAAGTCACCCATTCTTGGACAATAGGAGCCCCCTTCTTACTGCGCCCGCAGATGCAAGACATCACAATGCAAGTGATTTTACAAGCGGTATTTGGTTTGTATGAAGGGGAACGGCTGCAGCAACTGCAGAAATGTGTGAGCGCGCTAATGGATTCTTTTGGGTCGCCCCTCAGCTCAACCCTAGTCTTTTTTCGGTTTCTGCAGAAAGACTGGGGTCCCTTGAGTCCTTGGGGGCGATTACTACGCCTCAAACAGCGGGTTCGAGAACTGATTTATGCCGAAATTCGCGATCGGCGGGCGGAGATGCAAACCTCTCAGAATTCCCCGTCTAACCGCACCGATATTCTCAGCTTGTTGATGCTGGCCCGGGATGAAGCGGGCCAATCGATGACAGATGAGGAGCTGCATGATCAACTCATGACTCTACTGATTGCTGGCCATGAGTCAACGGCTTCGGCATTAGTGTGGGCCTTGTATTGGGTGCATTATCTGCCTGAGGTGCAGCAAACGTTGCGCCAAGAACTGGATGACTTGGGGGAGCGCCCTAATCCTAAGGACATCGTCCAACTTCCCTACCTGACAGCTGTCTGCCAAGAAACGCTACGAATTTATCCGGTCGTTCCCAGTACGTTTATTAGAGTGCTCAAAACGCCCATGTCGCTCTTAAATTATCAATTTGAAGCCGGGACAGCATTACTCCCGTCCACCTACTTAGTTCATCAACGACCGGACCTCTATCCCGACCCGAAACGGTTTGACCCAAAGCGGTTCTTAGAAAAGCAATACGCGCCATACGAGTATTTTCCGTTTGGCGGCGGCGGCCGTCGTTGTATCGGTTCCGCCTTAGCCCAGTTAGAAATGAAACTGGCTCTAGCCATAATACTTAAACACTGTCACCTCGAGCTAACTCATAACCATCCAGTCAAACCCGTTCGTCGGGGCTTTACATTCGCCCCGCCTGGAAATCTGCGAATGGTCGTTACTCAGAAGTCTTAACCTATCCCATCAATCACTGGATGAAAGTAGAAAGCCAATCCAAGCACAGTATAGGAAGCTAACAAGAGAGTGCCTTCCAGCCAGTTAGATCGTCCATCCGAGCTAATGGAGTTGGCGATCAGAACCGCCACTGCAACGGCTACCAACTCAAACGGGTGAAAGTCTAGATCCATGGGTTTACCTAGCGCCCAACCCGCTAACACCAAAACAGGCGCAACGAATAGAGCGATCTGTAGACTGGACCCTACAGCCACTGAAAGGGAGAGATCCATTTTGTTTTTGAGAGCTACGGTGACGGCCGTGGCGTGCTCTGCGGCGTTGCCCACCACTGGCAACAAAATCACCCCGGTAAAAAGCCCTGTGAGTCCCAATTGTTCAGTCGCCACCTCAAGCGCCCCCACTAACAATTCAGACTCAAGGGCGACGAATAGCGTCGCCGCTAGTAACACTCCCACCCAAAGCATCAGATTGGGCGAATGTTCTGAAGAGTTTCCGTAAGTTTCAGCATTCCCGCGCTCTAAATTTGCTTCAGCGGCGGTTGAAGAGTCTCCTCCTTCCGCCATCCCGACATCACAAAGGTAGGCATGGGTTTTCATCGAAAAGAGTAAGGTGAGGCCGTACACAAAAATCAGCACAATGGCGACGGCCACCGACAACTGTTGGATGATGGGCTGGTCAATGCCCTGAGAGGTATAGTTAACCGCAGTAGGCAGCAAAATAGCGATAACCGCCAGGTTCATCGAAGAGGCATTGACTCTGGCGACTACCGGCTGAAACGATTGCTCTTTGTACTTCAAACCGCCCAAAAGCATGGAGAGCCCTAAGACCAATAGCAGGTTACCGATAATGGACCCCGTGATGCTGGCCTTGACCACATTGACCAATCCCTCATTCAGGGCGACTAAGGCGATGATGAGTTCAGTGGCGTTCCCGAAGGTGGCGTTTAACAGCCCTCCCCAGGAGGGACCTAAGACAACGGCGATCTCTTCAGTGGCGGTTCCCATCCAACCCGCTAGCGGTAAGATGGCCATACCTGCTGTGATGAAAACTACGAGGTCCCCCCAATCTAAAAAATGAGCCGTGATGGAAATAGGGACAAAGATCAAAAACCCAATCAATATGATTTTTTTGACCATAGAAAGGAGCCTCGAAGGATAGGTTAGGCTGACTACGGTTGCAATCTTATCCGGTTTCTAGCTAACCAGCCATTTTTGGTATTTGTCATTAGTCATTGGTCACTTGTCATTGGTCACTTGTTATGCAACATTTGTCGCTTGACCAATTAATTCACTTCCAGGGGGTAAATATCCAAATAATGAATTCAGTGCTGTAGAGGCGATTAATGAAACCGATTTTCCTTAAGATAGTAGCCGCAATGATCGGATCGCTTCTGGTTGCTTCGGTTGCCTTTTTCTTTTGGGCCAGTGGGGCAGGGCGTCCCCAGGAGCAATATGCTGAAATTATTGATGGCAAAGGGGAAAGTCCGCCCGTTAGTAAAGATACCTTTACCGTTATTTCCTACAATATTGGCTACTTATCGGGTTTGACTAATAATCAGGCGGTTGAGCGCACCCAATTGTTGTTTGATCAAAACCAGAAAACTGCGATCGCAGCCCTGTCTGATCTCCAGGCTGACTTCATTGGATTCCAGGAAATTGATATTGCCGCTAAGCGTTCCTTTCAGGTGAATCAAGTAGAGGCGCTCACCAAAGCATTGGGGTTTGGCTCAGCGGCGATCGCCATCAATTGGGACAAAAACTATTTACCCTTTCCCTATTGGCCGCCCTCGGTTCACTTTGGTCGGATCGTTTCGGGGCAAGCCGTATTAAGCCGCTATCCCATTCAATTCAACCAACGAATTGTCCTGGAAAAGGTTAAAGATCACCCCTTCTTCTACTCAGCTTTCTACCTGGATCGAATTGCTCAAGTCACCCAAATTGACCTGAACGGTAAAACACTGGTTCTGATCAACTGCCACCTAGAATCGTTTGATAGTCCCACCCGCACCCAACAAACCCAAACTGTTCTGAAGCTGGCGGAAACCTATGCGACGGATTATCCCGTTTTGTTGATCGGCGATTTCAATAGCGATCTGAATCGAGAAGAGGAGGGCGCTGATCGGTCTATCAACCTAATTCTGCAGTCAGAACGTTTAAGGTCGGCAATTCCCAGGGCGCAGTTAGAGGCAGGGGCAATGGCGACATTTCCCTCCGACGCCCCACAGTACAGGCTAGACTACATTTTCTACTCCTTTGACACAATTGAACCGATCGATTGGCGAGTGGTGGATGAAGCAGCCCAAGCTTCAGACCACTTGCCAGTGATGATGCGATTTCGGGTTAAGTAATGTCAGAAGGAAAATTTCTAACTTTAAGGTGTAAGCCTGAAGATGTGGGATTTGTGTAGATTAAGATTGCAAGTAAGGAATCTGTAGAAAAATAACAACCCATCCACCCATCCACCCATCAACCCATCCACTGCCTTTTATTGGGACTTTATTTTGGCAAAAAATCCCTAAGGGAATCTAGCCCCCTCGTACATGTATCTCAAAACCCTTCACCTGAGGCAATTTCGCAATTATCAAAATCAGCTTGTGACGTTCCATGCGCCAAAAACGATTTTGGTGGGGGACAATGCCCAGGGAAAATCGAATTTGCTGGAGGCGGTGGAATTGTTGGCGACCCTGCGATCTCACCGTACTAGCCGCGATCGCGATTTGATTCAGGAAGGGGCGCCTATCGGTCAAATTAGCGCCGCCCTGCAGCGGGAATTGGGACTCAGGAACCTTACCCTAACGCTGCGGAATGGCAGTCGCCGCACGGTCGCCTTAAACGGAGAAAAGCTGAAGCGACAACTCGACTTCCTCGGAACCTTAAACGCCGTTCAGTTTTCCTGTCTAGATTTAGAGTTAGTGCGGGGAGGGCCTGGAGAGCGACGCGTCTGGGTTGACACCCTACTCACCCAACTGGAGCCCCTCTATGTTCATATCCTGCAGCAGTACACCTTGGCGCTCCGTCAGCGCAACGCCTTACTCAGACAACAGTCATCAGACCCAAACCAACGTCTCAAATCCTTCGACCCGGCGCAATTGGCCATCTGGGACGCCCAGTTGGCGACCTTGGGCTCCCGAGTGATTCGTCGACGGGCGAGGGTGCTCAATCGGTTGACGCCGATCGCCCAAACCTGGCACAAAGCGATTAGCAATCGCAGCGAGTTGCTTGAAATCCATTACACCCCCAATGTCCCCATGGAGGCGGATGATCCTGGCGTCGTTCAAACGGCTTTTCTAGAAAAAATTCAGCAGCGGGCGACAGCGGAATATCATCAGCGCACCACCTTAGTGGGGCCGCATCGCGATGATATTACCTTTAACATTAACCAAACGCCCGCTCGACAATATGGCTCCCAGGGACAACAACGCACCTTAGTCTTAGCGCTAAAGCTCGCTGAGTTAAAGCTCATGGAGTCAGTGGCGGGCGAACCTCCCTTGCTGCTGCTGGACGATGTCTTGGCGGAACTGGACCTTAATCGCCAGAACCAACTCCTGGAGGCAATTCAAGACCGCTTTCAGACATTGATCACCACAACCCATCTAGGAGCATTCGACGCTCAGTGGATTAAGTCGTCTCAAATTCTCTCCGTCCAGGCAGGTCAAATTGGTGAAGATACTAGCACTTAGCCAATACCTGCTCGACAATTTGCAACGCCTGATTAATTTCCTCAGCATTAACAATCAGAGGAGGGACAAACCGTACAACTTTGGGACCAGCGGGCACGAGCAAGAGCCCATCAGCCATTGCGGTTTTGACCACGTCCACTGAGGTCAACTCCAAATCCGCCTTTAGGACCAAGCCATTGATCAGGCCCCAACCCCGGACGTGGTCAATCAAATGGGGATAGCGCTGGGCGAGCTTGCTTAAGCCTGACCGCAATTGTTCTCCCCGAGCCTGGACATTTGCCAGAATATCGTTCTCTTCCAGGGTTTGACAGACAGACAGCGCAACACCGCAAGCCAAGGGATTGCCGCCGAACGTGCTGGCGTGGTCGCCCGGTTGGAAGACATTACAGAAAGACTTGCACAAGAGGGCTCCGATGGGAATGCCGCCGCCCAATCCCTTGGCCAGGGTAAAGATATCCGGCTCAATCCCCAAGCTTTCATAGCCCCACCAGCGGCCAGTGCGACCCACTCCCACTTGGACTTCATCCAAAATAAGCAAGATACCCTTTTCGTCACAAATTCGGCGCACCTGCTGAAAATACTCTTGATTTCCGGGCTTGACGCCCCCTTCCCCTTGTAAAGGCTCAAGGAGTATTGCCGCCACCTGGCGTTGGTCAGCGTCTAGGGTTGCGATCGCAGCTTTCAACGCCTCGATGTCATTGAACGGAACATAATGGAAGCCCGACACCAGCGGCTCAAAGTTCTTTTGATACTTAGGCTGTCCGGTAGCGGTGATGGTGGCCAGAGTCCGCCCGTGGAAACTCGCGTTGGCGGTGATAATGTAGGGATTTTGAATCCCCAGTTTGGTGTGGGCGTATTTACGCGCCAGTTTAATCGCCCCTTCGTTCGCCTCCGCCCCAGAGTTACAGAAAAAAGCGCGATCGGCGCATGAATGAGCCGTCAACCATTGGGCCAGCGCGCCCTGCTCAGGAATATAGTAGAGGTTCGAAACATGATGTAACTTTTGGATTTGATGCGTCACTGCCTCGACCATCACGGGATGAGCATGGCCCAAAGTGCAGGTGGCGATCCCCGCGACAAAATCTAAATAAGCCTGCCCTTTCGTATCCCAAACTTGACACCCTTGACCGCTTTCTAAAGCAATTGGGAAACGTCCATATGTTCCCATCACAGACTGATCAAACGCTTCTGTAGAGAACTCATCTTCATCGCGGGCAGAGCCTGAGGACGACAATAGAGAATTCAAGGGATTGTTATCTAGGGTTTTGGGACTCACAAACATATCCTCAAATTGAAAAATCGAAAATAGTAAGCAACTTAAGCCAAAACGCCTTGGCGAAGCAATCAGCTAGCTGTCAGGGGCAATCGTACAAATCCTGCAAGGATAGCCATACAGTACATAGCCGACTTCAATAATCTTATTGAAGGAGAAGAAACGCTTGAACTAACGGCGAGCTGACGGCCTACGAAATCAACCTGAAGCGCTGAAAACTTTCCAAGGTGCAATCTTATCGAGGATAGCTGAATCCCGAGGCGATTTGGCACCCTTTTCCAACTACTTTACCTTAGGCTTGATTGAACAAGAGGTGAGCAGGAAAACCAAGAAAATGAGAAAGAATGCATAAAATACAGGGCTCAACCCTAAAGATTAAGTGAAAAGGGGGAAAGCCAAAACTCTTTCGCATTCATCCCAGTATCAATGATGCATCTAACCCAGTCGTCAACTATCGAGCCCGTCAAACTTTTTTGAATCTCTCGGAGGTCAATCAGGTATGCTCCTGAGCGAACGCTACAAAATTATTCAGGCGTTAGAATCAGGCGGCATGAGTCAAACCTATATCGCAGAAGACATTCAACGTCCCGGTAGCCCCAAATGTGTGGTTAAACAACTCAAACCGCCTAGTGGGAATAATGCATTTCTGCCTATAGTCCACCGTCTGTTCAACCAAGAAGCTGACATCCTCGAACGTCTGGGCGGCCACAGCCAAATTCCTCGGCTGCTTGCCTACGTATCACAGGGTCAGGAATTTTATTTAGTACAAGAATATATCGACGGCCATACCCTGGCCGCCGAACTTCCTCGGGGCCTACGTTTGTCCGAATCTCAAGTGATCCAACTGCTTGTAGAAATTTTAGAAATTCTGGCTTTTGTGCATGACCAAGGGGTAATTCATCGAGATATCAAGCCTGAAAACCTGATCCGACGCCGATCAGATGGGAAATTAGTCCTGATTGACTTTGGAGCTGTGAAGCAAGTTCAGTTTCCAGAAATGGTTAGGTCGGCCCAAATGAATCGAACCGCCCCCATCGGAACGCCGGGTTATATGCCAACAGAACAAGCTACGGGCAACCCCCATCTCAGTAGCGATCTCTTTGCGGTAGGGGTAATTGGCGTCCAAGCGCTTACCGGTCTGCATCCCCAAAAATTACAGCGAGATATCGATGGAGAATTGATTTGGCAAGACAAGGCCGATGTGGGTCCAGGCCTGACTGAATTCCTGCAAAAGATGACGCATCCTTACTTCCATAGACGTTACAGAACGGCTAGAGAGGCGCTTCAAGGATTGCAACAATTAGAGCGATTTAAGCCGGGCTCTATCCTCACAATTCCTCAAGTGACAACGGCTTTACAGACCACAACCTTATCCTTAGGGCGGGACTTCAACCCAACGCCTTTGGTGTCTGGGGTGTTAACCGTTGTAGCAGTCGCTTCATTCATGGTGGGTTTCCATATTGCGTCGTCCCAAACATTGACGTTAGGCGAAAAAAGTAGCGTTCCGCCTGTGGGAATGGCGACGACGACCCAATGAGGCTTTTACAGAAATCACTTTGCTCGGCGAATGGACCGATGGGCAGCTTCTGCTTGGAGTTCTTCCACGACATCCCAAGCGACTGCACAGTCGTGGGAAATTTGCTCTTGCTCATCGCCGCAAATTACCTGAGCATGGCGTAGAGCCTCCTGAATCCTGCGTGATAGAGCATCTGTTAAGGATTGGACTCTCAAATCACTTTTCATCAGAATGTCTGTGACTGAAATAATGCCCAGCAATTCCCCTTCCTGAATTACGGGGGCGCGTTGAATACCGGTGTCGGCAAAAAGTTGCGCCACCTGCTGAATATTAAGATTCGGTTTCACCACAATGCAGGGCTTCCGCATAATTCTATTGACATGCATTTGATTGGGGTCGCGCCCAGTGGCCGTTACGTTATAGATAATATCTCGCTCGGTTAGGATGCCGTAGGTATCTAGATCGTGGGCGCGGTCCACAATCAGAGAACGAACTTTCTTCTCCTGCATCAGCGCGATCGCTTGCGCCACTGTCGCTGAACTACTGATGGTAAATACCTCTTCGGTCATGATGTCTGTAGCTTGAAACATGGGTGACCTCCTTGAGAATGAAAAGGGGGTATTCAGCGAAAGCCAATCACTGATTGCGGCGTCTTCCTACCTCTCCTCTATGTTTGTAAATAAACAATTTGAGGAACTTGTGA
>JASJDH010000390.1 GCA_030065175.1 Leptolyngbyaceae cyanobacterium MO_188.B28 | reverse complement strand
GATGATTTCCCCCACTTGAACCCAGCTTAGAATGCGTACAATCCATAAAATCTGGCGCTCAGCCGCAGACCCAGTCCCCATGAAACCAGATATCTTAGGCAGAAGTACTACAAGATGTAAGTTATTTTGTCAATTCATGGGCTGGAAAATTCAGACCAAATGCATCTTAATTGACCCTGCTTGAATCTATTCCCAGATGCCGACAATAGCCTGTATCACTATCGGCTGCATCAATATAATGACAGAGGGTCAGGCAACCTAGGTTTTGAACGCATCCGCCACTTATGCACACCTTAAATAGGAATAAACTAAATAGGGCTTTTTCCTGATTTTGATGCTTGATGATTGAAAGCTGTATTAAGTAAAAAATCTTAACTCCTACAATAATCCTGTGCATTTGCCCTATCTGAATCCAAACACCCCCAATAGCCCTAAAACCCTGAGTTGAGTAATTCCACTCTGCAATTTGCGTGCATCTCGGATTAAGCTGTATTCGCCAACCCAATCCTTATGTCTAATGGATGGGAAGCTGTACGGAATAGATAAGGTTAAGCTTTTGACGCCAAGGTTTTCAGCCTCTGAATTAGGCTCACCTTCCAATTTGACGTATATCTCAACTGGAATATCCTTCTATTTTTTTGTGATCATTTTTCTAGGATTCCTATTACTAAGGAATTTTGAAATTCAGTTTCACAATATCAAGGAATTTATTGCGCATTGCTCAATTAATCTCATAACTGACGACTTCAAGTCGGTCTTTTAATTTCCCATGGCGCTTGACTTCTTACAGTTTCTGCCTGAATAAAGTAACACCATTTCATAGCAATTCTTATTTGTGTGTATTCCTTCTTGATAGAACGGGTTGCGGTGTAGCCTCCCCCATTATTTTGCTGACCCCGTACATAACACCCCCCACTTCCAGGCTAAACCATTTATCTGTTTTTCGTTTGCAGGAGACTCAGTTTGAATGAACAGATCATTTAAGTCTTTTGTCATTCCCATCGCCCTATTTTGCCTGGTGATACTGTTTTCCTGGCAATGGGCAAAAGTACTTGAGCGGCCGGCAGCAGCCATCAATCTAGGTCCGCCCATTTCGGTCGCTGGCGATGAACCCATCGAACCAATCCCCATTACGGCTGAATTAAATCAGGAAAAAGTCGCATTAGGCAACCAACTGTTTCATGAGCCTCGACTTTCTCGTGACAACACGATTTCCTGCGCCAGCTGCCATGATCTAAACAAGGGTGGGACAGACCAACGAGCTTTTCCCATCGGCATTGATAGTCAGGAAGGATTTCTCAACGCTCCAACTGTACTCAACAACAGTTTCCACTTTAGACAGTTTTGGGATGGCCGGGCTAGAAGCCTCCAAGATCAAATTGAAGGTCCGATTCACGCCTCTCACGAAATGGATTCGAACTGGCCGGAAATTATTTCTAAGTTGAAACAGTCTCCTGAATACGTCCAAGCCTTCAAGCAAATCTATGCTGACAATATAAATTCGGACCACATCAAAGATGCGATCGCCATCTTTGAGAACTCCCTCTTCACCCCAAACTCCCGCTTCGATAGGTTTCTGCGGGGAGACACCAACGCTTTAACCAATAATGAAAAAGAAGGGTATCGGCGGTTTAAAGCCTACGGTTGCGTCTCATGCCATCAAGGCATCTTACTCGGGGGCAATATGTTCCAGAAGTTTGGAGTGTTTGGAGATTACTTCAAAGACCGCGGCAATATTACCGAAGCTGATCTGGGTCGATTTAACGTTACGGGTCAGGAAGAGGACCGCTATGCCTTCAAGGTCCCAAGCTTACGCAACATTGAACTAACGGCGCCTTATTTCCACGACGGTACGGCTGAAACACTGGATGAAGCCGTGAAAGTGATGATTAAATACCAACTGGGACGGGAGGTAAATCAACAAGACATTGACCTCATCATTCAGTTCTTAACTACCCTCACAGGCGAGTTTGAAGGTTCCTCTCCATGAAGCAGAATCAGCTTTTTAGACTCTTAGGCATTGTTGGCGCATTACTCTTGCTGGTATTCTTAGTCATCAAGAGTTTATCGATTAATTTCGAACAACATCAGCGCTATAGCTCGACTATTGACACCCAGCTAGAAAAGAACGCCATCATCAATCAGAACGTTCTTAAATCCCGTTACGCCCTGTTAACCTCCTATGACCCCCTCGTCAGGGCAGTAGCCGAACAGTCGGCATTGCAGGCGGAATTGGCCAATTTCCCCAGTTTTATCAATAATTCGGGAAAGAGAGTCCTTCAGACTTTGCTGAGCCAAAATCAAGAAGTGTTTGACCGTCAAGAATTTTTGGTTGAACGATTCAAGTCACAAAACGCTTTACTGAAGAATTCCCTCACTTATTTGCCCAACTTGTTCCAGGAGCTGCGTCGATCCGGCGTGTTGAACCCGACTCTAGAAGGGTTATTAGACAATGTTTTGATCTATAGCATCTCCGCCAATGACGAACTGGTTAATACAATCAATTCTCAAATTGCCCAACTAGAGCAGCAAATACGAAACAATGAATTTTCCGAAAGTAAATACATTAAATTAGCGATCGCCCATACCCGCGTCATTCTGGCGAACAAATCCGCCGTTGACCAGTTGACCAAAGACATCTTAAAGCTATCGAGCGTTGAGGGTATCGCCCATCTTGAAACTGCCTATGAGCGTCAGTTTCAAACCGCCAACAGAACCGCCAGTTTGTATCGACTGGCCGCCTACGGTTGGCTCTTAGGGTTATTGAGTTGGATTGCCTACGGTATGATCACCCAACTGAGAAAATCCAACAACCGAACAGTCAACATTCTAGAAAGCATTACCGATGCTTTTGTGGCGGTTGATCGACGGTGGCGCATCACCTATGTCAATCGGCAAGCCGCCCAGAGTTTGAACCACCAAATGTCCGAACTCGTGAATCAGGATTTTTGGGAGGTTTTCCCAACAGAACTCGGATCTCGATACGCCCACCTCTATGAACAGGCGGTTAATCAAAAAATCGTCGCTGATTTTGAAACCCACTATGGCCCCACTGACAGTTGGCTGGAGGTGCGAGCCTATCCTGGGGCGGACGGTATTTCTATCTTTTTGCAAAATGTAACCGAACGCAAGAAAGCGGAAGAAGAACTGCATCAACTGAACCGAGAGCTGGATAATCGGGTCAAAGCCCGCACATCTCAGTTGGCGAACATCATGAAAATGGCGGAAGAAGCCCGGGTCAAAGCAGAAGAGGCTAACCGATCTAAAAGTGAATTCTTGGCCAATATGAGCCATGAATTGCGTACGCCGTTGAACGCCATCATCGGCTACAGCGAAATGTTAGAAGAAGATGCTCAAGATACTGGGCAAGAGGACTTTATCCCCGATCTTAATAAGATCCATAGTGCTGGGAAACACCTGCTGGGTCTGATTAATGACGTCCTTGATATCTCTAAGATTGAAGCCGGTAAGATGGAGCTCAACGTCGAAACGTTCGCGATCGCGCCCATCATCAAAGATGTTATCTCCACAGTGCAGCCGCTGGTTGAGAAAAACGGCAATGCGCTAACCGTTAATTGCCCCAACGACATTGGCTTCCTCCATTCTGATCAAGTCAAACTCCGTCAAAGCTTATTGAATTTGTTGGGTAACGCCACCAAATTTACTAAGCAAGGGCAAATCATCCTAACTGTAGAAAAGATTAAGAAGAGCGAACAAGAAACCTGGATTAATTTCAAAGTCAGCGATACCGGTATTGGAATGACGGCTGACCAATTGAAACGGATCTTCAACGCCTTCACTCAAGCCGACGCCTCCACCACCCGCAAATACGGAGGTACGGGATTAGGATTAACCATCACCAAGCGATTGATCAACATGATGGGTGGAGATGTGACGGTTAAAAGTGAATATGGCCAAGGCACCTCATTCACGATCCAAATTCCGCAACAGATTCACTCCACTCAGCCCGTTCAACCTCAGCCCGAGCCAGCCTCCCCCCAAACTCGTCAGATCACTCAAACCGTTCCTAACCGGGATGATTATTTTGGCACCATCCTGGTTATTGATGATAACCTCGATGCGCGTGAGATGCTTCAACGCCACCTCTCTAATGCAGGGTACCGAGTCATTTGCGCTGACACCAGTCAGCAGGGCTTACAGTTGGCGGAGGAACTTCACCCAGACGCCATCACCCTAGACGTGATGATGCCAGAAATGGACGGCTGGACAGTATTGGCCGCCCTCAAAGACAATCCTGCTGTTGCACATATCCCAGTGATCATGTTGACCATGGTCGATGACAGCAACCTGGGCTATACCCTGGGAGCCGCCGACTATTTGGTGAAACCCATTAACCGTAATCGTCTAGTTTCACTCCTGGAAAAATATCAGTCAAGCCGCACTAGCCGATGGGTTTTGGTGGTTGAAGATGACGCCCACTCCCGTGAAATGATGTGTCGAATCTTGAGGCGGGAAGGCTGGTTAACCAAATCAGCCGAGAACGGTCACAGAGCGCTAGAAATGTTGATGGTCAATCCACCTGGTTTGATTCTGCTAGATTTGATGATGCCGGAGATGGACGGCTTTGAATTCATCCATAAGCTACGTCAACAACCTGAGTGGGAATCAATTCCGGTCATTGTGATCACCGCTAAAGATTTATCCATTGACGAACGCAAACAACTTGGCGATACCATTCAAAACATTTATCACAAGGGCGAATTCGACCGCCGTGAACTGATGATAGATGTCCGCGAATTAATTGCCACTGCTGGACTAACGGAAGCGCCATATCCTCCCAAAAACAACGCCAACAATAATGGCCATTAATTTTTGACCATCTTCAAAGGGTCTGTCAACCCGTCAACTAAACAGATCCGATAGAAGTTCAGGACTCGTAAATTTTTGACATAGAGGGAGTAAATAATATGGAACGGCGCACTTTTCTAAAATGGGTCGGGGTTGGAGGGCTAGCCAGCTCACTACCCGTCGCGATCGCCGCCTGCGGTAACATCGCTGCTAGTCCAGGCCCAGAAAGTGGTCGACGACCTGGAACATCAGGTTTTTCAAATAGTGGATACACCAAGGTTGGCACAGTCAGCGCCTTAGACAAATCGGGTCGCCTGCGCAAAAAAACGACTGCAAGTTCAGTATTAGTTATTCGAGATCCCAATGACTCAGATACGTTGCACGCGGTTGAGCCCATCTGCACTCACCAGGGATGTGAGGTAAGCTGGCGAAATCGCGAACAAAACATTTTCTGTGCTTGCCATGGGTCAACATTTGATCCAGATGGGTCAGTGATTCGCGGTCCTGCAACAAGCCCCTTAAAGAGCTACCCTGTAAAAGTTGAAGGAAATTCTATCCTAGTCAAGATGAGTTAGAAATTAACTCTCCGAACAGTCATATTCGAGTAGATGCTATCGGAGAGTTTTTTTATAATCAAGTATCTAGTTGGAAAGTTGAGAAGGTTTCTTTAGCAGTTTAAATTGACCTAATTTACAAACTTATTGATAGTCTCACTTTCCAACCTTTCAATATTCTAATTCTCACAATCTAACTCTCCACGGTCTAATCATTCTAAGAGTTCAACGTTCTTAACTACTTGAAGGTACGCAACCAACCTCCAACCATGGCAAAGATATTATTAGTGGAAGACAATGAACTGAACCGAGATATGCTCAGTCGACGCCTGAGACGGCGTGGATATGAGGTTGTGATCGCCATCGATGGGGGTGAGGGAGTTTCAATGGCGACATCTGAAACCCCTGATCTGATCTTGATGGACATGAGTCTACCCGTTATGAACGGGTGGGAAGCTACCCAAACTCTTAAAATGGATCCCGAAACCCGCCCCATTCCCGTCATTGCTTTAACCGCCCATGCCATGGTGGGTGAACGGGAAAAAGCTTTGGCGGCTGGGTGTGATGACTACGACACCAAACCTGTAGATCTCAAAAAGTTACTTCATAAGATCGAAACCTTACTAACTGACCGTTCCGTCCTCGCCAGCGCTCCATCCCTGGAAAAATCAATGTCAACGGTTAGTCAGGGGGGTGATCCCACCGCCTTTACTGAAAGTTTAGAGCAGCCCGCCCATCTCGAGCCCTTCCAGAAGGGAGCGCCCGTTCCACCGATGCAGCCGTCTGCAATCCCCAGTATCGCCCAGGAATCTGCTCCATTCCAGCCCCCCAAAGAAATCATCCCAATTCCCCCTAGGCGCGCGGAGAAACCATCAACACCAAGGCATGTCGCCGAACCTGCTGCATTCGAGTCCCCCCAAGAAGTCGCCCCAATTCCCCCTGAGATCGTAGAGCAACCCGCCATTCCCGGCATCGCCGAACAGCTCGCCCAATTCGCAGCTCCCCAAGAAGTCGCCCCAATTCCCCCTGAGATCGTAGAGCAACCCGCCATTCCCGGCGTTACCGAACAGTTCGCTCCATCCGCCCCCTCCCCTGAATCCGCCGTCACTTCGCCTGAGATCATCACATCTCCCCCTGCCGATACGAAAGAACAAGTCTCAGATGATCACACTGCCGGACAACTGTTGTTAGTAGACGACAACGAGGCCAACCGAGATATGCTCAGTCGTCGACTTGAGCGAAAAGGGTACTTTGTAATCTCGGTTGAAAGCGGTGAAGCGGCTCTGGAAGTGATTGGCCAGGAATCCATCGATCTGGTTCTGCTGGATATTATGATGCCTGGAATCGACGGCGTCGAGACCCTGAGACGGATCCGTCAGAACTATACTCAGTCCCATTTGCCGGTGGTCATGGTTACCGCTAAAGATCAAAGCGATGACATGGTTCGGGCGTTTGACCTAGGCGCCAACGATTACATTACAAAACCCATCAATTTTTCGGTCGCAATGGCGCGTATTCAAGCCCAACTCGCGACCTTACAGGCAACCCGACAACAAATCGTGGATGCGACCCAACAAGCCGCCACAAAAGTCAACCGCCCAGTTATTCTAGAATCGGCCCCGCCCACCATCGTTCCTCCTCCCCCATCCCCCCCAAAAATTGCCCAGGCAGTTCAACCCGTCCAGCCCCAGCCAACTCCCGCTCCATCAAGACCAGCACCGCCAGAACCTGCTTCGCCTCAACCCGCCTCAAGAATCTTCTTAGGCCGTCAGCTAGGGGGGCGGTATCAAATCACCCGAGTACTGGCTGAAGAACAGTTCAATCACACCCTTGTCGCCCGAGATATTCAACATCCTGGCGATCCCTTGCACCTGCTGAAAAAACTTAACCTAGACATCAATCATCCTCAGCTTATAAAAACGGTGCGTCAATTGTTGGCCTCAGAAACCCGAGCAGTCAAGCAGCTTAATCGGCATGACAAGATTGCGATGCTGGTGAAACCTTTTCTACTGGGGCAGGATTTTTATTTAGTGCAAGAATTTGTGGAAGGATCTTTGCTGGCTGATGAGCTGCATAAAGACTATCCAGCGCCCATACACGAGGTTTTAGAGTTAACAACAAACATTTTGAAGATTTTAGAATGCTTCCACCAGAAGCATTTAATTCACACGGATATCCAGCCCTACAATCTACTTCGACGGAAGTGGGATGATCAGTTGGTTTTGATTGATTTTGGCATCACAAAGCGAATCCTTATTCAGCTCGGTCAGGTATCCTACCCCCATCGTAAAATGCTATTTGACCATCGGGGATATATGCCCCCCGAACAACGCTTGGGGCAGCCTGTTTTCAACAGTGATATTTACGCTGTGGGTATGATTGCTTTACAAGCCCTTACCGGAAAAGCACCCGATGAATTTACTATCGATCCAGGCACGGGTGAATTAAACTGGCGTGATTTTGTGGATGTCAATAAGGATGTCGCCAAATTATTCAACAAGATGACCGCTCAAAACCATAGAAATCGATACTTCTCAGCAGCAGAAGCACTCAATGACGTGCTCGTCGAATGGTACGAATTACGCTCTCAAAAAACCTTCTCAAAGTGAAGGACCTTCTCTCCTCTTACCAATATCGAATTGTGGCTTAATCAGCTGAATGTTGTTCAGCCTGTTTCAATCAATGGGACAAAACCCAATTAGGGCAGTTTTGGCCTGAAATTAAAGCGCCGAAGGCTAGTTCAATCAAAGGCCAGTAAGCTGGCAATCAATTTTTAACAAGATAATTCAAAACCTATTTACAAGATTTTCAAAGTTTTCTACTGATCCAAAGGGGGCCTGACAGAGTACCCTTACTGAAGGTTCTATAAGGATTCACATGGAAATTTGAATAAAGGCTCATTCAAAAATATTCCGCTAAATGGCGCATTGCTTTTTGTTATATTTGTCTTTTAATTTTGATTTGAATACCTGGATTTATCAACCTTTTTTTGGGTATATACCCTTTCACAGAAGGTCATTAAATATATTAGCTAAAATCATTTTATCAGGTTTAACTGTATAAGAAAGCACAGCAATAATCTTTTTGGGTTCCCCAAGAAAAAAAGAGTATTTGACAGGATAAATCGACTGATTTTTTAGATTTTTTCATTCTTGTAATCATTTCAATAAACTTCAAATGATACAGATCTTATCCTTTGCATAACAGGCTATTCTACGTATGGATTTGCTAAATGCCCAATCTTTACGGGACTACCTCTATAGCCATTCACGTTATCTGTTACTCGCTTATCATAGGACTGTCTGAAAAGGTGCGCTGCCGATTTGAATCTTAATTTTGAGAATCCAGATCTAACTCTCACCAAGCAACCTATCAAAAATGCTCAGCAAAATATCAGAACGGCAAATGCACAGAGTCAGATGGCTGCTAGCAACGGGTTGGCTGCTTCTGATCTTTTCTCTCTTTTACGACCCTTTTTCTCCCCAACTCACCGATCCCGAGAATACGTTGAGTCCCCTGAGGATTGATCCATCTGCCTGTATCAAAGTCCAGGGTTTTTGCTTGGAAGAAACCCCCTATCCTTTGGCCGCCCAGATATTCTGGGGCGCAATTGTTCCCAGTGCGATTTTCATTCTATTAGTTTTCGGTCATGAATTTTGGCGACGCATTTGCCCATTATCATTTTTTTCGCAACTGTCCAATGCGCTTGGAATTCAGCGGCAACTTAAACGGATCAATCGCAATACAGGCAGGATTCGGGTTGAACCCGTCTTAATCAAAAAGAGCTCCTGG
>JASJDH010000389.1 GCA_030065175.1 Leptolyngbyaceae cyanobacterium MO_188.B28 | reverse complement strand
CCCCCTGCCTCCTCTGCTCCCTCTGCTCCCCCTGCTCCCCCTGCTCCCCCTGCTCTAACGTGGGATAAGAAAAATTATCTAACATTAACCAGAGAGAAGTAAAGAGAAAGCTGGATGTGGCGCGGATTTTCCCGAGGTCGGGGGTCGGGGCGCTTAATTGTTAAGGAACGCTTATCGGAGCCGAAGGGAGACAACTTGCTTGTTGACAATAAGTTTTCCTTATCTGTCCAGTCAACCCGAGGGAAAACCTGCTCAAAATCGCCAGCCCTTATCAGTTATAGATAAGGGGCGATGATTTATTGCTCTCCGATGCCACAGATTTCCTGAGAAAGTTGAACCATCCCATATAAGATAGTCTGTAGCACATCCGACAACAGTATCGTCGCGTTCGCGAACCAGGTAATTTTTCTAGCTCCAGAAAAAATGAGCGAACCGTAAACAGTCGAAGTATTTATGATTTGTTGGCTAAATAAACCTGTTAATAAGTTTACTCAACTCATCATAATTTACTCTCATATCCTCGCCTTGTGGCTGACACTTCAGAAAATCATATTGAAATCCTAATCCCTTTGCTAAGCTAAAGTAGAAAAGAGGCATGCCAGAGCCAAATAATTCGATAATGGCAGCCTTTTCTGAAAAGATCATATTTGTCAATCCAGCTCCATGCGGAGCAACGATAATTTCTGCTTGGGAAAATAATCTAGCCTGATCGGCAACACTCATATCTTCAAGAGTGTAGGCAACAAAATCCAGACGCGAAAGCTTCTCAATCAACTCATCCTCATTAACAATCCGCCGTCTTCCTGCGTTCTTGCGAGAGATAAAAATATTCGGAGAGAAAAAAATATTATTACTAGCCTGGCTACTACAGCTAGTAATATTGCTGAGAATACGGTCGCACAACCAGTGACAAGCGGCAGGTGAGGTGATGGGACTAGGTTTGTAGCGACGAAAGGATGGGAGAACTAATCGATTCACTTTTGTTCTCTTTCCATTCACTGGATACAGTCTGCAGGACCATAGCCAACAAGCTCCAAAGATTGAAGTATCCAGGAAGATGGGTCTGGAGGAATAATTATCACTAAAACCATTGAGCGCTATTGAGATGAAAAAAGTTATGTAACTTAGCTTGAACTTAGAGGGAATATCGCCAAACAATTGATGCACCAACTCCACTCAGTGCGTTTACACTTAAATATAGAGAGTTTCACCCCGCAATCAGCAACTAGGCAAGCCCGATCTGAACGATCAATAGCGTAGCTTCGTATTTTGCTTCGCCACGAGTAACCTACGAAAGTTAAGTTTGAGGGGCGCACTTATCTCCACTGCCTGTGGGCTGCTGAGAAAGCGGGCGCCGATGATGATCGCCTCAAAGTCCGAGCGTCGCTCTGTCGTTATTATTGGTGCTGGGGCAGCTGGTTTAACAGCTGCTATCTATGCTGCGCGGGCGCACCTGGATCCGTTGGTGATGCGGGGGCCAAAACCGGGGGGGCAGTTGACCACCACCACCAGTGTCGAGAACTATCCAGGCTTTGTCCATGGGGTGTTAGGCCCTGAGTTGAT
Organism: Leptolyngbyaceae cyanobacterium MO_188.B28; assembly: GCA_030065175.1. GTDB lineage: Bacteria > Cyanobacteriota > Cyanobacteriia > Phormidesmidales > Phormidesmidaceae > JAKSDM01. Next base: position 7,624 of record JASJDH010000389.1, on the reverse strand, counting down.
GCAGTATTTTGAGGCCCAAGCGGCTCGGTTTGGGACTGAGTTGAGCTATGGATCGATTACGGAGGTGGACTTTTCGCAGTATCCCTTTGAACTGCGTGCGGATAACGCCCACGCTCTAATTGCTGACGCGGTTATTATCGCCACGGGCGCCACTCCCCGGTGGCTTGGATTAGAAAATGAGCGTCGATTATTGGGGCGGGGGGTGTCCACCTGCGCTACCTGTGATGGCTTTTTCTTTCAAGATCAAGCGGTGGCCGTCGTCGGAGGTGGGGATGCGGCGATGGAAAGCGCCCTCTTACTCCGGCGGTTCGCCTCGCAGGTATATGTTATCCATCGTCGCGATCGCTTACGCGCCTCTAAAATTATGCAAAAACTGGCCCTTCGCCAGGAAAAGATTCGTTTCATCTGGAATACCCAAGTTAAGGATGTGCTGGGGGAAAACGAAGTCGAGGGGATCCTGCTTGAACAGATCCAGACGGGAGAGACCACTGTCCTGCCCGTAAAAGGGATGTTTGTGGCGATCGGGCATCAGCCTAATACAGAAATTTTTAGAACCTGGTTAGAGATGGATGAGGAAGGGTATATCTTCACCCATTCGGATTCAACCTATACGAGTGTGTCGGGGGTGTTTGCCTGCGGCGACGCCCAGGATCGGATCTACCGGCAGGCGGTGACAGCAGCCGGCAGCGGCTGTATGGCGGCGATTGACGCTGAACGATGGTTACAACAGGAAGGAGAGAGTCATGAGTGAGCAAAATTTCTACGACGAAATTTCTCTGGCCGAAGTAGCGGAGACAATGGGAAAGAAAGCAGTGAAGCTGGGACTCATCCGCAGTTTGACAGTGCGCATCTTCTCAGATAGTTGGCAATTCTACCTGCCAAATCATGCTGATATGGAACCGCTAACACCAGAGGAAGCGTACCTACAATTGAAAGCCTTAGTTGAACACGCTTAATGCCCTTAATGAAGGTAATTTCAGCGTTTACCCACTTAAGTACGGCACATTTTTCCAGGCGGTGTGATTATCCCTTCTAAATTTGCGCTTTCACAATGCGCCTTGTCTAGATTTGTTTCACTCAGGTTTGCCTTGTTCAGATCTGCGCTATTCAAGTTTGCTTCACTCAGGTCCGCCTTATTGAAATTCACCCATTGAAGATTTGCACGGGTGAGGTTTGCGCCTTCTAACTTGGCTTCACTCAGGTTTGCCCAGCGCAGGTCCGCCTCTTTCAGACTGGCCTGACTCAAATCTGACTTGATCAGGACCGCCCCGACCAGATCGGCTTGGCTGAGATCCGTCTGGACAAGGTTTGCTTCACTCAGGTCTGTTCTGTGAAGATTAGCGCCTCTGAGGTTTGCCCCCCTTAGATCCGCCCAACGGAGGTCTGCTCCTTCCAAGTTTGCTTCACTCAAATCAGCTTCACAGAGGTTAGCCTTAATGCAATTTGCCAGAGGTAATTCCATTCACCGAAGATTCAATCCTTTGAGGTCCGCTTCGCGTAGGTCTGGCGAGGCGACGCGATGCATTCTCTTCCACTCATGCCAGTCCGCTGCGCCCTGCCTAATTAAAGTGAGGTGTTGTTTGTTCGCCATTTGACTCTCCTCCGATCACAAGTACCGTTATTTATCACACTTCCCTAACTCCATCATGGCTTTTATTTAAGAATATTGACCGACAACAGACAGCCCCCTTCCTAGTTTCCCTACAGCAAGTACTGTTATCTTGGGGTGAGATGATTATTTGTAACGATTCCAAAGTATGGAATTTCAAGCAAAGTTACTCGATGTCCACAGAGGGCTCTATCTATATGGCGCGACTCCGCCACGAATGGATTCATCTGAAGAAAAGATCTATGAAATTGCCGAAAAACTAGCGGCGAGATTATCAAAACTAGATCTGGATGCGATAAACGTTTACGACATCCAAGAGGAAGAAGACCGGAATCAAATCCCTAGACCTTATCCGTTTCTACCGACTATTGATCCAAGGCAATATGCAAACATACTTAAAACTTTAATTGGCAAAGAAGTAATTAATTACAAGTGTGTGGCGCATCACCCCAAAGCCTCTTTTGAAGCATGGCTTTCCGAATCTTGGGAGCAATTTAATATTCGATACCTGTCGATAGTTGGGGGTTCTACATCCAAGAGCGTCTATCCAGGACCCACATTATCCCAAGCCGCTCAATTGGTCGCTGCACATCGATATGATTTTACATTTGGAGGCGTTACGATTGCTGAGCGCCATACTAGTAAGGGCAATGAGCACCTTAGACTGATTGAAAAATCTGGCTGGGGCATGAAATTTTTCACTTCCCAGGTTGTTTATCAAGCGGATGCGACTATCCAACTTCTTCAGGATTACTATCGGGCCTGCCAGGAGCAAAATGTGCCTCCTGTGCGAATTATTCTGACTTTCGCCCCCTGCGGCGCGTCCAAAACTCTACAGTTTCTAAGGTGGTTAGGGGTCAATATCCCCACTGAAACAGAACAAGCCATACTCTCAGCTCAATCGCCTGTAGGTAAGTCGATTGACATTTGTTGTTCGAATTTGCGCCGGATTTTAGACGCGATCGCTGATCAAAAAGCTGCTCTAGGGATTAATGTCGAAAGTGTGTCAATCAAAAAAGACGAAATTGATGCTTCAGTCGATCTGTTCTATGAACTGCAAGCGATTTTAAGTTCGTTTTACAAGAGATAGAAATTAGATACTAAATTTGGCTCCGCCATCAGTAACGAATAAGAATTAAGTGAACCCTGGCTAATGTCCCATAGTCCCCTTAATCTTCAGTAAAACTGCTTAGCAATCTGATCAGTCTTGGCCGCCATAATGAAATCGTTACGATGCAGCCCATGGATTGCGTGGGTCCACCAGGTTACCGTCACCTTGCCCCATTCGGTGAGTAAGGCGGGGTGATGGCCTGCTTGTTCCGCTGCTTCACCGACCCGCTGGGTAAAGGCGAGTGACGTGATAAAGTCGCGAAATTTATACACCCGCTGTAGATGAGACTCACTGTTCTCTTGAATGATGCTCCAGTCTGGAATCTGAGGCTTGAGTTCTGCGATCTCCGCGTCAGTCGCTAGGGGCGATTTTCCACTACAGGGAACGCAAGTTTGTTGTGATAATGCTTCCATGGTTCCTGCTCCTGAATGTGGTAATTTCAATAATTTCATTATCAGAAAGCCAGCCTTACTTTCAGCTTACTACTACTGATTCAAATTGACGGCTGACGGCAAAATGCCTTCACAAGTCCCGTTTATTTTCTACGAGCCATGCCAAACTCAAAGCGGGAAAATATACTTATGCAAACGCAAGCAGAAAGATTATTTTCAGGTCTTAAAGCAGCAGGAATGCCAGAAGTTCCTGGGCAGTTTTCCGTGGTCCCAGGGTATCAGGCCATCCCTCAACCGATTTTGGCCGAGATCGGCGCGTTCATTCGCACATTTGACCAGGTAACGACCAGACCCGCCTGGCAAGCAACCGTGACGGCTCAGGCTCCAAGCATTGCTCAACAAAAACATCCCGAGGTTTGTTTCTTCAGCGCCTGGGATTTCCATTTGCCGCCCGAACACCCCGCTAACTGGCAGTTGATCGAATTCAATGATAATGGCTCTGGCCTCTTCTTCGCCGGGTTAATTAACCGGATGTTCTATGAGGTTTTTGACCTGGCCCAGCGCACAGATATCAGTCCCCCGTCAGAATTTTCCGCTTTGGCCGAGTTTGTAGCGAAGACGGTTGAAGCAGAAGCCAGGCAGTTTTTTGGGGAATTTCCATCAGGCCTATTTCTAATAGTAGATGACGCCGAATCACTCCAATGGGGAAAGTTTCAGTCAGAACTGCTGCTTATCCGCGACCTTTGGCGACGTCGGGGGTGGACAGTAGAGATTGCGTCACCCGCTGAGCTTCGGTGGGATGGCAAGCAACTGCTTTGGAATAAACAGAGGGTCTCGTTTATTGTTAACCGATCAACAGATTTTTTCTGGCAAGCAGATATTTTGGAGCCCTTGCGAATTGCCTATACAGCCGGTGCGGTCTATGTCGCTCCCAACCCGTTTACCTACGCCACGCGAAGTGATAAGCGGTTGCTGGAGTTTTTCTCTTGTTCCCACTGGGATAAAGACTTGGGTATTCTGCCGGAAGAACGTGCGATCCTGAGCGCCCATACGCCAGAAACTTATCTAATCCGGGAAAAGAATATCGAGGAAATTGCCCGCAGAAAAACAGAATTATTCTTCAAGCCGCTTTACGGTTTTGCTGGACAGGGCATCCTCATGAGTTCTCAGGTGGGGCGATCGCGCCTGCGTCGGCTGCTCAAACAAGGTAAGCCCTATGTTGCTCAGAAAAGCATTCCCAAGACTCGCCTGCAAGTAGAAGGCGTTGCAGAAAGTCTTTCCCTATGGACCGATCTGCGGGTTTGGGCTTACCGGGGAGAACCCTTTCTATTATCAGGCCGCGCCTCCCGTCATCCTGACAAGCTTGACTTAAACCCTCCCGGCGGTTGGCTTCCCACCTATATAAGGGATTAGCTTAAAAATAAAATCCAGTAGAAGAGGGGGGATGGGAGGATGGGTAGATGGGATGTTATTTAGCTGTAGATCCCCTACTACCTACTATCTACCTGGATCCATTCCCCATCTCCGTTTCTCTTTGTCCTGATCTCTACGAAGACACATTTATTAAACTTATAAGAATGCGGCTTGTGGGATAATCAAAACTTAACCCAGAGGTTAACCAGTTGTGAGGGTGTGATACGCAAGGGAGAGGATTTTCCCATTCCTTAGTGAACAAGGGTGCGAGACGACATTCATTCCACTTCATTGATTCAATGAATGCCCGTACTCAAAATTTAAGCCAACGGAATTTTAACGTCATCTAGATTTCAAGGAGAACTGAAATGCTTTTAGTTCGTCAGGAATACGGATCTAGCTTTGATATCGCTATGCATTGCGCTGTGGAGTGCGAACACTGCGCTCAAGCTTGTATGGGAAGTCAAGAAATGCTCAAGTGCGCCCGCATCTGTCTTGATTGTGCAGAAATCTGCCGCACGTCTGCGACTTATATGATTCGTGGTTCATATTTTATTTCCCATCTGGCGCGGACTTGCGCTGACATTTGTGACATTTGCGCACTCGAGTGCGGCCAACATAAAGCAGAGCATTGTCAGAAATGCGCTAAGATTTGCCGACAGGCAGCAGAAGCTTACCGCAAGATTGCGAGTGTTGGCGCGGCAGTATAGTTTAACTAGGCGTGACGGCGGCGACAGCTTCCTGCTGCGCCGCCGCGCACTCAGCATTTTTTGCCCACTGGCAGCCATTACCTATCGCCTCCTAGCCTCCCTAGAGCCATTGCAAGACATCGCCGCAGTCGGAGTGTGGCCAGAGCAACAGCGATCGCATTACCTAACTCAAAACTTGCGGTAAGTTTGAAGCAGCAGCTTATTCGATTCGATTAGGAGTCGCCCGATGAAGCTCTCTTCGCTAGAAACCACACCCAATCCCAACTGCATGAAGCTCAACTTGGATGAACAGGTGGTTGAAAAACCCTTGTCCCTACAAAGGGGAAAATCCCTCGAAAATGTCCCGGATGCAGTGAAGCAGTTGCTTGAGATTGAGGGAGTCCGGGAGGCTTTTCTGGCCCCTTACTTCATTACCCTGACTCGAAAAGGCAATACTGACTGGCGACCGATCCTCTCTGAAGCCGCCCAGTTGCTTGGCGTCGCTGACAATGCCGATACTGAATTACTCACTAACCCGCAGGCTTCTGACGCCCCTACCGTTGCCGACACTCGTTTAGATTTAGGGGAAGTAGAGATCGCCGTCCTAGTCTTTCGTGGCATTCCTGCGCAAGTTCGGGCCCTGGGGGCTTATGAACAAGCAAGAGTGAATCTGCCTGAAAGTTTTAATCAAGCGCTACAACGGGTTCTAATGGCTACGGGGGCTAACTATGTTAAAGAGCGCCACTGGGAGCCTCACCCACCCCGTCATGGACAACCCGAGGAAGTCGCAAAGATGGTGGCGGATGAGGTGGCGAGTCTAATTGATCAAGCGGAATTGGCCAGTTTGGAACAAGCAGCCATGGCTAGCACTAACGCTAACGCCGAGTCACAAGCACCCGCGCCCACCGGTGAAAAAACTAGACAAGAAGATTTATTGACCCAACTGAACAACCTTGAATGGCAAGTGAGACTCAAGGCCATCCAAAAGCTAGAAATTAATGCGGATACTTTCCCCGCCTTAGTGAAGGCATTAGATGACGAAAAAGCAACCATTCGCCGCTGGGCGGCCGCCCTCCTTGGCTCCAGTGAAAGGCCGGAAGCTTTGGAACCGCTGAGCCAAGTGGTGATTAATGATAGCTCAGTCGTGGTGAGGCGTACTGCGGGAGACGCCTTGAGTGATTTGGGGAATGTCCAGGCCATCCCGACGATGTGCAAAGTTTTAGAGGACAGTTCAAAATTGGTGCGTTGGAGAGCTGCGCGCTTTATGAATGAAATGGGTGATGAAACGGCGATTGGAGCGCTGCAAAAAGCCATTGAGCTTGAAAATGAATTTGATGTCCGCCTAGAGATGAACACCGCCCTGGAGCGCATAACAGGTGGTGGTGAGCGTCAGTTGCCTATGTGGATGCGCATTTCTCAGAATTCCAGATAGGGTATCAACTTAAGCTGGGACATTCTAACAGGGCAAGAATTCAGGAGACAGGAGACAGAATCCAGTTCCTGGCTGACTTCTGACTTCTGACTTCTGTATTCCTTCTCTACTGGCATGTCCCGTTTTAAGTTGGAGCCCCCAGATAGATTCTAGATAGCAGGATTATTCTGAAATCTATACCTCTTCCAGACCAACCCAAATGCTGTCTTCCTCTATTCGGGTTTGAAAGGTTGGCAGCGCCTTTTCTCGCGATATCATGCCCAGAGCTTTGCCCACCCCAGGCGGCCAGGGACTCCACTCTTTAACATCGCCGCTACGCAGATCAAAAGCACTTTTGTGCCAGGGACAGACAATCGCCCCATCTTCAGTCACCTTGCCTTTTTGCATAGGACCTCTCATGTGAGGACAGATGCTATCTACAGCGTAAATTTGACCTTCGTGATTGAGCAGTAAGATAGCCTGTTTATCGACTTTAACCACCTGCCGCGTCCCCTGCGGCAGCTCAGTTTGGGGGAGAACTTTAACCCATCTCATATAAATACCTTCCTTAGGTCGTCTTCGCGAGCGACCACTCCCATAATCATGTCAGAGCCGCCTAAAATCCCTGTAAGCTGCGCTCACTCAATTTAATGCAAGTCTTTTCAAAGTCTCACTTCTAGCTCTGTCCAGCAATTTTCTCCAGAGGAAGTCCTGATCAACTAAGTATCCTAATGTATCGCACTTTAGGAGTCCGAACTTACATATTTAAATGTTACTAAATTATGAAGCGACCGGTGGATTCTATCTGTAGCTCCATAGGTCTGTCACTGCTTTAAGACTATGGCGAGTTAATAAAGTCTCATGTCGGCTTGCGGCCTAGTACTCTGTCAATCGACTTTTGACGGGTTATTTTTTTAAACTGGAGAGGTTGCATTTACCCTCACTCCAATGCCTAAGAAGTATGTTGTGGATCTCACAGAAGAGGAGCGACAGGAACTC
>JASJDH010000388.1 GCA_030065175.1 Leptolyngbyaceae cyanobacterium MO_188.B28 | reverse complement strand
CATGAACGCTTGCCTGTCAGGAACGCCAATTGTAGGCATAGGAATGCATCCGGAACAACAAGCCAACTTGGATGCTTGTGTAAGAAAAGGGTTTGCCATTCGTCTCAATAAAAAAAGAGTCACAGCATCTGCTGTGCTTGATGCAATCGACAAACTGCTAAACGACGCTAGAGCCAAAGAAGAAGTAACTAAATTTCAACAGGAGCTTATGAAGTGGGATGGGCCGGCGAATGCGGCAAAGTTCCTTTGTGACAGATTTGGAAGAGAATAAATACTGGGAGTGGAGTCATATCAGCCTAACAAAGCAAATGGAGCTGACTGCTACAACCACGTGAAAAATAACGTTTTGAGTGTTTCATGAAGTATTGTGGTTTCAGAAAATCAGTGCTACTTCAATCGCAGCAGCTCATTTGCGGACGTTTGCTCCCACTTCCCATTCCTGTGCCGCTAGCGATGGGACAGGTTGGTGAGAATTATCCATGGAACTGGTCCGTTTATCTTTGGCTCGAAGGCAAAAACGCTACCATTGATTGCATCGAAGATTTGGGCCAGTTCGCAGTCAAACTTGCTCAATTCCTCATTGCTTTGCAGCAAATCGATCCGACCGGTGGCCCCTTACCTGGACAGCACAACTTTTTCCGAGGTGGATCACTGGCAATATACGATGCTGAAACCCGAGCTGCGATCGCAGCATTACACGGCAAGATCGATACGGAAGCAGTCACAGCAGTGTGGAAATCAGCGCTTGAGTCTACTTGGCAAGGCGCGCCTGTCTGGCTGCACGGAGATGTATATCTACAATCGCGTGGCATAACAAATGCGTGAGCCGGAGCAGCAAATCCAGTACATTTTGCAAGTAAGCTCTAATAATGCCGCTCGGTTACGCTGGTTGTTATGAGTCTTCATCTGATGAACCTGAATTGTTTTACTGGCTGGCTAACTCAAAGAGATAGGAGAGTGCACCAGTGGGATCCTCCATACAAGCAAACCATCCAGTCTCTGGAATCTCAATTTTTGGCATCACTATTTGGCCACCCAGAGCTTCGACTTTTTCTGACCACTCATCCACAGATTTCACTGAAAAGTAGTTCATCCATAGGGGTGGCGTCTTAGGCGCATCTGGAGGTCGCTTCATGAGACCGCCGACTTTATCGCCATTGATCTCAAGACTGATATACTCACCCCCATTCATGGGCATCGGCTCCGAAAATTTCCAACCAAACATTTCGGCATAGAACGGTAGTAGGGGAGTCGGATCATCCACCATCAGTTCCATCCAACAGATTTCCCCAGGGCCATCACCAATCATGTTGAGTTCCCCCTCATCTGTAGCAGGCGTAAAAACATGAAATGCTGCTCTAACCGGATCACTAATTACAGCGGTTCGACCAATAGAGGGAATATCAAAAGCTGGCACACAGACTGTTCCACCGATTTTTTCTGCCTGTTCACAGGCTTCATCTACGTTTTCTACCGTGATATAGGCAATCCAGTGACTGGGGCCAGAAAAGTCGGCCTCCAGCGGGACAGGATTACCAAATCCACCTTTACCCGCGACATAAATAGTCGATTTGCCCTGCCCCGGAATGTCAAGTTCACTCAGTTTCCAATCAAACAGCTTTTGATAAAAATCATTGGCGTGCTCAACATCCTTGGTCATTAAACTCCACCAACAAAAACTACCAATCTGGTCCTTCAGAGTCATGGAATCCTCCTTTTACTCACACGATTGCAGCATGCCTACTATTTTACTCACCTCACTTTGAAGACCTTCATCCGTCCTTTTTCGAGAACATTCTGATGGATGGCGGAATCCTACTCAGCTCATTACTAAAGTATTTGAGCCAGTAAATTTTGCGCCAACTTACACACCAGCGTTGGTCTATGGGAACATCTTATCCTTCACAAATCTTAAATCTGTTCTACAGTGCGATCGCCATTGTTGTAGTGCGTTCCTGGACTGACTCATATCATTCCACCGATAAACTTCTAGGAACGCACCATGCGTAGAATTCTTGAAACAAGCAATCGCAGCCTAACAACGCCCATGCACACCGACCGCTGAAAGGTGTTCTAAGGATATCTGCGGCGGGTGATGGGCAACGTTAGGTCGTGCCGCAGCGCTCCTTCCTGTTCCTGCGTTTCGTCTGCCGGAAGAGTCGGCTCGTGCCGGAGGGCCAGCTCCCTCCTTCATCAGCGGAATGGCAAGCTTGCAGAACGTCAGGCTCACTGCTGCTAAGCAGCTCCATCGTGTGACCCACAGCAACGTCCGAGCTGTCAGCGAGTCAGCGGACACGCCAGTGCTGAACCGCGCCTCCGTGCGCTTGCCCTCGGCCGATGCGCGCGATAGAGATTCGATCGAAGCTGACAGATCACGCCGCGGCCGCCCCAAGCCTGGCCCTGATCGCACGGCTGCGCCAGGCTCCCCTCACTGACTCTCACTGACGGTTCCCGAAGGCGCCCCACGAGGTGGCGCTTTCGTCTATGATGAGGCGACCCGCGCCATCACTCAGAGAGGACCTCCCATGGACATGTGGAAATACTTCGCCATCACGCACAAGGACCACACGGTCATGAACCCCATGAGCCTGGCCAAGACGAAGGAAATGGTCGACCTGCTGCGCCTGGCCGAAGGCGACCACATCCTGGACGTGGCCTGCGGCAAGGCCGAGTTCCTCTGCCTGCTCGCCGAACGCTACGCCGTGCTGGGCACCGGCGTAGACGCCTCGCCCTACACCATCGCCGAGGCCCGGGCGAAAGTCGGAACCCGCGGACTGTCCCAGCGCATCGAACTGCTCCACATGGACGGAGCCGCCTACGAACCAACCGAGCCACCCATCTTCACCATGACCTCCTGCATCGGCGGCTCCTGGATCTACGAGGGCCACAAAGGCGCCCTCGAAGCCCTGGCCAAAATGACCAAACCCGGTGGCCTCGTCCTCGTCGGCGAGCCCTACTGGAAGCAAGACCCTACCCACGAATACGTGAAGATGGTCGACCTCGAACGCGAGCAGCACGGCACCCACGAGTCCAACGTGAAGACCGGTGTCGAACTCGGCCTCGCCTTCCTCTACGCCGCGGTCTCGAACGAGGACGACTGGGACCGCTATGAGGGCCTCCAATGGCAGGCAGCCGAGCGCTACGCCGAGCTCCACCCCGCAGATCTCGACACCAAAGAGCTCCTCGACAAAGTCCACACCAGCAGGGACGCCTACCTGCGCTGGGGGCGCGACTGCCTGGGCTGGGCCATGTACCTGTTCCGCAAGCCCTGACGAGCCGTAGTGAGCCCGGCTGAAATAGTTGCGCTTTGCGAATTTGACCGCGGCCTCGACCTTGCCCGTCAGCCATACGCATCTACGACAAGCACCGCCGCCGCAGACCGAGCCGCTACCCAGCGAAACCTCCCGAACGACGAGGAATCGAAGCCGCAATCCATCAAGCTCGTCCCCCCATTATCCGGTTGCACCCGATGGAGTACAGTCGATTAGCCAGTATGGTGAGATAATCTGCCACGGGCGAACCGGGCCGATATGCGGTAAGTATGACCATGATTGAAATTAAACATCCACAAGAGCAGGCGCGTTTACGCCGCCTTGCCCTGGCTGCCCAAGGTTTGCTGCAGGCTCAGCCCTATGGACGTGGTTTAGCGGGGGCGCGTAAAGCGATTAACCATATCGGTTATGTACAGATCGACACCATATCGGTGGTGGAACGAGCACACCATCATGTTTTCTACTCTAGAGTGCCTAAGTTTAAGCCAGCCATGACAAATCAAATGTTGCTCAATGGCGACATTTTTGAGTATTGGGCGCACGCGGCGGCTTTTCTCCCCATCGCCAATTTTCGCTTCTCCTTACCCTATAAACACGCCATTAAAAGCGGCCAAACCCATTGGTATAGAACCCGTGATCAGAAGCTCATGGGTGAACTGTTGGCGCGCATACGGTCAGATGGCCCGATACGATCCCGAGATATAGAAACTAACACCACAAAAGGTGCAGGCTGGTGGGACTGGAAGCCAGCCAAAAAGGCGCTCGAACAGTTGTATATGGAGGGCGACCTAATGGTCAGCGCCCGCGAAGGTTTCCAGAAAACATATGACCTGACCGAGCGGGTGCTGCCATCTCACGTAAATTTACAAATGCCCAGCATGGAAGAATTTTCGGCGCACATTGTAGATCAACAGTTGCGCTGCCATGGGTTGGCTTCACTCAAGGGGCTGACCTACCAGCGCCGAAATGCTGAACTACGCAAAGCTGTAAAAGCTTTGGTAAACGAAAGGTTGGCGCAGCGTACTTTAGAACAAGTACAAGTGAGCAGTGGCGAAGTATTTATATTGGAAACGGGCGCCTTCGAACGCCCGCTTCCCCGGTTGAACAACCGCATGCTGATTCTTTCGCCATTCGACAATAGTGTCATTCAGCGAGAACGGCTCAAAGCACTGTTTCAATACGACTACCGGTTAGAATGTTATGTACCCGAAGCAAAACGTCAGTATGGTTACTTTTGCCTGCCGCTACTTTTCCGTGATGAATTTATTGGGCGGGTGGATTGTAAAGCCCATCGAAAAATCAGCCATTTAGAGATCAAATCACTACATTTGGAACAACATAATTTTGATGAAGATTTAGTCATTGCTGCATTTGTAGACGCCATCACACAATTCTGTCATTTTCAACAATGTGACTCACTGTCTTTGACTAAAGCCCACCCAAAACATCTAACTCAACATTTGCACAGTGCGCTAAAACCTCTAGAGTGATACCAAGGTAAAGGCAGTGCTAGGCATGGTTCAAACTGGATAGTGATAGGGTGACACTATGATCCGGGTCAGATCTCACAAAAGCTTATTCGGCAAAGGGTCGAGGCTTCGATAATTGACTGAAAGTGTTACCCTTGTTTGAACCATGCCCTATTACTATCTGAATACGGCGCCGCCGATATTGATTTACCTTAACCGGCAGCGGGAGCGCTTTAGAGATCAGTTTGGACATCTCTACTTTGTCTTCGTCCTGCCGTTCTACGCCATCAAGTATTGCATTCGTTGCGCCCCCGATTTTTTTGATTGGAGTACCGGGTTTTTTACCTTAGAAGATGAGTGTACCCAGCGTATAGAGACAGTTACAGAGATTTTACAAAATGCTGACCATGAACACTATAGAAACCTATGTCCAGCAGACAGAAATCAAAAAATTTTAGAAATTCAATCTTGGCTAGATGAAATTCCTAATGGCTCAGAACATAAAGCTAAGCTATTACGAGAGTTAGGTCGATTATTTCGTGCTTCTGATAAAAATGAAGCGGCGCTTAATCGCTTTAACCAAGCCATTGAACTCAAGGGGGATTACCACGAAGCATGGAATAACCGTGGTAGCGCATTATCTGCTTTAGGGCGCAAAGAAGAGGCGATCGCGAGCTATGACAAGGCCATCGAGTTCAAACCGGATAAGCATGAGGCCTGGGGTGCTCGGGGTTGGGCGATGATGGGGCTAGAAAAATTTGAACAAGCATTAGAGAGTTTTGACAAAGCCATTGCAATTCAGCTGGATTTCTCTGTTTGCTGGTATCTCAAAGCCCAGTGCTATGCCCAACTTGGCGAGATTGAGCATGCAATCTCAGCGGTACAAAAAGCGATTTGGCTTGACCCTGATCAATGGAAATCAGCTGCTCGTGAAAATTCTGCCTTCGACAACCTACGCGACGATCCCCGCTTTCAATCCCTAGTTAACCTATAAAGACCTTTGTGCGCCTTCTACACAAAGGAAACTGTCAGAACTGAGATCTCAATGTTATTTATTGAGAAAGAGAACCGGGATAAAGCCCTGAAAGTTTTAATTCTTCGTTGTATCTAATGAGAAATTTCTCAATAATATTGAGAATAACAGAATAAGTACTGAATTCTGAGACTTTCAAACAGAGTTCTCACAACTTCCTCAAATTTTCAACCTAAAGTCCAGAATTAGGGAAGACTTCGTTAAGTTCCAGCCCTGATTTAACAACCCAAATTTGTCGACACATCGTAACGCTCAGAGAGTGCAAGAGCCATGTCAGTGCTTAACCTTTTGGCCGTTTCCAATCCCTCTGACTACTGGCGAAGTGGTCCTGTTATCTTACCCTGGCGGCCCATCGCTCAGCAATTTCATATTTCCTCCCAGGAACTTCTTTTAAGCGATCTTCGCGATCGCACCCACACCCCGCTCTTGGCCCAAGTTGACTCCGTGGATCCCGGCGATCCCAGTCGGGATGTTCTCACCTTCTTCTTGGACCGGACAATTCCACCGTCATTAGATGACTCAATCACCTCGGGATTTATCAGAGTCGCCTCAGGTCAACCCATGCCGCAAAGCCTGGGAGAAGCCAGCGTGGAGGTGATCCATGGGACAGATGGGCGGGCGCGGGGAGTCAGACTTGTCAATAACCGCCTGATTGTCTGGATCAACCTGATTCCAGCGCCAGAGAATGACCGTCGCGATTGGTACGCGGGTTCAGCCACCAGTATTCAACTTGACCGCCAAGAAATGCTCGACCCCTTCCGGGCCGCCGCTGGCGAATGGATGGGGCAGGACCCAGAAAAGCGATGTTTACAGATATCCCAACTGCAATTACCTGGCCCTCCCCATCCCACTCAGCCGCCATGCTATGAAGTAAGCCTATTCAATCATCCTTATCGACTGGTCTCCCAATCCAGCGGTCTCGTTCGGGCTCGGATCACCCTCGCGTCAGAGCCCTTCGATTATATGGGGCCTGACCCCATCACCGGCAATAACCGCCATCTCATCTGTGAACTGTATCGCGTCATTAGCCTATATGCTAGGGCCAATTATCTAGTTGAAGAGCTGTTCGTGAAAGGGAAACCCAAGGGGGAGGAAGATAGGGCGTTTGGAGGAGCAGAGGCCGTCAATCCCAACTTTTCGGCGCACTACTTTACTCATATGAATTTGGGGCCTCAGCCGCATCTTTATCAGCCTCCCCATGCGCCCGGATGGTTCGCCATCGGCTCAGTCGCAACTCCTTATCCCGGCTATGGATTTGCGACGGATGTTAACGTGGAGACTGTCGAATACCCTCATGGAGGACATGAAAACTGTATTGCCTGGCGACTCTTGCCAGGTAAGTCCGCCAAATGTTTGCACTTGTTTATGCGATGCCCGCAACAAGACTTCGAGGCTCAAATCGGCAAGGCCTGGTACGAATTAATCTACAAACCCATCCAAGCTGGCATCTACGAAGATGAAATCTCTGCTGTCAGTTTGCCAGAGTCCCATTTGGTGAGTGCTTAATTCTTAATTTTGGCCTGGTTCAAACGAGGGTGACACTCTTGGCCGATTAGCGTAGTCCGAATGCTTGTCGTAATCATCCCCAATTGATGGCCTGGTTCAAACGAGGGTGACACTTTCGGTCAATCATCAAAGTTTCGAACCCTTGATGAATAAGCTTTTGTGATGTCTGACCCTGTTCAAAGTGTTACCCTCGCTAACCAGTTTAAACCATGCCAATATTAGCCAAAAATAGAGCGTCCGCCACCCAGAAAGCATGCGAGGAAGCGCAACGACATCAGTAGCTACGTGACCGACTGACGTTTAGTGCTAAAGCTTTATTGCGAAGTCAGAGTATGGACTAACTCAGAGCGTATATTGATTGTATAGAATTGCGAATTAAGCATTGGCTTACTAGATGGGTTCTCCATCAAGGGTGAGCTGAAGTGAGGTAGGATTAACTAGAGTTATAGCCAAACATAGCGTTGGCTTTACCGCCAGAGATATTCCTTCTCCTAATATTTGCAGGTCTTTGTTACAGCCGATGCAAGAAACCAAGGGTCTTTTCCTTCAAAGAAATCCTTTGGGAATTCGGGTGAACAAAAGCTTTATAGGCTGTCGTCGTTCAGAGGATAATTCCCTGAGCGTTCTGCAGCTGTCAGGTCATGTTTATCGTTCTTGATGGGTAAGCATCAGGGATAATTCTGATGCTTGAAGCGATACACAATGCCGAAGTGTGCTCGACAGCGTTGCCCATCTGACCTTACCTTAGCCAAGCTGAACTCAATCCCGGAGATTTCGCGATCGCACCCTGAACCCCGCCTCCTTGATTTGAACCCCGAACCTAGAATGAATGCCGCCGTCAATACCCTTTCAGAGAAATTAGAGATAAACAACACAATTGAGACTTCCTCTATACTTTCAGCCTTAGAAAAGATAGAAGTAAAAAGCGAGATTGTTCCTGTCCCTGCCTCCCTACAGGCAGCTCAAGCCAGTAAGGTTCAACGTAAAGTCGCTCCTGACCCTTTAACCCTCGATCTGGCGGCAAGGGATATACATCTTGTCCTGCAAGAGCAGCAAGAGCAAAGTCACATTCTGACCACAAAGCTCAATATTCTCTTTGTCGCCAACGGAGCCCTACTGACCAGCCTCACTATCTCCCGACTGTTGATCCATGCTGGTTGGTTTAGTCTGGCTGAAGTTCTGGCGTTCTTGGTGAGTATTACCCTGTTAGTTCGGGCGTTTTTACCCCGTCAGGTCGCTGTTAGCCCTAACCTTCAAGATCGAAAAGTATTGGAAGTCTATCTGGCCTTATCCCCCCAGGACTATCAGCTACAGATGCTGGCAAATCTAGCGGAAACTTATAATGCCAATCGGCAGCGACTAAACGATGTCTCTCGGACCTTGAAGTATGCTGCTATTTCCACATGGAGTATCGCAGTCATTATGCTGATGCATCTTGTCATTTAGTATTAATGGCAAGATGCCTGCAATCATCTGCACCCGCCAAAAATCTTTAGCGGCTAGGCGGTGGGTTTCCCCTCACTGTCATCCAGGGCGGAGTTTGGGGATTGAAAAATCAGTCGCAGGAGCAGAGGCGCGATGAAAGTTGTGGTAATCACCATGAGGAAGAGTCCCACCTCCAAAGCCTTGCTCAGGACACCTGTGGCGATTCCTAATCCGACAAACACTAACCCAACTTCACCCCTTGGAATCATACCTGCTCCAATCGCTATACGATTGATGGGAGCTTGACTCAGGGTAAGCAATCCTGCCAAGAGCTTACCAATAATTGCCGCCAGGATGAGGAAAGATGCGATCAGTAATCCTGCCCAATTATCAGAATTAAAGGGGTTCAGCAAACTGAGATCAGTTTCGGCGCCAATTAAACGGATTATGTGAGTTAGAAAATTGTGAAAAAAGGCGAGGAGAC
>JASJDH010000387.1 GCA_030065175.1 Leptolyngbyaceae cyanobacterium MO_188.B28 | reverse complement strand
GTTGTCTAAATGCCCAAATCAGGCCGAAACCTCTGAATAGAGGTTGATACAAGCAAATTGGCTTATGAGAGAGAAAGTTGCACATCGCGTTATTATTAATACAAAATTCGCAATCCACAATCTAAAATGGTTCGCAGTAGTAGAACGTCTAGGACTGATTGATGTCAGACAGTCTGAAACTATTCATCGATCTGAATGAGGCGGGCCTGGATCTGGAACGGGAAGAACTGGAGCAATTTTCTCTAGACCTTGGCGATGAGATGCAAGGCGGCGAGCTGGTGGAGGACGCCAGACTCGCCAGAGAAGAGGAGTTGCCCGACAGGGCTAAATCTGGAGCGGCGGCCTTTATCATGGGCGTCCTGATGACGGAAGTGAACCGCGAAAATATCAAGAAGGCGGTGGATTGGCTGGGAATCCGATTCTATGGGAAGACCTTAACCTTTAGCTACGAAGATGCTGACGGAACTACTGTTAAATTTGACCATCGCAATCAGGCCGAGTTTGAACAGGCGCTGCAAGGGGCGGAGAGATTAGCCATGTTGCGGTTGCGGATACAGCAAGGGGCAGAGGAATAATAGGCCCAAATGGGAAAGTATGCGCTGCTGATTGGGGTGGGGGAATATGGCGAGAGTCTGGAAAACTTGAACGCTTCGCCTAAGGATGCGGAAGCTCTGGCAGAGGTGTTGCAGAACCCCAAGATGGGTGGGTTTGAGGTTGAAACGTTGCTCAATCCCAACCGCAACGATTTGGCCGTAAGACTGGAAGTGTGGTTTGCGGATCGAAAAGCAGATGATACCTGTGTGGTTTTCTTCTCCGGACATGGTCTGAAAGATGACCGCCGCGATCTCTACTTTGCCGCCCGGGATACCCGCAAAAAAAAGGGTAGCCTGCTTACCTCAACGGCAGTGGCGGCTCGAAATATCTATAACTGGATGAACCGTTGCAAGGCGAAGCGGCAGGTGATGATTCTGGACTGCTGCTTTAGTGGGGCCTTTGGGGATGTCATTCCCAAGGACGATGGCATGGTTGATTTGCAGGGGCAGTTGATTGCCCAGGCAGAAGGACGCGTGGTCCTGACTTCAACCAATTCGGTGGACTATTCCTTTGAGCAGAAGGACTCGGAGCTATCGGTTTACACCCGTTACTTGACGGAAGGGATTCGGACGGGAGCAGCTGACCTGGATGGCGATAGGAAAATTTCGGTGGATGAGTTGCATCGCTATGCTAAGGATAAGGTGCAAGAATCTGCCCCCGCCATGGAGCCAAAGATTATTTCGCTGAAGGAAGGTGAGGGCTACCGGATTGTGTTGGCGCAGACGCCGGTGGACGATAAGGCGTTAATCTATCGCAAAGAGGTGGAAGCGCAGGTTAAACGAAGGCGAGGGAAGATTTCTCCCACTGTACGGAGAGGGTTCAAACGACGACAAGCGCAATTGGGACTATCCCCGGAAGAGGCAAAACAGATTGAAACGGAAGTCTGTCAACCCTACGAGGAGTTTCGGGAGAAACTGACGGAATTTGAACAGGCGGTGAAAGAAGCTCTGGAGTTTGATCCTGAGAGAGGAACAGAAACAATTGAGGATTTGCGCTACTTGCTCCAGGTATTGAAGCTTCGGGATCAGGATGTGCAAGACATTCTGAAGAAGCATAAACTTTTGTTTCCTCCTTTACCAGATGAGACTCGCGGTGAAAAAGTCTCACCCCCAACGCCCTCGCCTTCGCCATCCCCTACTGATTCAACTTTTGAGTATGAGGTAGTTACTGTCGATGGCAAAGGAAAGGTGACAGATCGGCAGACAAAGCAGGCTGAATACCAGACGGAAGTGTTATTAGGCAAGGGAGTTAGTCTAGAACTGGTGATGATTCCAGGCGGTCGCTTTCAGATGGGCTCACCTGAAGGTAAAGGGTATGGAGATGAGCGTCCCCAGCACTCGGTAACTGTGAAGTCCTTTTGGATGGGCAAGCACCCGGTGACGCAGGCCCAATGGAAGGCTGTGGCGGCTCTACCAAAAGTCGAACGAGACCTGGACTCCGACCCATCGAATTTTAAGGGGGATGACCGCCCCGCCGAGCAGGTGTCTTGGTACGACGCTGTCGAGTTCTGCCAGCGACTATCTCAGAGAACAGGTCAAGAATATCGCTTGCCCAGTGAAGCGGAATGGGAATATGCCTGTCGGGCTGGGACGACAACCCCGTTCCATTTTGGGCCAACTCTGACGACCGACTTAGCGAACTACGACGGCAATTATAGCTATGATTCTGGACCCAAGGGCGAGTATCGTAAGCAGACTACTCCCGTTGGCAGTTTTAAGATAGCCAACGCCTTTGGCCTTTATGACATGCATGGGAATGTGTGGGAATGGTGCTTGGATCATTGGCATGAGAACTACCAGGATGCTCCTTCTGATGGAAGCGCCTGGGAAACTGAGGGAGATGATTCATATCGCTCGCGCCGCGGGAGCTCCTGGTACAACACTCCGGTCAACTGCCGCTCCGCGCACCGCGGCAGGCGCGGTCCGGACATCAGGTACAACTCTATTGGCCTGCGGGTTGTGCGGGTTTCGGCGAGGACTTCTTCTTGATTCTTTGCCCTCTGCTCTTTTGCCCTTTGCTCTTGTTCCTTTATTCCCTAAGCGCAAAGCGCTCAAAAAATTTTTTAGGAAATCAGAGAGTTAGAATTCTGACGCTAACCCTAGATTTCTGAACCATAGACTATGAGCGACTTACCGATTGCCCCAAAAACCTACGACTTGGTTCGCTGGTACACGCCAACTCAATAAACATCAATCGCGCCATTTTAGCTGTGGCGCACCACTACTGGCGCGACTGTGGGCGTTTTCCGCCAGCTCCGCCCCCAGATCAGATCCCGGGGTTCTTGAAGAACCCCGGGATCTCGCTCCCCGCGCACGTTTACCGCCAGTTTTGCAGTGGACTGACACAGCTAACGTGAGGCAATTTTTGGATGGCTGAATAAGCGCCAGAACCCTTTGATATGATGCGTTACGCTTCGCTTTTCTGAGATGCCCCTTGGGCTATACGACACCCTACGCCAAGGCGCTATTTTGGCTGTGTCAGACCACTACTGGCTGGTTCCCACACCCTAAACTTAGCTAGAGTATCCGGATAGATCTTTGTTGACAATGAATCGATTAGCGACGGTTTCTGGTTGAATCGCTGAGAGAATAATATGGCCAGAGTCCATCACCATCACCGCTCGGGTGCGGCGTCCATAGGTCGCGTCAATCAATTCTCCGCGTTCTCGGGCATCATTGATAACTCGCTTAATGGGCGCAGATTCTGGGCTCACAATGGCAATAACTCGGTTCGCTGACACGATGTTGCCAAACCCAATATTGATCAGCTTAATGTCCATAGTGATAAGCGACTGAACCGAGTGGGTTATCTAAAATCGGGTAGATAGCTCAATGGTATCTGCAAAAAATCAAGACCCACAAGGTTAATCCCCAGGAAATTCTTATAATTTGCCTTTTAGTCCCTAGTATTCAAAACTTTTGAGAAGATAGTTCAGAAAATTGGCAATTTTTCCCAATTGCGCTTGTTTAGATTGCAACTGACACCACTGTGCAACCCGTCGACTTCACCACCCTCGCCGCCGCCTGTAGCGAACTTCGAGCAGCTTGGTTACCCGCCCGCTGCGAGCAGGTCTATCAGCGCGATCGCGCCACCCTCTGTCTGGCCCTACGCACCCTAAAGCAGCGTAGCTGGCTCACCCTATCCTGGCATCCCGAAGCCGCCCGGATTCATATCGGTGAAGCGCCGCCCCGCATTCCAGACACCTTCACCTTTAGTCAGCAGCTCAAGCACCAGATCAACGGCTTAGCCTTAACCGAAATCGCAGTGACGTCTCCCTGGGAGCGCACCTTAGATTTGCAATTCGCCCGAAGACCCGGCGACCCGCCCAAATGGCATCTCTATGTAGAAATTATGGGCAAGTACAGCAATGTCATTCTGACCACAGCGGACCATCAGATCGTCACCGTCGCCCATCAGGTGAGCGAAAAACAATCCAGCGTTCGCCCCCTCCTCACCGGCCAACCCTATCTCACACCCCCCTCCCTCACCGGCCCCTTTCCTAACTTAGAAGAATCCCAAGAGCGCTGGCGGGAGCGGATAAGTTTAATTCCGGGGCCGCTCAAACGGATGTTGCTAAAACCCTACAGTGGCATAAGCTCGTCCCTGGCGCGCAGCCTGATCGAAGCAGCGGAGCTCGACCCAGACCAATCCACCGAAAGTCTCAGCGATCGCGATTGGCGACGGCTTTTCGACGGCTGGCGCGCCTGGCTTAAGGCCCTGGCGGACGAAACCTTTCAGCCCGGCCATCGACAAGACGGCTATACGGTGCTCGGTTGGGGAATCACAACCCCAGCCGCCTCAGTGCAGCAATTGCTGACCGAGTACTACACCGATCAACTCAATCGGCAGGCATTTAGCCGCTTGAAACATCAACTGAGCCAAAAGCTGCGGTCTCTTCTGACCAAGCTGAGGGTAAAAGCAGACTTATTTGAGTCCCGCCTCCATCAATCAGACCAAGCAGATGAGTATCGTCAGCGGGCCGATTTATTGATGGCCTATCAACATACCTGGCGGCCTGGAATGACGGTGATCAGCCTCCCCGACTTCGCCACGGGGGAGTCCGTCGACATTGAACTGCCTCAAGACAAAACCGCTATCCAAACCGCCCAAGCCCTCTATAAAAAGCACCAGAAACTCAAACGGGCCCGACAGGCGGTAGAGCCCCTAATGGCGGAAGTCCAGGCGGAAGTTGATTATCTGGAGCAAGTGGAGGCGTCCCTGTTACCGCTCCAAGCCTATGAGACGCCGGAAGACGTTTTAGCGATCTCAGATATCCGCGATGAACTGATTCAGCAAGGGTATTTAGCCGACCCCAATCAGCGGATCTTGTCTCAGCGGCAAGCCAAGCTCAGCAGCTTCCACCGCTATCGCACGCCCCAAGGCTTTGAAGTCTTGATTGGACGAAACAACCTGCAGAACGATCAATTGACCTTTCGAGTCGCCACCGATTATGACCTGTGGTTCCACACCCAGGAAATTCCAGGCAGCCACGCCCTGCTGCGCTTAGAACCCGGTTCAGAGCCAGAAGAAACAGACCTGCAATTTGTCGCCGATTTGGTCGCCTACTTTAGCCGCGCGCGACAAGCAGACCAAGCGCCCGTAGTCTACACCAAGCCTAAACATGTCTACAAACCCAAAGGCGCTAGACCGGGCATGGTAATTTATAAACAAGAGCGAATTCTCTGGGGACAGCCCCAGCAGGGTAAAGTGAGTGCTCAAATGCTTGGGTGAGAGTGCGCTACCTACATCACATTCTCCTAACATTTACCTCGCACAATTAGTAGTAAGTAAACAGTTAGCTTTAGGCTGTTCATCTCAATCATGTAATCCGTTCAGACCCGATTCATCACTCAGGTTCTGAAACAATGTCAAGCAAAATCTTAGTCGTCGATGATGAGTTGGATATGCAGGATTTGATCGGTAGACTCTTTTATCGTCAGATCCAGAAGAAAGAACTTGAATTTATTTTTGCCGTCAACGGATCGGAAGGGCTGAAAAAAGTCTCGGCGCATCCAGACTTAGACTTGGTGATAACTGATATCAATATGCCAGGGATGAGTGGTCTTGACTTGTTGCACCAGCTAAATGCATTAAAACTCCACTTTAAGACTGTTGTCATTTCCGCCTATGGAGATATGAACAATATCCGAGCGGCGATGAATGCAGGCGCATTTGACTTTGTGATGAAACCCTTCGATGTTGAGGATTTGGAAATCACGATTCAAAAAACGCTGCAACAGGTGCGTCAAATCAAGCAGACTCAGAAGGAATTGCTGCAAGCTCAGGTGCAACTGATCCAAAGTGAAAAAACATCTGCACTCGGTCAATTAGTGTCCGGGGTAGCCCATGAAATTAACAATCCGCTGGGCTATGTCAGGGGTAACTTGGACCCCGCCCAAGAATATATTCAGAACTTAATGGGTCTGCTTGACCTTTATCAAAAGCAATATCCCAACCCAGGACCCGAAATTGAAGCCAGAATTGAAGCCATTGAGCTGGACTACATCCTAACCGATCTGCCGAAGCTGCTTGCCTCCATGAAAACGGGCATGGACCGGATTCATAATATCAGTGTCAGCTTACGCAGTTTTTCTCGTTCAGATTGCGATCGACCAGCCCTCTGCAATATCCACGATGGCATTGACAGCACACTACTGATTCTGAAACACCGCTTGGAAGCTAACGGTTCCCGGTCTGACATCAAAGTCGTCAAAGACTATGGCGATTTACCCGAAGTAAAGTGCTTTTCTGGCCAGCTCAACCAGGTTTTTATGAATCTGATCGCAAACGCCATTGACGCCTTGGAGGAGGCCAACCATCATCGGAGTTTAGACCAGATTAAAGCCAATCCAGCTTGCATTACCATTCAGACGTCGCAAACTGTGGACGCCAATACCCTCGTCATCCAGATTCAAGACAATGGCGTCGGCATGACGGATACAGTGAAACAACGGGCCTTTGATTATCTCTACACCACCAAACCCGTCGGCCAAGGGACGGGGCTAGGTTTGTTCATTGTGCGTCAAATCGTAGAGGAAAAACACGGTGGAACCCTTACCTACGAGTCATTCCCCGGACAAGGAAGCAAGTTTGTGATTGAAATTCCGATGCTGAGCTAAACATCCGCGGCAAGTCATCGTAGCGATTAGTCATCGCGATGATACGGATTTTGCAAGCAATGGGCTGTCCATATCTCAGTCAGCCCCAATGAACCCTTGATCTAACCGATGAAAACTGGCAAACGTGTCAAAGAAAGCCGACTTGCTAAGTCTTACACGTAACCCAAGCTGGTATCTAGGTCCAGTCACAAAACCTGGTATGGTGATTTAAGACTTTGTGAGAGTGTTGTAGAGAAAGCTGCAATGAGCCAGTCAACACTTAATCAAGTCTCTTGCGTCCAGCGCCTCTATAGACGTATAAATCAAAGCAATTTCGCCCAGTTTTCACCGCCTTCATCGAAAGATCTCAAAATAGCGGAAATTATTTAATTAACTTTTATAACAAAAGTTCTGTACTTCTTGATACAATGCTAATCAGAGGGCAGATTCTTCTGTTTCCGCCTCACTGTGAATTTGGGAATGAACAGTGCGGTTTCCTCCAATTTGAGAGAACAATGTAAGTTAAAGGCTTACTTTAATCGGTCTTCGCAAGGAGTCCGATTTTTTTTGGCCCAAGGGCGAGGAGTCAGACTTCTGTCTCCTGACTAAAAAGATAATTTTCCAGATCTAACCCATAATATGAGGGTTGCTTGTCTTAATATTTGCCTTGACGTCATCCGCTGAATCCCCGATTTCCTCAACAGAACAATCGACTGCAATGCCGACCCTAATGTTGGTGGATGGGCATTCCCTCGCTTTCCGGTCCTACTACGCTTTTGCCCGCAGTCGAGATGGGGGATTGCGGACGTCAACGGGGATTCCCACTAGCGTTTGCTATGGCTTTCTGAAGTCGCTGCTAGATGTCATTGAGGTGGAGAAGCCGGATTATGCAGCGGTTGCGTTTGATCTGGATCAACCGACTTTTCGCCATCAGGCCGATGAAACCTATAAAGACGGGCGACCGGAAACCCCCGAAGACTTCATTGAAGATGTCAAGAATTTGCAATCTCTACTGGGGAACTTTGGACTGCAAATTGTGACAGCGCCGGGATACGAAGCGGATGATGTCATCGGGTCTCTGGCTTCTCGCGCGCATGCCGCCGGTTATCGGGTCAAAATTCTCAGTGGCGACCAGGATCTATTTCAGTTAATTGATCCCAACGAGCAGATTACAGTCCTGCATTTAGGGAGTACCTTTTCGAAGGGAGGCAGTCAGTCGACGCTTAAAGAATTCGGCGTCCAGCAGGTGCAAGAGAAGCTAGGGATTTCGCCGAACCAGGTGGTGGATTATAAAGCGCTCTGCGGCGACACATCTGACAATATTCCAGGCGTCAAAGGCATTGGTAAGAAAACAGCGGTTCAGTTGCTCACCCAGTATGGTTCTCTGGAACAGATATACGCTGCAGTGCCGGAGATGAAAGGGGCGGTTAAGAAAAAGCTGGAAACCGGACAGGCGGATGCGGATCACTCCCAGTATTTGGCCAGAATCGTCGTCGATGTACCACTGAAGGTGGAACTAGGCGATTTTAAGCTGACAGGCTTTGATCCAGAGGTGGTGGCTCCGGCGCTGAAGACACTGGAATTTCAGTATTTCCTGAATCGACTGAACACGCTGCAGGCCGCCTTTGGGGGAGAAGCCCCAGCTAAAGGGGTGGAAACGACTGGCGCATCAGAGGACGATGACGATATTTCCTTTTTTACCGCTGAAGAGACAGCGCTAGCTCAACAGCAAGCCCCCGTCGCCGTCGAGATTCAGCCTCAAATTATTACCACCGCCGATCAGTTAACAGCTCTAGTGGAGCAGTTGAAAACCTTCCAAGATCCTCAAACGCCAGTTGCTTGGGATACGGAGACGACGGCTCTGGAGCCCAGAGATGCACAACTAGTGGGTATTGGCTGCTGTTGGGGCGCTGGCCTCTCGGATATGGCGTACATTCCGGTGGGTCACGCAACGGGAGAGCAATTGGAGACTCAAACGGTGCTGGACGCACTACGCCCCATTTTAGAAAGCGCCGATTACCCCAAAGCCTTGCAAAACGCGAAGTATGATCGATTGGTCCTGCGCTGTCAGGGGGTGAACCTAACAGGGGTGGTCTGCGACACGATGCTGGCCAGTTATGTACTCAACCCAGAAGCCAAACATAATCTGGCAGATTTATCTCTGCGATATTTGGGCATTACGGCAAAGAGCTATACCGACTTAGTGCCTAAGGGCAAAACCATTGCCGATATTGATATTCCATCCGTCGCTAATTACTGCGGAATGGATGTTTTCACCACGTTTCAGCTAATGTCCAAATTGACGGGGCAATTAGCCGATCTGCCCGACTTACTGGCCTTATTGACAGAGATTGAACAGCCTCTGGAGCCGGTGCTGGCGGAAATGGAATACCGGGGCGTGAAAATCGATCAGGATTACCTGAAGAACTTCTCAAAAACCCTGGAGATTGACTTAGCGGCGCTTGAACAAACCGCGTTTGAGTTGGCCGAAGAACCCTTCAACTTGGGCT
>JASJDH010000386.1 GCA_030065175.1 Leptolyngbyaceae cyanobacterium MO_188.B28 | reverse complement strand
CCACACTTGTGCATGGGCTCCGTAAGTTTGAGTCTATCTTCTTGGGATGGAAACTAGCTCAACCTTGACTTGTGTGTACACGGTAGCCCTCAGGGAGAGGGACTTTGAGTACCGAGTTTCTTTCGCTCCATCTCCCCCATCCTCCCCATCTCCCCCATCCCCCCATCTCTCCCTGCCTCCCCATCTCCCCCTGCCTCCCCATCTCCCCCTGCCTCCCCTGCCTCCCCATCTCCCCTCCCCATGAACATTTCCACTCTCCTCCTCCAACAGACCCTCGCCCAGCCCAAAACTGCCGCCATCATCGAGCGCCGCTGGGGGCGCGATCTCATCACCACCTATGCCGACCTGGAATTCGCCGCCAGCCGGGGCGTTACCCTACTGCTAAAACAAGGACTCAAGCCAGGGGATGGCGTCCTGGTGTTCTATCCCCTATCCGCCGCCCTCTATATCGTTCTGGGAGCCCTGTTTCGGGCGGAATTAACCGCGATGTTTCTTGATCCGGGTGTGGGGAGGGATCATATTGAACGCTGCTGTCAGATTTATCCCCCCAAAGCCTTGATCGCCAGTCCGAAAGCGCACCTGCTGCGACTGACAGCGCCCGCCCTACGCCAGATTCCTATTAAATTTGTAGTGGGATTTCCCCTGCCTGGGGCTGTCAGTTGGAATGCAATCCGCCGCTGCCGCCCCACTGCAGAAATTGCGTCCTGCTCAGCCGAAACGCCCGCCTTGATCACCTTTACCAGCGGCAGTACTGGAGAGCCCAAAACGGCGCTGCGGACCCATGGGTTTCTGATCCAGCAATATCAGGTGATCGCCCAGCATTTGCAACTGACGACGGGGGCAGTCGATTTAGTCACCCTGCCGATCTTTGTCCTGGCGAATTTGGCGGCGGGGATGACCAGTGTGATTCCAACAGGGAATTTGCGGCGGTTGGGGGCGATCGCGCCGCGCCCCATCCTGCGACAACTCCAAAACAATCAGCCACAGCGCATTGTGGCGTCTCCGGCATTTCTGCAACGTCTAGCGGACTACGCCATATCACGCAACATCACGTTACCTGGAGTGCGGCGCATCTTCAGCGGCGGCGCGCCTATCATGCCTAGACTGATTGAACAATTACAATCCCTAGCGCCCCAAGCGGACTTGCATTTGGTCTACGGTTCGACTGAGGCGGAACCGATCGCAACGCTGAATTGGACTGCCCAATCTAGGGAATCTCGCCGCCAAGCGGTTTCAGCCATGCTGTCAGGGCAAGGGCTGCTGGCGGGTTCTCCTGTACCGGAAATTCAGCTTAGGATCCTTCGCCATCAATGGGGGACCCCGATTAAACCCTACACACAGACTGACTTTACCGTCGATTGTTTACCCCCCGGTGAAGCGGGAGAAATTGTGGTCAGCGGAGCCCATGTTCTACAAGGTTACCTGTATGGTAAGGGAGACGCAGAAACCAAGTTTTGGGTTGAAGATAACGTCTGGCATCGCACTGGCGATTCGGGATATCTGGGCGAACAGGGGCGACTCTGGTTGCTGGGGCGATGTCAAGCCCGCATTCAAGATGACCGGGGGCTCCTCTATCCATTTCCAGTGGAATGCGTCGCCCAGCATCATCCCGGAATTCGCCGAGCCGCCTTGCTACCGTATCAAGGCAAGCGGATTCTCCTAGTGGAATTACGCCAGTCTAAGGGCAAATCTAGCCTCCCAGAACTCCAACAAAGTCTTCATTGGGCTGAACTCGACACCATTCAGGTTTGCCGTAAAATCCCAATGGATCGGCGACACAACGCCAAGGTTGACTATTCAGCAGTCTTCAGACAAATACGACGAATCTTCACACAATAAATAAATTTGAATTCCGCCAATTTCCCACAATCTGGTCCCGCTCAACCATCAAGATATTAGGACTGAAACCCTTGAAAAGAAGGATTTTGAATGCGATCGCAGGTTCCTTATATCATTCCACAGCAAACTGAAATATCAAATTTATTGTTCCCTTGAATTCTTCAATCATTGATAAGACTTTGACATTTTTTAAGCTTGTCCCTATTATCATCAATATTGTAGCTATTAAATTTAAATTTCTGAGAGTTTTCAAAAGTATAACCACTGTTTGGCAAGGAGCTGAGTTGAAGGATAGTTAGAAGAACTCAATCAGAATCGCTACATTAGGAAAAGGGTTGCTTCATTTCAGAAATAATTTCATTATATTTTCTGAATTCTATCAGTAAATTAGGTTGATTACCCTTGAGTTTTGAGAAGTCAGTGCAATTAAGAATATTCAGCTTGACGATAAATATCTGAGGCTTTTAGTTTAACCTGAAGAATTTCAGCGAAGAACTAATACAAAAAATAGAGTTCATGTTGGAACTGTATTCTAATTTATAACTCCAATACCCTAGTTCCAAGCATTACTTAAAGATTAGATGGTCTGGAATTATCAATCTCATTTATGCTCAGCTCATTCTGAGCAGTTTTTAGGCCTTAAATGAGATTTCATCAGTAGTCTTAAGCCTAAAAATCACTATTATGCAACACGCCTTAGGCGCTTTTGGGGACAGATTGGAACCCTGGTTGACTGACAAAAGTCTCGAGCCCTCACCCCCAACCCCTCTCCCAGAGGGCTAGGGGAGCCGATCCACGCTCTTGTTCCCTCTCCCCTCGGGTGAAGGCGTTCCAAGCATTCACAAAAAATTTTGTCAGTCAATCAGGATCGGAGCCATAAGCCAAGGTTGTATCAACCAGAAGGTTGGCTGCAGGAGACTGACTTTATTTGGGGCGCCTACTGAAAGCGGGACAATCCATTATAGAAGGAATACAGAATAAAGAAGTCAGTTAAGAACTGGATTCTGACTCCTGACTCCTGACTCCTGTATTCTTGCCCCATCAGAACGTCCTGACTTAAGTTGATACTCTTTATTTGTTTTGAGAACGCAGCTCAAATGTTGCGACACCCTCAGTTAAACATGTTGCACATCAATCTGGCAAACAACCCATAACTGGGAGAAATAATTACAACAGACTTTATTCCCGATGAAGTGGGCTGGCGACAGCACAATATTTTGATGATTCTTATGTTTTCGAAAGTAAGGCATCCAAACACATGAAGCAGAGAGATAAACGACAAGTATTATCTAGAAATCCGCTGGTCCTTTCTGTAGCGGGTTTGTTAATTGCCGGGTTATTTGGCTCTGGAGTTTGGCTGTTCCAAAGAAAAATGGCCAAATCTTTAAGTGGATATAGTAATAGCTCTCTAATAAATACTGCAACAAAGCCCAAAATCACCACTAGCGTAATTCTCTTAGGCGATACTTTTAGCGGATACAGCACTTTTCGTAACGACTTCTTCCAAGCCGCCTTAGGAAATTTCGGAATAGGCCTAACGTATATTGATGAATTTGATCAGGGGTCGCGTGCGGCGCGGATGACGGAAGGCGAAGCTGATTTGCTGGTGACAACACTTGACCAATATTTAATTCATCAGCCTGTAGGTCAAATAGTTGGAATTATTGATCGTACGATTGGAGCGGATGCAGTTGTCTTAAATTCTCAGAAATATCCGGAGCTTAAGTCGCTTAAAGATCTGCAGTCACTGACTCAGAAGGCTAAAAGCAAGGGAGAACCGTTGGGTATTGCCTTTGCAGGGGGAACTCCAAGCGAGTACTTGGCCACGATTCTGGATATAAAATTCGAAGATTTCAATATGGCGGATTTTGAGCAGATCCGTGTGGCTGATGCATCGGAAGCATGGGATTTGATGCGAGATCCATCCAGAAACGTCGCGATCGCGGTTTTATGGGAGCCCTATGTTACTAAAGCAATTAAAGACGATTATCAGGTTGTGTTGTCTAGTAATGACGCCCCATATTCCATAATTGATGTGATTGTTGCATCTGATGGCCTGATCCAGACTAAAGCGGAAGAACTTTCAGAGTTACTAGAGGCGTATTATCAGCGCCTTGACACAAATATTCCAAACCCCACCGAGCTTAACGAACAGATATCTCAAGATGGGGAACTCACAACCCAAGAAGCGAATGATGTGATGAGAGGGATCTATTTCTTCTCTGCCGCCGAGGCTGAAAAATGGATGCGTGAGGGAATATTGAAACAACGGATTGAGGCGATTTCAAAGATTCTTTTGCAGGCAGGACAAATCAAGGCCATCCCCGAGAACCCAGAAAACCTTTTCACAGCTAAGTTTATTCACAGAGCTTCACTCAACACGCACATCTTAATAGATCAGCTGCAGGCAAATAATTCAGACCTGTCAAAGCGACTAGAAGGGAGTGAGATATTAACTGCATCCGTTGCAGAACCAAACAAAAAGGAGCTTAAAGATAGTGGGGAGATCGGAGACTTAGAAGTTAGGGGGAATATTGAATTTGCTCTAGAATCCGTCAATCTTACAGAGATAGGTGAACAGACCCTAGATAACTTGGCCAGCCAGATACAAGAATTCAACCCCCTAACTGTCGGCGTGGTAGTAATTGGACATGCATCAAAAACTGGAGATGCAGCATTCAACCAGAGCATTAGCCAACAGCGCGCTCAGGTGGTTGTAGATTATTTAGTCTCTGCAGGAGTAGAGAATACTATCACAGCAATTGGCAAGGGGTTCAATGAGCCCTTACCTAATATGGACCCGAGAGACGGCCGAAATCAACGAACTCAGATTCGACTTGTGAGAATTGGCCCGGTGTAGGCAAGCGATTTGGATCTTGGCGCAGTTTAATTAAAGCCTTGATGATGATTAAAGTCTCGATTAGGCTGGGGAAATCCATTTTGTTTGGCGGAGCCTAAGTCGCCGCGTCTCCTAAGTCGTTGCCTCTCAAGACTTTTTGCCTTCTGACGAAGGCTTTGGGACACACGGTTGAAAGCATTCGCCAGTTTCCAAATCTCGTCTCTGATGGGAAAATTACCAAACTCAGGAGGATCGCCCGACGATATCGATCTCTCTGCTACGGTAGCCATATAGTTTATTGGTTTTACCACATTCCCCCTTATCCATAAATAGACAAGGCTCACAAAGGCAAATAGGGAGACTGTGAATACAGATATGATGATTGAAAAATGATTAAAGGTTTCTTGAAATGTCTTTTTTATAGGGATGTGGATCATTTGTGCTCCAACAACCTCATTCAGTTCCCATCCAAACCCATTCTTAGCTCCGTACTTCTGGACCATTGACTGGGGTGCGACTTCTGGAGAACTGTGACACCTTAAGCAACTGATACTCGTGACCTTGATGGGACGAGCAACGTAAAAGAAACGATTCTCGTCAATCACTCTAAATCCAGTGGCTTCCTTTGTCAGACGGGAAGGGTTATTGTCGTCTGTTTTCCGGAATGAATCAATAATAGCTGTCTCAAATGAATCAGCTTTATCCGCTAGATTGGTCGGATTTAACACCGCCACCTTGTACGAAAATGCAGAAAAGTCTCTTACGTTGTAACCTTCCTGAAAGTTCTCGAAAACCTCTCGTATTGAGTATGCTGAAACCGTTTCAGGAAGAAATTCTTCATCCAGTCGGCTAATAAGCTCGGGGCTTACCTCCTGGCTGGTGTACTGTCCCACTGAATTCATCGTCTCTATTAAAATAAGCCCCTTGGTTACAAGCTCATTTAGCGAGGATTGATATAAGACAATGAATAGAGTTGTTCCACTGAGAAGAAGAACTGCTAGAAAAGTCGTTATAAGACGATACGCAATTCTTCGCTCTAGAGAAATAGTCTTCTTGAAATCGCTTTTCACCATTAACTTTCTATTCTAATAATTGGATTTATTGCTCTAAAGCAATGATGTATGCATTCTGTGTAAAGAAGAAACAGCCCTTTTTTTCTTGATCTTGTTTTGAATGTAATCCTTTGCAGTATGCTCAAAGGGAAATAATGAGGGATATCGTCTGAACAATACCTTATGCAAAGTTTGAAGATCCCTATTGATGTCAATCTCGACATATTCGGGAAGTGGGGAATTACACAACAACGGTGGGAAGTTGCTTTCAGAAAGTTGCTCCTCACTGATGTTCTTGACAGTTCGCATATTGGTGTTTAGGAGGATCACACCTGACAGATTGGCTTCAAAGATGTCTGTTTCACTGAGATCCGCATCTGTAAGATCTGAGTTGAAGAGGTTAGCGCAGTACAAATCACACCGTGATAGATCTGATTCGGTCAGATCCGCTTCACTGAGGTCCGCATAACCGAACTTGGAATTGTAAGCACACACTTTATGAAGATTGGCGTGTCTGATGACTGTACCGCGTAAATCAGTGCTTCTAAAATCAGCACGAGTTAGGTCCGAATTCGTCAGATCGGAATTTCTGAGATCTGCCTCCCTGAGATCTGCCTCCCTTAAGTAGGCTTCCTTTATTTGGGCATATCTAATTTGAGCGCCTTGAAGGCTAGAGCCATGAAGTCGAGCCCGTCCCAAATTAGCGTTATCTAAAAAGGCATTATTCAACCATGAGTTTGTGATTTGGGCCCCAATGAGCGACGCCCTGCTAAGGTTAGCGCCGCTGAGATTGGCGCCGCTGAGATTGGCGTTATTGAGATTGGCGCCGCTGAGATTGGCGCCGCTGAGATTAGCTCCACTGAGGTTGGCGTTACTTAAGATAGCTCCTTTAAGATTAGCTGTGCGGAAATCCGTATAACTTGCTTGGGCGTGCGATGCATCCGCAAGAGAAAGATTAGCGTTATAAAGATTTGCGGAAGTTAAGTTGGAACGAGTCAGATTGGCGTTATTCAGCTCCGAACTGTTGAGGTTGGCTCCGTGGAGAACAGCGCCTGAAAGATTTGAATAAGACAGAAGTGAGCAGTGAAGATCCGTGTTAGTTAGCTTGGCATTGCGCAGATCTACTCTTGTCAAGTCTGCCTCAGCAAGATCGGCGTCATACAACTCGGCAAGCTTCAAGTCTATTACCTCAGTTGGCATAAGCTGGGTATTGCGCCATTCATTCCATTGGTCAGCGCCATTTCTCAAAAGCGCAATTGTTGAGTCCTTTAATACCATCTGAGGATTCCACCTAAAAAGCTATAGCACCTTATGGAGAGCGTAATACGTATACCAACAATAATTGGAAACTGACGATTCTTAATGTGTAGAGTTCATGAGGATATTGAAAAATCTTTTAATAAAAAAACAACAGAAAATATTGCATCTAGGAAGATGCTTCTCAGATTAAATAATGTTTGTCCTGGCTAGAGCATAATATTTATTGGATGCGAATTTGATTTCATCCCATGTCCTTGAGTGATTTGTGTAGAGGAGTATTCAGTAATCTCAAGAGAGACGGGAGTCCTTTATATTCCTAGAATTTAAATTTAGATTTAGTTTAAACGGGTTGGTAGACATATATCCCCGAGCTTAACTCTGAAATTAACATGGGACCTCAAACGCATTCGGATCAATCGATATAGACTTCAACAATTTGTTAATTCAATCCAAGTTTTTTTTTGATTTCTATGAAGGGTATTGCTTAATATCCCCTTTTTAGGCATTGGACCGCCGATTAGATTTTGACCTCCATCACGCTTAATTAAACAGATTGGGAACATAGAACATCTCGGCGTTAAGGCCCGCCCATAGATGCCGCAATACAGATTCCACCTAATCTTGTGCTGATTTTTGATCGGCACAAAATAGCTAAAACCCTTAAAAAAAAGAGATGGAGAGGGTGATTTCCGATTCACAAAATGTTTATACTATCCAGACAGAGCGTAGTCTAGAAGTGGGGAAAATCTTTCCCCAGATCGGCTGGATCCCTTGTGGGCTTTAACCAATCCCCATCAGTCTTCCTACCTTTAAAGAAATATTCGCCATCTCAAATTGTATTATTTTCTTGAAGATTAAAAACGTGTTACGACGTTTACAATTTTCAATTTTATTCCTACTATCATCAATGTTATTGGAAAAAGGGTTGCTTCAAGTTCAGGAATGATTTAGTCAAGGTTTCTGAAATTCTATAAGATAAGTATTAGGATCAATATAGGGTTTCAAAGAATCGTATCTTTGAAGGGATATTCAGCTCAACGATGAATATCTGAGGTTTGTGATTTAACCTGATACATTTCGTTATATAAGGGATGTGTAAGGCAGGTTTTATGAAGAAACTATATTCTGGCTCATAACTCAGTTATTCTACTTCTGGTTTTTTGCGTTGAGTTTATCTCTTCATCTGACAGAAGGGATTCAATTATCCATTTCCGGACTGTCTAAATCTCCCAGGGTTTGCACTACTAACGAGACGAGCGCGCCAATTAAAGTAGTGATTTTGACCTTGAACAATGTTTACTTACCGAATTGACTTCCTGAAATCCCTAGGGATTGATTACGAAAGCTTGTCCGATCTTTTGATAGTAAGGGGCAAACAGTATCAGCGAGGCCCCTCTTTTCCAAAGCATGAGTATGTGGAGGTTACCGAATATTGCCTCACAAGTAACCTGCAAGGACTAAATTGCATATTAGTTGACGGCAATACCGAATTTACAGTTTGGCTGCAGATGCAAACGGTAAATTCGGTAGAACCCGGTCAAATTGACGTCTCTAAACTAGGGGCTAGAGACCCAATACTCTTGCCTCAAACTCCGTCGAACCCTGAAGAATCTGAGCCTCAAATGAGTTATCGAGGGATCAAATACGACGCAAACCACCAAAATGGTTCGTCTACCCAGAATGGAAACGCATCAGCCCAGCGAAAAGCAAAAAACAAATCTAGGATGATCTACAGGGGAGTTGAAATGCGCTCTTAGAGAACCTTACCCTCATCTGTAAATCAGCATTAGCTTTTTGCATGGATACCTTATTAGACCCATAACCCAGGTCATAGAGGTATGAATGACAACGTCTTCTGTTAACTGCTTTCTTTATTCAGCAATTCTACTCTGCCAACCTTTCGCAGTTTAGAGCCGAAGGATGAAGCTTAAACTCGAATCGGTAAGGTACTAATTGGAGGCCTCTTGGAGTTAGTCGCTAGATGTACTCATTACACCAACTTCTAGGGACTAAGTAGTCGCGCAGAATTATTTTCACAGTCTTTCAAGGCAGAGCAAGGATTTCTGCGCTGAAAATGTGAAATTGATTTTGCATAACCACTTATCGCTCTTCAATCACTCTAAAGGGACAAAAATTAAGCTTAAGGTGTGAAGCGTTTGGTGCGTCTATGTTTGGAGCAAGAATAGCGAAGCCCACCGTGAGCTTTGTGGATGATTATTGTG
>JASJDH010000385.1 GCA_030065175.1 Leptolyngbyaceae cyanobacterium MO_188.B28 | reverse complement strand
TTTGCCTGACTCTTTTTTATTTAAGACAACCGCAAAGTTTTGAAGTGTTAGGCCTGAATTTTGGAGTATCTAAAACTACAGCGAATGATACATTTCATTACTGGCTAATGATTCTACGTTATATCTTACCTGCCAGTCTTCTTGAACAAGTGGAACGAAATGGAGCTGATTTGGATGAAATCTTGAAGGAATTAGAGGGGTATCGATTGTTAGTGGATAGCTTTGAGCAAGACAGGGAGAGGCCTTTAGACAATGATATACAGAAGAAATATTACTCAGGCAAGAAGAAACGACACACATTTAAAAATCAGGCAATTGGGTTGCCAAAAGGCGAAGATATTATCGATATAACAGTTGGCAAAAGAGGTCCGGAGAGTGATATCACACTGTTTCGATTCCAACAGAATAACTTCTCAGAAAAACAACTTTTTGCAGGGGATAAAGCATATATCGGAGAGGAGAATATTTTGACGCCACACAAGAAACCTAAAAATGGAGAATTGACAGCGCTTCAAAAAGAAGAAAACCGTGTCTTTTCAAGTTCACGAATTTTCATTGAACATCTGATTAGAAGGATACGAATCTTTGCCATTTCACGGGTCAGATTTCCACTTAAATCAGCCTGCTACAGTGAAGTAATACTAACTGTCTGTGGCTTAGTTCGCTTAAACCTTGGCACACTTGAATATTCTAGTATTTAAGCTTTAGATAAAATGAAAAGTCATGAAATTAGGAAGGTCTACAAATTGCTTCTAAACTGATAAAATAGCTTCAAACCCCCATTCCCTCGTTGAATGCGGAGGACGTGCTGATTGCCTGAAATCAAGATTATGCAAAGGCTCCAAATTTCCGGACAGGTCTAATGACGTGTTGCTCCAGATCCGTCCATCTATTCTCACTTACCACATATCCGAACAGACATTTGCATGCAATGATAGTGCATATGAGAGATCCCACTAGCCGACCAAATGTTTTAACACTTAGTATTTTCCTTAGTATTTTCATTTTGTTGATCCCGATCTCTGATGTCGGTTCTCCGAAGCCGAACAAATATTTAAACCAGATTGTATGTTCTAATAACTTATAAATATTTGCTTTGACTGTGTAGATTGCATCTATAAGAATGAGAATTGGTTACCCTAAAATATTTTTCACAAGCACAATAATATATAACACCATAAAATAAATTGATACTGCGATCAACGTTGCTGTCAAAATAACCAATGGTGAGATAATTATTGTTATATAGTTTAGGGTTGCTCCAAAATATTCGGGTGTTAGACCAGTAATTCCATTTATTTGGAGGCGCGCTACCATTCGGGTAAGTTGTACCAAACAACTCAAAAATATTCCGATAGTTACTTTGCCAGCAGAATTCGACCACATTTTTAGAAGAAGCTGCAGGACTTCTCCTATGAAGCTAATGGTTATGGAGATCAGAGATATCAGTATGAAAAACTTCTCTAAACGCACATCTTCAAAAAGTCCAAAGCTTTTCATGCAAAAAAGAATTATTAATCCCAAAAAAAATATGATTCCGACAACGTAAAATCGCATCATGACGTTAAAAGATCTCATTCTTGTTCTGAGAGCATAAAGTTTATTGAGATATGCTGTATTCATGATTTTCTGTCCAAATTGATAGACTTTATTATTTGGCTTGCATCATATGCAGATGTAGGCATGAAATTTGGTATGTAACTCTCGAACCTTGTGCGTATGACTACAAAGAATGATACTGACTTACTCATAAATTTTGTGATCTCGAATGTCCGACTCCCATACTAACTTGGGTGTTCTGTGAGTGCTTTCCTGTTATGCTCGGAGTGCTGTGCGCGGGCAATGTTGCCTAACTCATCGCTGCAGCGGACGCGAACTTCAAGGCTTCTCAATGAAATTTTGAGTTGTCTTCGCGCCGCTAAGCTCTCAGCCGTTAGGCCCAAGTAAAAGGAGCAACGATATGCAACCACAATCAGGATGGCAGTTGAGTGGGAGTGGGCCTGAAGCGTACGAGCTTTACCTCGCCGACCCGATCCTGACCCAATGTGCGCCTGGGTTGATCAAAGCAGCAGTGGTTGGGGTCGGCGATCGCGTTTTAGATGTTGCGTGCGGAACTGGCGCTGTGACCCGGTTGGCGGCGCAAACTGTGGGGACTACCGGGCGGGTGATGGGCGTGGATGTGAACCCGGGTATGTTGGCCATGGCTCGTCAGCTCGCCGATCAAGGTCTGGCTACGAAGATTGAGTGGCTCCAAAGTGACGCCGCTGGGCTAGCTGTTCCAGATGCGAATTTTGATGTGGCGCTCTGTCAACAAGGGTTGCAATTTTTTCCCGATAAACTTGCTGCCTTGCGGGAGATGCATCGCGTCTTGGCTCCGGGCGGACGTCTTGCTTGCAGCGTCTTGCGAGACATTCGATTTAATCCTTACCAACAAGCTATAGCGGACGCATTGGGGCGGTTGGTGAGTCCTGAAGCTGCTGCTGTGATTCATTCGCCATTTGCCTTTGGCGACGCTGAAACATTGCGGGCTCTTGTCATTGCCGCCGGGTTCCACACCGTCCATATCCGACTGGAGATGACCGTGATACGCCATCACTCCCTCGAAGAGCTGGTGGTTGGGTATCTTGCCGCAACTCCCGTTGCAAGCGCTTTCGCTGCTTTAGATGACAAGGTCCGGTCTGCGATCCTGAACGATATTAGGATGTCGTTACACGACTACTTGGATGATGATGGGCTGGCGGCTCCCCTCAACTTCCATGTTGTCACAGCGCGGAGGAATGGGAACGGCTAACGCGCTATCCCGCAGAGGTATAATCCAGTAGCGAATGATCATTCCACACTGGTCTAAAGGCAATGGGTCAACTGATTGGTCAAGTGCTGCGCGATCGCTATCAAATTCAGTCTTTGCTGGGCCGTAAAACGGGGCGAAGAACTTTTCAATGCCAGGATTTAGAAACGGAACAGACGGTCGTTATCAAACTGCTATTGTTTGGGCCTGATTTTACCTGGGACGACCTGAAACTATTTGAGCGAGAGGCAGAAATCCTGCAATCCCTTGACCACCCGGCAATTCCTAAATATCTTGACTGCTTTGAAGCCGAGACAGAATTGGGTAGAGGATTTGCGTTAGTGCAAAGTTATATTGAGGCGCGATCGCTGCAGGCCTGGGTAGAGTCTGGGCGCCGTTTTAGTGAAGCGGCGCTGAAGGAGATTGCGACCACAGTGTTGGATATTCTGCACTATCTGCATCATCAGCGACCGCCTGTAATCCATCGCGATATCAAGCCAAGCAACCTCTTGCTCAGCGATCGCGGCGAGAATTCCCCGCTCCAGATCTACCTGGTTGATTTTGGCTCGGTGCAACTCGCCTCCCGAGATGGCACGATTACGGTGGTGGGCACCTATGGGTATATGCCGCCCGAACAATTTGGCGGGCGATCGCACCCCAACTCAGATCTCTACAGCTTGGGGGCGACCTTAGTTTACTTAGCGTCGGGGCGGCATCCCGCAGATCTGCCCCATCAAGATTTACATATTCAGTTTGAACAACTGACGCGATTAAGTCAGTCTTTTACCCACTGGATTCAATGGTTGACCGAGCCCAATTTATCGAGAAGACCCCCATCCGCCGAAACCGCCTTACAGATCCTCAATCATGGGTCAGATATCATTTCGGATAACGTGTCAGCGCCGTCAAAGCGGTATCTTTCCCTAGGGATTCGCCATCCAGACTCCAATATCTATCTTGAAACCACCCCAACTCTGCTTAAGGTGCGATCGCCGTCAGACCAGATCCAAATTCCCCATTTAAGGACATTACACCTTCTGCTATTGGGTGTCGGCTTCCTGTATCCCTGCGGGATGTCGGCTTTAGGATTTTGGCACAGTTCTATTACCTTGTTGATTACTTTCTTGTACGTTTCAATTCTGTATTATCTGGGGTTGAAAACACGCATAGACTCTTATGATGCGATCTTTTCCTTAGAGCAGGATTCACTGCAGGTGAGGCTGTCCCCCAATAATCTGCCAAACAAGATAAAAGATTTCGCTGTGATTTCCAACGCAAGCGTGCAGTCTATCTTGGTGGAGTCTTGTCAATCGGATAGATGCAGATTGCTGGTGTATTGTCATACTGATACGAAAGCATTTTATGTCATTGGCGCTCATACCAAGACGTTTTATATCATTGGCAGCCCTGCAGAAATTGAATGGCTATACAATGAATTAAATGGATGGACTGATCTCTATGAACTGTCGTGCAATTTAAGCCGAGACAATCTAGCGAATAAGAAAGCCAGAAGTCAGAAGTCAGCAATCAGCAAGAAACTGGATTCTGTCGCCTGACTCCTGGATTTTTCCTCAGAGATGACTTCCTGCTTGCAGTTGATAATCTTCTCATGTCGGAATATCATTTAAGCCGGGTCAATTCATTGAGGAAGGAATACAGAATACAGAATACAGAATACAGAAGTCTAGTAGGGACTAGATTCTGACTCCTGACTCCTGTATTCTTTCCTAGCGAAAATTTCCAGCTTTAAGTTGTAAGCCCTCATGCCCATTTTTTTTCTCAGGCACTTAATAAAGACGCGTTACGGAAAATCATTATGCTGAGATTATTGAATTAAGCTTTGACAGACAAATACGCCTAATGGGTATGAGATCTCTTAAGCGTTTTGTCATTCATATATCCTAGACCTGGCTTGTTGTAGTAAATCAGCATTAAAGTATTCCTGGCGTCGCCAGTATTTGGAAGTTGACTCCTACCATGCCAACTTTTTTCTGATACAGCAAAGCCATAGCCAGTATTCGGCATAAACTCAAACGTTTTAACATGTTGAAATTTATTTCGACTGGGTAAACCAATCAATTTCTCAAGCTTCGCTTGCAACCTTGTTTTCCTTCTATAAATTGATGTTCCAAAGTTAGCCTGACTGGGATCTGTTGGAAAATAGAACTGTACAGTCACAATCTTTTCGGGTGTATCTGGGTGGGGTAAGATTTTGTATCCTTCCATGTCACGAAACAAGCCAGGGATTGGATAAGCTTCTATCTGATTCACCTCTTGCGTACTGATGTCGAATCTCCTGGCAAGGTCAAATTTTAATTGGTTGAACACTGCTTGTTTAACAACGGGAGAGCACAAAGCCTTAGAGATAGAGCCCCAAAAAACTCTCTGCTGATCAGGGAGAAGGGAAAAGTTTTCGTCACTTAAGTCAAAGTAGAATCGTGAACAGGTTCCATCCTTGCGGAGTGAATCTCGATGAGAGAGCGGCTTGTAAAAAACTGAGTTAGGGAGATTGGCAATGATGTCCTTATAAATCAGATCTGGGAAACAATTCCGGACATAAAAATTTGAAAAGGGTTTGTTTGAAAGGTTGCATGCATCAAGGGCAGATGCTAAATGCTTAGAAATTTGATTAATGAGTTCAGTTTGTGGTTGGGTAACTGTGCAAACCATTTTTGCATTCTCCTGTAATCTTGTTTCACTGAAAGCACCCACACTCGAGAAATAAATACAACAACGTTTTACAAGGGTTGAATGAGACCCCTCGCCTGAAAACCTGACGGCCATCAACTTAAAGCGAAAAATTTCCTCGAGAAGAATTCAGGAGATAGGCAATAGACTCTATATCCTGACTGACTTCTGACTTCTGTATCTCTTCTCTGCTGGATTATTCCAGCTTAAATTTCACACCACCCCAAAATGCATCAATCTCTGCTGAGAAAGATCACGACTTCTGATTGGAAATCCTCTCGATATATACCTTTACGGCTACTTCACGCCATTGATTATTTTTTCAATGGAATAGGTTTAATGGAGCCCAAAAAATCAACTCTTCACAGATAAAAAGCGTGATGAAGAACCGGTTTTCTACGATTTGGCGCTTGAGGTAAAAAGAGGCTAAAAGTTCTGATTTTGCGGAAATTGTAGGCTTGTTTCATTTGGGGCTTCTCCATTGTCGATCTGGGTATTTGTTGTTTTACAACTACTCCAGCAAGTTTAGTATCCTAAACACGTTAGTCCTGTGCACTTTGGCGTAAGGCTTTAGCAGCTACACGACCTAAAACGATTAAAACGGTGACTCTCACTAGATCTAATGATTGAACACCTCTCGTATTCAGTCGGCTGAAAAATAGCAACTCTAAATCATTCGTAAGTTTTTGAAGATCGAGACGCTTGCTAGATATTGGTTTCAGCAAAGTAGAAGACGTTTTTTACGGCTCATATCGAGTAGCTATGGCAATTATTGCCTACGAATTATGGTCTTTTGTGCCATATTGCCTAAATTACAGCTCTCTAGCAGACAAGGAATACAAAAGCCAGAAGTCAGTCAGGAAAAGAATTCTACCTTCTGACTCCTGTATTCTTTCCCAAAAACTGTATTTCACTTTAAGTGGATACTCATATAGACTCGATCAGTTTTTTGCTAAGCCCAAAGATTTGTAATTTACTGTTGCGGAAATTGTTAACAATCAGGTGTTCCAAGATATCCTGAAAAGTGGCTCAATTTATTCAGGCTCAGTCAATTGTACAGAGTTTGTCCTAACTACCCTCTGCAGCAGAAGGACAAATTGTCTTTAATATTTAATTCTGCGTCAAAACTAGTTTTGCGTGAATACTTTTGGCTGTGAGCAGCACGACGATGCTCTAGGGCGTATCGTTTGCAAGAGGTTGGCTTTAGTTATCTTCTTGCAAACGATACGTTCCGCCAAGAAGACTCATTTACGAGGCGTAAACCATGATAGATGCGAACGAGATTGTTAAGACAATGTGTGAGAAGTAGCATGACTTACTTTGATTTGGGACGTTATTCCCGGGCGGTGACGACTACTTCAGCGTCCGCACAGTGTTGGTTTGACCGGGGGCTTGTCTGGATCTACGCATATAACCATGAAGAAGCGATCGCGTGTTTCCAGACTGCGCTAAAGGATGATCCCAAGTGCGCAATGGCGCATTGGGGCATTGCTTATGCCATCGGCCCGAATTACAACAAACCCTGGGAGGCGTTTGAGGAGGATGAGAAGACGGATTCATTGGTTGTCGCTCGGAACGCTATTGTGCGAGCGACGGAACTTAAAGGAAATGTCTCTGCTTGCGAGAAGGCGCTGATCGAAGCAATTCCCCATCGGTACCCCGAAAATTCCCCCGGCGACGATTTTACCCCGTGGAACGATGCATATGCAGAGGCGATGCGTAGCGTGTATAAGGCGCACCCCAATGATCTCGATGTGTGCTGTTTGTTTGCGGAGGCGCTGATGAATCGAACCCCCTGGCAGTTGTGGGATCTGCCATCGGGACAACCAGCTTCAGGCGCTAGCACTGTTGAAGCCATTAAGGTTCTAGAAACGGCATTCGAGCAGTTGCCGGGTGCGTGGGAGCATCCAGGGCTATTGCACATGTATATTCATCTGATGGAGATGTCGCCCCATCCTGAACGCGCATTGCGCCATGGCGATCGCCTAAGCACGCTTGTACCGGATGCGGGCCATCTGTTACATATGGCCACTCACATTGATGTCCTATGCGGCGACTATATGAACGTTGTGGCCCGTAACCGACGAGCGATAGAAGCGGATCAAAAGTTTCTAGAGAGAGTGGGCTCGGATAATTTCTACACCGTCTATCGCTGCCATAACTACCATTTCATGATTTATGGGGCGATGTTTCTCGGCCAACCGGATAAGGCGCTAGCGACGGCGGATGAGCTAGTCGCAAACCTACCCGAGGAAACCTTACGACCCATGGCCGATTGGTTTGAAGGTTTTATCCCGATGAAGCAACACGTGCTGATTCGATTTGGGATGTGGCGTGAAATCCTCAGCCAGGTTCTTCCTGCTGACGCAGACCTGTATTGTGTCACAACTGCGATGATGCGGTATGCGCGAACGGTTGCGCTGGCCAACCTAGGTAAACTCAAGGAGGCGGAAGCCGAGCGGGAACAGTTTGCCATTGCGCTATCCCGCGTGCCTGAAACTCGGATGCTGTTTAATAATACTTGCCGAGACATCCTCCGAGTAGCTGAGCAGATGCTCCTGGGGGAGTTGGAATACCACAAAGGAAATTATGAAGCCGCGTTTGACCATCTTCGCCGCTCGGTCCAGTTGGACGACAATTTGCCTTATGATGAGCCTTGGGGTTGGATGCAGCCCGCGCGCCACGCGCTGGGGGCGCTCCTCCTGGAGCAGGGACGTTATGAAGAGGCGGAAGCGGTCTACCGAGCGGATCTGGGTTTAAACACGACGTTGAGTCGGGCGTGTCAGCACCCAGGCAATGTTTGGAGCTTGCACGGTCTGTACGAGTGCCTGATCTATCGAGGCGAGACTGTGGAGGCGGCTCATGTGAAGCTGCAGCTGGATAAGGCGATGGCCCGCGCTGAAGTTCCGATCCGGGCGTCGTGTTTCTGTCGCCACAGGGCTGCGGCGTAGGGAAGGAAGGGGATCAGGGGATGGGGAAGATGGGGAGGATAGGGAAGAGGAGAGGATCAAATCCGAAATTCAAAACCCAAAATCCACAGTTTAAGAAAAGGGAACAGCCCTTCAATGTCCCAATTTGGAGGAGGGATTATAGGGAGAGGGCAAACGCTACGGGGCTCAACTTTCATGAGGTTTAATAGTCCTAAATCAGTCGTGAATACTTTCAAATGTGAATTACCTTAAATGATTGAATTTAGGGATCAAAAAAACTGTTTGATCTTACAACTCATCTAGGCT
This sequence comes from Leptolyngbyaceae cyanobacterium MO_188.B28, assembly GCA_030065175.1. GTDB lineage: Bacteria > Cyanobacteriota > Cyanobacteriia > Phormidesmidales > Phormidesmidaceae > JAKSDM01. The sequence continues at coordinate 516 of JASJDH010000385.1, read as the reverse complement.
TGCCCCATCTCCTCCATCTCCTCCATCTCCTCCATCTTCCCCATCTCCTCCATCTTCCCCATCTCCTCCATCTTCCCCATCTCCTCCATCTTCCCCATCTCCTCCATCTTCCCCATTCAAGGCTGATATACTCGCTGAAGAGTAGTGCATCCAGCCCTCACTATGAACTCCTCCGATGCTTATAAAGCAGCCGGGAAACATTCTGGTGTCACTAACCTGTACCCTGAGCTCAAGCGGATTAACTGGACTCAGGTGGATTTCAAAGAAGGGGTGAATGAGTTTGAGAAGCCGTTTCAAGCCCTGATTGAGATCTGTGAGCGGCAACGGGACTATGTTCGTCAACATACGCTTCCGCTCATTGGGGCTTTGGAGTGGGAACGTCACTAGTACTCTGTCAATCTTCAATTGACGGGTAAAGGCGATGTAGCTTGATTCTCGCATCAGCAGTGGTGAAGCGCCAATCAATCCAGGTTTGTTTCTGGTTACGTTTGGCTTCCCAGGCCGCCACCTCTTTCT
>JASJDH010000384.1 GCA_030065175.1 Leptolyngbyaceae cyanobacterium MO_188.B28 | reverse complement strand
CTCCTGATAGCAGATGGCCAGATCGATGCATCCTATAATTTTCTACAACCTTTACAAAAAATGACTACCGGTATGTACTACTCCCCTCCAGCTGCTGAAATCTTACGACTAAATACTTGCCTAAAAAAAGCACTTCCTGGTTGAATAGGAGCGTGATATTTAATTTTTATTAAGGCGGGAGTTTAGTATGTACATCGTGCAAATTGCCTCTGAGTGCGCACCAGTAATTAAAGCTGGCGGTTTGGGCGATGTCGTCTATGGCCTAAGCAGGGAGATTGAAAAGCGGGGGCACTGCATTGAGATCATCCTGCCAAAGTACGACTGCATGCGCTACGACCATATTTGGGGACTCCACGACGCCTATCGAGATCTATGGGTGCCTTGGTACGGCGGACAAATTCACTGTTCAGTCTATTGCGGTTGGGTCCACGGGCAGGTGTGTTTCTTTATCGAACCGCACTCAAACGATAACTTCTTTAATCGCGGTTGCTATTACGGTTGCGACGACGATAATATGCGCTTCGCCTTTTTCAGCAAAGCCGCTATGGAATTTTTGCTCAAGAGCAACAAGCGCCCCGATGTTATCCATTGCCATGACTGGCAGACTGGGTTGGTTCCAGTCATGCTCTACGAGATGTATCAGCACCATGGGATGGAGCGCCAACGGGTTTGCTACACCATCCACAATTTTAAGCATCAAGGAATTGGCGGTACTGAATTATTGTGGGCGACCGGTTTACATCAAGAGGGCTATTACTTCCAGTACGATCGCTTACAGGACAATTTCAATCCCTTTGCGCTGAATTACATGAAGGGGGGCATTGTTTACTCTAATTACGTTAATACAGTCTCCCCCCACCACGCTTGGGAAGCTCACCATACCGGCATTAGCTATGGACTGGGGCATACCCTACATATCCACCAGGATAAATTTGGCGGAATTCTGAATGGCATTGACTATGGCATGTGGAACCCAGAGTCTGATAGCCATATTCCTTTCCCCTACGCCAAGGATGATTTACAAGGCAAAGCCTTAAATAAAAAGGCTCTCAGAGACCGATTGCTATTGAGCCATGTTGACAAGCCAATCGTGGCCTTTATTGGCCGACTGGATGACCAAAAAGGGGTTCATTTGGTGCACCACGCCCTTTACCATGCGCTTTATAAGGGAGCCCAATTTGTCTTGCTAGGGTCAGCCACCGATGAAGGCATCAATAATCGGTTTTGGCACGAGAAAAATTTCTTAAACAATAACCCTGACTGCCACTTAGAACTTGGGTTTAACGAAGAACTGGCCCACTTAATTTATGCTGGGGCGGATATGATCGTTGTTCCCAGTAATTATGAACCTTGTGGACTGACTCAAGTGATTGGCTTGCAGTATGGCGCGGTGCCGATTGTGCGAGGGGTTGGCGGCTTAGTGAACACAGTCTTTGACCAGGACCATGATTCAACCAAACCGCCGGAAGAACGGAATGGATATGTGTTCTATCAGGCTGATAATCATGCCTTGGAGTCGGCGATGAACCGGGCGATTGATTTTTGGTGTGAGAACCCAGATGGGTTCCGTAAACTCATGATTCAAGGAATGGAGTATGACTACTCCTGGAACGACCCTGGCGAGGAGTATTTGAAGGTTTATGAGCAAATCCGACACAAATAAATGGTCGATATTGAAAACCTGGTCGGTATGTTCCCTGAAATATACATAAAGCGCTTGTAAAGAGATTCATCGACTCCAATTTCTTTCTAGGGAGATTGAAGCATATGATCAACAATCGCACAGGTCGGATGTCTACCACTGAGCTCAAAGCCAGTATAGAGAGGGAGCAGGAATTATTGAGGCGAAAGCATCAGCTACTGACTGAGCAGGCTTTCGAGGCTGTGTTAACTCTACTAAAAACCCGGTATCCCGAAATTACGTTTGCTGATATTGCTGAATACAAAAGGCTAAAAGACTTTGAGGAGGTCTACGAGCAGCAGAAAGAGTTGAATATGATGTGAGCCCAAAGCAAATGCCGTCTTATTCGTCGGTAGTCTCTAGATAGACAATAGTTTTGACTCATGTAATTTCAAATTTGTTTCAGTTTATTCTTCGACCTTTGAAGAATAAACTGTTTCTGCTTGGGATACCCCAGGGGCGCTTAAACTGACTGGACCTGCTCCATAAGCAATCACCATTAGCAATCCGCCCACAAGTCCAAGATTTTTGAGAAATGAAAGGATTTGGCCTGGATCAGCGATTGGGTTATGGAATACCAGTGTGGCTGGAATCAGAAAGATTAGCAGCAGAGTTGCTCCCAAGTACTTCAGTATCCGCCTAACCCGCCATACTTCTTGGCTTTTCGCTCAGCCCAGTGGAAAAGCAATAGTCCTAAACCAAGATAGAGCGCGCTGTTCAGCAAAGCTAACAAAACCAAGATCCAATCTAGGGGAGCGCCATAGGAGATCACATTACGTAATAGACCTGCGCTGGGAGTAATCGGAAGTAACCAGCCCAAAAGATAGCTAGGACCTGTCCAGGTTTCCATTGGCGCCATCAACATAAAAAACAGTAGGAATTGGAACACGGCCAATACCTGCTGCACCTTTTTGAACAAGAGGGCTAGAGATCCCAACACTAGCGATAACCCATAGGCGCTTAGTAGCACGGTTATCAATGGCGGCAGAGCAAATAGCGAAAAGGAAAGCCAATTACCAGTAATCGCCATAATTAATATCAAGATGGCGAGGTTGATAACAAGCTGGGGAGCAAGATTTGCTAACGCCCGAATAATCAGCAGTTGAGCCGCCCGTATAGGCGATAAAAACAATTGTTCCAAGGTGCCGGTCTGCGCTTCTTGCTGCAACTCACCGGCAATATTGCCCATGATGAATAATGACAAGGACCAGAGCACATAGCTCACAACCAATGCGTCTAACCGATCGCCTAACTGCACATCAGGACCGACTAGATTCTGAGTGCTTACCAGCAAACCACAGAAAACTAATGTCAGCCCAATCATCAGGGCAATGGTTTCGACCACATAGCGTCGCTGAAGAATCCATCCTCGCTTCAACTCCGCCCCAAATAGCCAGATCAGATTCATTGCTCTCGCACCAATTTTAAGAAGATATCGGTTAGGTTAGCCTCCTCCTTCTGGATCCGTAGCACGGGCAACGGTTTCAGAAGGGCCAGCACCTGATAAAGTGCAGCTAAGTTAGAAACCCGTAGCTTGGTTTCTGTCTCAATATCAGTTCCCAGGTTCTCTAGCTTGAGACGGCGAGCAGGGTCCAGCGAGACTTCTAATTCAATTTGATAGGCGCTGCCGGAAAACTGCCGGATCAGATCATGAGTGGCCTGTTCCATAATCACTTTCCCCTGATTAATGATCGCGATCCGATCGGCAAGTTCCTCCGCGATCGCCAATTGATGGGTCGTCAGGAGAATGGCGCATCCCTGGCTAGCGATCTCTCGGACTAACTGTTTGACCTCCTCGGTCGCTTCGACGTCTAGGCCCAAGGTGGGCTCATCTAATAGCAACAATCGGGGTTGGTGGATAAGTGCGACCATAATCGCAACCTTCTGCTGCATCCCTCGTGATAAGGCGCCTACAATCGTTTGAGCTTTATGGGCCAGATTGAAGCGCTCTAGCAACACGTGGCTACGCTGTTGGACAATTCGAGGAGACAAGCCCCGCAAGACACCAAAGTATTCCAGATTTTCTGCCGGGGTTAGACGCCAATAGAGGTTTCGATTGCCTTCTAAAACAGCTCCGAGTAGTTTCAAGGCGGATTGATTTTTATGGGGATTGCGATCGCAAATCCTCACCCACCCCTCATCAGGTCGCAGCAATCCGGCAATTATTTTGATCGTCGTCGTTTTACCAGCTCCATTGGGGCCTAAAAAGGCTGCGACCTCACCGGCTGCAATTCGGAGTGAAACATCATGGACAGCTGAGATCAAGCGACCTTTATCACGATAGGATTTCTTGAGTTTGTGGGATTCAAGGATCATCGGAGGCTTTCGATGGGTCTCAATTGTTTTAGCACAGCTGTATTTCCACGAACTGTCCTTTCATTAACTCCCTCAGTGTCATTGGTCATTGGTCATTGGTCATTGGTCATTTGGCCAATAACTTAGGACTGAGGGGGACTTTGGCTTTAGAGTTACTATGGATTTACTTCTCTATGGTAATGACCCCGTATGACCGCCTCCTTGGTTCGCTGGACAGTTGATGATTACCATCGAATGATTGACGCGGGTTTGTTTGTTGATCGGCGGGTGGAACTCTTAAATGGAGGAGTGCTAGAAATGGCTCCTGAGGGACCTGAGCATGCCGATCTCTCCACGGATGCCGATGAGTTTTTTGCAGCGCAGGCGGAAGGGCGTTACCGAGTGCGCATCGCCAAGCCTATCACCATTACCGAGACGGGCAGCGAGCCAGAACCTGATCTTGCACTGGTCAAGCGCCAGTCATATCGGCTGGGGCATCCGACCCCCTCAGATGTTTATTTGATTATCGAATTTTCGAATACAAGCCTGGAAAAAGATACGGAAGAAAAACGGCGAGCTTATGCGGCGGCGGGCATTGCTGATTATTGGGTGGCGAACCTGCGAGAGGGAGAGCTGATTGTGTATCGTCAACCGATGACAGGCGATTATCAGTCTATGCAGCGCCTACAGAAAGGTCAGGTTTCGCCCTTAGTGTTTCCAGATATTGCCGTAGAGGTAAAAGCTTTGCTGTGAGCCAGGAGGTACGGAAAACTCAGCAGAGTACTTTTCAAAGTCAAGACAGCTTCATAGCCAGGGGGGGAGAAGGGCGAAATTCCTGTCGGTTTTATGTGAGTAGTCGTCTAAACTGACAAACCAAAGAATATCAAGAACGACCTAAGCGCATTACCGCTGTTTGTAGGTTCTCAAAGCATAATCTCGGAAACGATTTAGGTCGGCTTGAATTGTAGATTCTACTATTCGGCCTAAAAGAAGATTATCCATGAGCTTACCCAAAATTCCGGGGATTGCATAAGCAACAGTGAGCTTTATAACACTGTGATCACCACGATTGTAAAAACGGATGGAGCCTCTATTAGGGAGTCCATCGACTGACTCAAATTGAATGATTTGATGAGTGATTAACCTAGTAATTCGCAACAACCAACTAAACTCAAACCCTCCGGACGCTAATTTCATACGGGAAAGAGACGGATTCTTTTCCAATACTTTGACAGAGGAAATCCATTTCATCCAGTTAGGCATCTGCTCTAAGTCAGACCAAAGATTCCATACCAAATCTATTGGTGTTTCAACTTCCACTTGGACTGTGTGTTCAAGCCAGTCAATCATGTAATCTGTCAAATATAAGGGGGAGTAAATTGAGCAGTAGAATTCCCTGGGATCATAACAAGAGAATGGCGATCGCTAAGCCCGGTTAATTTAAAGTCATGGCGCTGCCCCCCCCTCGGCGAACGGGTTCCGCCGCAACGGTTAAGCGTCCGTCTGGGTTGATCAAGACGCCAGTGACGGCCCCCATTTCAGGGATTGGCCTCAATTGATGTCCCTGGGCGGATAACTGCCGCCCCAGTTCTGTTTGTTCAAACCCTTGGTCTACCCAGGTGACGCCGCTGTTGCGTTGAGAAAGGCGAGGGGCCGCGATCGCCGCCTCTAGATCTAGACCAAAATCAATCACATTGACCGCAATACCCACAACGGTCGTGATGATGGTAGAACCGCCGGGGGAACCAAAGGCTACCAGACCGCCATCAGGGGTAAAGGCAATTGTGGGGGCCATGCTGCTGCGGGGGCGTTTGCCCGGTTCTGGCGCATTGGGGTGAGGGTTTTCCAGATTAAAATCTGTTAGCTCATTGTTTAGAATGAAGCCGTATCCCGGCGTGACAATACCCGAGCCGCCGGTGGTTTCTAGGGTGAGGGTATAGGAGACGACCATCCCGTTTCCATCGACAACGGTTAGATGAGTTGTCGACAGTCCTTCCCCGTCTATTGAACTCAGCAGTGTAGGCGGCGCCGTCAAGCTGGGACTGGGATCTTGGTGATAAGGGAGCGGATTCCCCGCAGCGGCGCGATAAGCTGTTTCGTTGTCGGGCGCTTTGGAGGGCAAAGCTTGGCGGCGATGGACGATGTAGTCCTGATTCAATAACCCGGCTACAGGCGCATCCACATATTCGGGATCGCCGAGATAGGCGTTGCGATCGGCGTAGGCCAGCCGTTCCGCTTCAATCAGCCGATGGAGGGCCTGTCCCCGTTCCATTTCACTGAGGTCATAGGCTTCTAGCAAGTCCAACGTTTGCGCTACGGTGACGCCGCCGCTACTGGGTAAACCCATGCCATAGAGGTGATGGCCGCGATAGGCGCTTTCTAAAGCGGGACGAACCCGAATCTCGTAGCGATCTAAATCGGCTAGACTCATACCTCCCGGCCAAATCTTAAAGGAGGGGCGAGCTACGACGGGCGGGTGCTGAACAGTCTGGACAATGGCTGCGCCAATCTCACCTCGATAAAAGGCGTTGACGCCCCGTTCGACCAAAATCCGGTAAGTCTTCGCCAAGTCTGGATTGCGAAAGCGAGCGCCGACCACAGGCGGTTTACCTTCCGGAAGATAAAGCGCTTGGGTGCTGGAAAAAGCAGCGAATCGAGCTTGATTGCGGGCGATTTGATTGGCGAAAGTTTCGTCTACTGTGAAGCCCTCCTCCGCCAGAGCGATCGCGGGTTGCAACAACTCCGCCAACGACTTAGAGCCATATCGTTCAAGAGCGGTGACCCAATTTAGAGGGGTTCCGGGGACGCCGACCGCTAACCCACTGCTGATGCGATTGGGAAAATAGGGTAGCGGTTCCCCCGTTGGACTGTCGGGGTCACGGAATAGATCCGGCATGACGACGGCGGGGGCTTCTTCACGGCCATCTAGGGCGATGACAGTATCGAGTTCAGGCTGATAAATGAGCATAAACCCGCCGCCGCCGATCCCGCATGAAAAGGGTTCGACGACTCCTAGAGCAGCGGCGGCGGCGATTGCGGCGTCCACCGCATTCCCCCCAGCACGCAACACATCAACGCCAATTTGAGTGGCTCTCGCATCCACACTGGCGACTGCGCCTCCCGTCCCCATCGCCAGGTGGCTTACCTGCGATTGTGTTGGTGGGCTCCAAAAGAGCCCTGTCCCAATCACAAAGCACAATCCCAAGCAGGCAAGCAGCGATCGACGACTCATGGCCAATAAAGTCCCTAGCATGCCATATTAATCTCCCTTATCAATGATTTTGACAGTCATAATGCTTACAAAAGCTAGGGGAAAATGGGAGCCTCTTCAAGGGAGGCGCGTCAATTGTGTTGTATCAAGATTCCTTTGTAAGGTAAAGTCTGAAATTATCCCAATATCCTCTTGCTGAAGAGTAGGATTAGGAATGCCAGGCTTATCCAGTTTTCCTGAATTGAAAGAATGACTGTGAGACAGTCCAGAAACAGGATAGTCGCCTCGGACAATAACTGAATCCTATGCTAGCCAAAGACTGTCGCATTACATTTTAACTACGATATATATCCCGTATTTCCACTGATTTTCTAAAACCCGTGTTTTCACTGACTCAATAATATGTATTTCTACTGATTTTATATGGGTTTCAGCCGATATACGCTTAATGTAAGCAAGTAATTTAAGTAGAAATTAGGTCCTATTCAACGCATCCTGTAAAGGGATTGTGGACTTAATTCTGGTGCATCTACGTCGCAGTTTTTATTTAGGTGTAAGTGTCTGATAGGAATGCATACGCGTTACCTATTTGCACAGACCAGTATGACGTCCACTCAGGCAGAAGTTTCATGAAGAGTAGAATAGTATCCTTCCGGCTTCCATGTGATTTGGTCGAAATTATTGAATCTGAAGCAAGATCAACGGGGCAGAGTCGGACTCGGGTTGTCACAACAGCACTGGCGAAAGCCTATGACTGCTCAGTTCCCCTGCCTCCTAGAGTCACGCCCGATCAACTCCAATGTCAACTTGATGAACTCAGAGCTGAGGTAGAAGTCTTACGAGAATCGAACAACTTGCTAAGACACCTAGAACTGCTGGAAAGTCAGGTTAGCCTTGGCGACGATGTAGAAAATGCAATTGCCTCACTGTCAACTAAGGGGCGCTCTGCCTGGATGGTTCGAGTGCTAAGCGAGGCGGCCCAAAAGGAGCTTATTCCGTTGAGAGTGATGAAAAGCACCGGTTAAGTCCTAATTCAAGTTCATCTTTAATGAAAATTGAGAGGAATGGCAGCTAGGCGGTAATTTTCACATTAAAGTATTTATATTCAGGTAAACGGCTAGTGGAGAGATTGCCCCCTCAATTATTTACTCCTTGCCGCTAACTGCCTCAGACTGAAGATTATCAGCCTATCCGTCGCCCTCTTGAAGAAACTTAGACCCTTTTGTTTGAGATCCGTAATTTTGGCTAACTCTCCCTTTCGGGAACGCCAAAGACGATCGAAATGAGTAAGCTCTAAATCGAAATTCCTTTCCCCAAAGCTACAGCGTACACACTCTACCGATAACCCTGTTCCTAAGGGATAGTCACTCTATTCCCTTAGAGAAAGGCTACCGCGTATACATGAGGCTTAGTTCCATTCCTAAGGGGATGGAGTCCACTTAATCCCCCCTTGAGAAAGGGTAAATGCTCAAAATTCCCCCTTTCTTCTAGAAAAACGGCGCGTTAATCCTGGGATTTGGGGGGATTGAGCAACTTTTCAGAGAATTGTTCACTAGTTTGCCATCTTCCATGTAAATCAGCTGATCGGCGATATCGAGAATTCGATTGTCGTGGGTGACTAATAGAATAGTGCATTTTTGTTCCTGGGCAAGTTGTTGCATCAGGTTCACGACATCTCGGCCAGTTTTACTGTCAAGGGCTGCGGTGGGTTCGTCAGCTAAAACTATTGCTGGACGACTCACCAGGGCGCGAGCAATTGCAACTCGTTGCTTCTGTCCGCCTGACAGGTTATCAGGGTAGTCATCCAGGTGATCGCCAAGCCCAACTTGATGTAACAACTCAGCCGAGCACAGTTGCATGTCTGTTCGTGGGAGATGACCGTGAACTTCCAGCCCCATTTGCACATTTTGTTGCGCGGTTAGGCTCTTGTGCAAATTGTGAGCCTGAAAAATATATCCATTATGGCGTCGCGCCAACACGAGTTGATCTTGGCTGGCTCCATACAGTTCTTGGCCTAGGACCTTCAAGCTCCCCGATTGCACC
>JASJDH010000383.1 GCA_030065175.1 Leptolyngbyaceae cyanobacterium MO_188.B28 | reverse complement strand
TTCTGCCTCTATTGCATTCTTTTCTGCTTCCGCTGCATTCTTTTCTGCTCTAGCTGCATTTTCTTTTGCTTCTATTGCATTCCTTTCTGCTCTAGCTGCATTTTCTTCTGACTCTATTGCATTCTTTTCTGCCTCTATTGCATTCTTTTCTGCTTCCGCTGCATTCTTTTCTGCTTCCGTTGAATTACGCTGTGCTAATTGTAAATTATTTTTAGCAGCAGTACTACTGCTTAAACCCCAGATAGACAGTGCCAGAGCAACTACAGAGAAGATACTTAGAGACAAAATAGTATTTCGCCGTCGCTTCTTTTGTTGTTTTTCCTGCTCATTGCGCCATGTAACGCTAGCATCAACAAATTCATTTTCGTCAGGACTCAATCCCCCCATTTTCTCTAAAGCTTTGGCGTCTCTTAAGACCACTATCTGTTCTAATCTGGCCCCTTTGAGCAATTCATCCCGTGCCTGATACTCCCCTTGAGATCCTTTGACTCTTTGCCAACGTCGTGCTTCATCTGCTAAATAATTCTTGAGAATAATGGTTTCTTTTTCTTCTTCTAACCAGCGTTTTAACTCATCCCAAGAACTGAGCAAAATTTCATGGGCAATTTCAATCGTTGCTTTTTGATTTTTCCCTGACGTTTTCTCTCGTTCATATTCAATACTACTTACCAGTAGATTTTCATCAACAAAAGTTTTCAAAGTTGGTTCAACCCACTCACCAATAAACTCACTCATGTTTGCCCGTCGGCTCACGGGACGACTCCCCCCTTCGGTCTCAACAATATTCACCAACCTCAAAAAAATCTGCTTAGTCGCAGTTTTTTCTTGTTGTTTTAGGTTTTGATAAATTTTGTTTACCCGCGCCTGTAATGCTCCTCTCACCCCCTCCAGTGCATTATAGGTTGATAAATTCAAGGTGCGATCTTCAATCCCTCGCGTTTGACATTCTGTTTCCCACAACAGATTTAATGTGTATTGAAGTAAAGGTAAATAGCCTTTCTGTCCCTGTATATCTGTGATAATTTGCTCAACTACACCCTGTTCAAAAACAACCCCATTTTGTGCTGCAGGTTGCTCGATCGCCTGTCGTAATTCATCCGGATACATTTCTGTGACAAGATGAATGTTATTTTGATCCACTAAATTTCCCAAAGAGGGATAAAAACTGAATTGTTCTAGAAAATCAGCCCGCATCCCTAGAACAACACGCACTTTAGTATCTTTGGATGTAGCAATATCAAATAGCCCATTGATAAAGTGTTGCCGAATTTTGTCATCATCACAGTTGGTGAACAGTTCCTCAAATTGGTCAATAAACCATAACCAGCGTTCATCTCCTTGCTTAAGTTTTCTGATAACCTTAGACAAAGTGCTAGGATTACGTTCTAGAGAAATTTTTGCACTCGATTCACTGAAATGGTAATCTTTTTCTTCACTCAACAGACATCGATACAAAGACTCGAAAGGATCTCTGCCTGGAGTAAATATAAAGTCATGAAACTTTTGAGTTTCTAAGGTTTGTTTTAATTCAGGAATTAATCCAGCACGAACAACAGAAGACTTACCGCTTCCTGATGCACCCGTCACCAAAATTAATTGACTACGGTTGACTGCTTCAAGTAGCTTTTTAATCAAAGCATCTCGTCCAAAGAAACGATGACGATCAGAAATATTGAACCGCTTTAAACCTTTGTAGGGAGATTCTTTATTTAGCTCATGCTGCGTCACCTTTTGGGCGGCAATCTGTATTATCTGGGTTTTGACGATCGTATTTTGCGTGGGTGCAAATGTGAAAGTATTTCCACTACCATGAATGGCGATATTTTCAAGAGCATTATCCTGTTCTTGGAATATCTGATGTTCTACTTCCTGAGATTTCATGATTATTTTTCTTTTTGAAAAAAGATCAATGAAGACGACAATCAATTCATTCTATAAGATTAAAGAATTTAAGGGAGAGGAATTCCGTAAAGCTTACAAACTAAGGTCACAACTTTCATAGTAGGTTCTGACAAGGTAATAACCCCCTCTAATCCTTGCTTAAGTTTTGACACAGTTTGGCCAATAAACCCTTGATCCGGCTTGATTTTCTGTAATGCTTCCTGAAGGTTTTTAATCTCTTGTTTTACGCCCTCTTTAACCAAAAGGTTTAAGTTCTTATCTTGATTAATCAGCTCTTTCAATTGCCTTAGTTTCTCAAGCGCTTCCTCAGTTAGCTCATTATTTTGAGACGATGTTTGTGTAATCATTGGTGACAGATTTAAACTACCACCTTGATTTTGAAGAGGGGAAAAGCTTAAAGCATTATTTCCTCCACTAAAGGTAACACCACTTAGAGTATTAGACTGGGTTTGACCGCTTGATACAGCTTGATTATCCTTAGTCTCTAATAGTTTCGCAACTTCAGCTAATAATTCTGACCTTTCCGAAACAGATAAAGACGCTACGACTGGCCGCAGCATATTTAAAATTATTTCAATTTGAGACATAAAATTACCAGTTTTTGCAATTTTTTGATTGCACATGGTCAATCATGACTTTGTATTCACAGCTAAAGAAAGTAGGTTGGTCTTGATCAGACAAAGCAGCTCTTGACAAAGACAAATCACCCTAAACCATGCAACTGTAAGTGTGCCAAAACTATCGAGGCACTCATAATGATTAACCGTTGCTTGGAGCATCAGACAAATATTTCGACCTGTGCAATTGAAATTGAAGGTTTGGTGGAGTTGAGATATCCTACCTACCTATCCAAAAGTCACATCAGTAAATATGCGTCCAATTAGGATGATCAGGTGTGACTTGAATCACCTTAATACTTAAGATTATGTATGAATACACTAAATTTCGATAGTCAATTGCACAGGTTGAAATATTTTAAGGATCTGAAGGAAAAAAAGCACAACTAAGTATCAAAATGTAAATACACTCAAGCTACTCAAGGGTGATTTACTCTGCTAGTCTTGTTGCTCAAAGACGGTCATTGTTAGCTCAACTAGAGTGACACACAGTTTCAGTTCGTTCTGATAAAAAGATGCAATTAGTTACGTTAAAAAGCAGAGCTTATTGAGATAATTGGCCCGCCTGGAGGCTCTGCCTCCGTAACAACCATCGCCAATTTTCTGGAGGCAGAGCCTCCCAATTGCAATCCCAGGCAGAGCCTGAGATCGAGGGTGTAAGGGGATAGGTAAGTAATACTTCATCAACAGCATCTGGTGATGATGCGCAATTTCTTTCGTCACCTCGGTAAATAAGCGCCTAGTGGTTGGTAGGGTGCGTTAGGCGTTCACTTTTCAAGATGGTGAAAAAATTGCGCATTGTCGCCGTAACGCACCGTTATTCAGTCGCTTGGTACGTTACGGCAAATGCTATACATCGATTAAGCTTGGGCGGATTATAGCTGCCTAACACACCCTACTTGAACTACTTGAAGTGATTTGGTTGTCAAGATTGCCGGAGTAAAATAAGTGGTGGTGAAATAAATAAAAAAACCGCGCGATTAGACTAGCCGCATGTCCGAATTTGACGTCTTCCTGGCCCACAATAGTCAAGATAAGCCCCAAGTTAAAGTCATTGCAAGGGAACTGAAGCGACGTGGGTTGAAACCCTGGCTAGATGTGGAACAAATTCCCCCAGGGCGAGCGTTTCAGGATGTCATTCAAGAAGTTATTCCCAATATCAAAACCGCCGCCATTTTCATCGGACCGAAAGGTTTAGGGAAGTGGCAGGTTATGGAGTTACGAACCATAACTAGCCGATGTGTGGAGGAAGATATCCCCGTCATTCCCATCCTACTGCCAGGGGTAGAAGGAATTCCAGACAATCTGATTTTCCTCCGGCAATTCCACTGGGTAAATTTCACCGACGGCCTTGAGGATGCAGACGCTCTCTATCAATTGGAATGGGGGATTACGGGGGAGCGACCGCAAAGGTCGGAGCCACAACCGGAACCTGCGACAGAGACAAGAGTAGCGGTGCCACCGCCACCAAAACCAGATCCTACAGTCAATGATCTGAGATCCGAAAAAGGCGTTGACTATACTAAGCTGCGGGATCTGCTAAAGGCTGGGAAGTGGAAAGAGGCGGATTCTGAAACCTATCTGGTCATGCTCAAGGTCGTTGGGCGGCAGGAAGGTGATTACATCAGAGAAAAAGAACTGCTGAATTTTCCTTGTACTGACCTCCGCACCATTGACCAACTATGGATCAAATACAGTAAGGGGCGCTTCGGCTTCAGCGCCCAGAAGGAGATCTATCTGGACTGTGGCGGCAAACCGGATGGCAAGTATTATGAAGAGGCTTGGGAAAAATTTTGCGATCGCGTGGGATGGAAAGAGAAGGGTAAGTGGTTTGTTTTAGTTTTTGACACTTCTTCCCCTGAGGGACACCTCCCAAGGTTATGGCGGGCGGATTTGGGGGAGTGGATATCTTCTCTCGCATCCAGACTTGTTAACTGTAGTGCTATTCGTTCAGTCGAAATGAGTAGAAATACCCAAGAATGACTGGCGTAAGGTCAAGATATCAACATGATTTGATCTTATGACAACTTAACCATCATAAAGGTGTAAGTCCCCCCCACAGGTGCAGTGGTGACAGCATCCCCACTACGTTAGCGACTAGTCCTCAATTCTTAAAGCGGGATGAAACGTTGGTAACTGGTAGCTGCCCCAGGCCTATAGGATGGGCAAAGCAAAGCGCGCCCATCAATCGAGCATTCCCTTATTATTCGGCCATGATTGGCGCAGGATATGGCCCTTTGCCCATCCTATAGGGGGCCAATGGAGGCGGAGCCTCCCATCACGGTTCCACAGGCAGAGCCTGGGAACCAGAATTTTTCCTACGCTTTTTTGATTGCATAAAGCAATACTTCTCGGCATTCAAATTTTGTCAGACGAAACTCACGGTTATTGCAGCGGGCAGGGATGTGGTAGCAAAACCCTGACTTAAGTTGACGAGGTTGACGGGGCAATAGGATATGTTGCCGCACTCAACACACATTATGCGATCTAATTTATACAATGTACATAAAAGAACACTGATGTATCTACGCGATTTCCCTTAAAACATAATTTACCAGCACTATTCAAGTTCCTCAGAGGCAGGTGCTTGGGCATTCTGAGCACAGACTTTGATCGAGGTGCATGATGCCCTTGTTAGTTAATATGTCTATGAACCTCCCAAAGCTATCAGGCCGATTAGCCCTTGGCGCAATTTGCCTGCTTATCGCCAGCTGCAGCGCCCCAAACGATACCTCTCAAGTCATTTCGTTGTCTGGCGGGGTCTGGTTAGAAAAATCCAACGGAACCGCCCAAATGTTAACGGACGTTGAGGTTCACTTGTGCGCTCTGCCACTGGCGGATGATTTGAAGCCCGAATTGGTCTCAAGTCTTCCTCCCGAAAAATCTACCTTGAGAGACATTCAATTCAAACGCTTGCGAGAAGACCTTGTCCAAAAGCAAGACTACGCCAAACAGGAGTGTCTATACTCCACGCGAACCGACATGGAAGGCAAGTATGTGTTTGAGGATATTTCTTCACGTATCTATACCCTCTATGCATCCGCTTCTTCAGAGGATATGGCGGCTTGGTGGATTATTGAGTATTTGAACTTGAGAAGTGGAGAAAACCTTCTCGTGCTAAAGCCAAACAATGCAACGAGAATAATCACACGCCATTCCCAAAATCCAAGTCCTGACCAAATGGACGCATTCTAAGCCGCTGACATCGCAGACGAACTCACCTTCTGACGTTTGGCTTCCATCGGAGAAGCCGCTCTGGGAAAGAACCGGAGCTGATTTTGACTCGTCACAAACGCCCGGACCCGATCGCCCACTGATAACTGCGTCCCCAAGGGGGTGCGGGCATGGAGGGTTTTGCCAGAGGGAGTTTGTAAGCAATACTTATACTCTCGACCCAGAAAATGGCGATCGCGCACCAACACCGGCCCCTGATTATCCGCCGCCAACTGCAGATCTTCCTGGCGAATCATTAACTCGCCGACATCGGCGTTGAGTTCCGGGTGACAGATAGTTTCCGACAATTTTTCAGCATGGAAACAGCCGACTTCCGTTTCCCATCCCCGACTACACCGACGAGCGGGTAGAAAATTTGCTTGAGTAATAAATTCAGCTGTAAAGCGGGAGGCAGGCTCCTGGTAGATGTCTTCAGGCGGGCCTACTTGCTCAATCCGACCCTGGCGCATAACGGCGACCTGATCAGAGATAGCTAGCGCTTCCTCCTGGTCGTGGGTGACAAATACCCCAGAGGCGCCGATCCCTTTGAGAATATCCCGCACTTCCTGGCGCAGGTAAAGCCGGACTTGGACGTCTAAATTGCTGAAGGGCTCATCTAGAAGAATGATGGACGGTTGGGGGGCAAGCGCTCGCGCCAGAGCGACCCGCTGCTGCTGTCCGCCAGACAGTTCATGGGGATAGCGTTTATCCAGCCCCTTCAGACCCACTAGTGCGATCGCTTCAGCGGTGCGCTCCCGCACTTGCCGCGTCGCCATTCCTCCCTTTCGGGCCAGATGCTTCAGACCAAAAGCCACATTCTCAGCAACAGAGAGATGGGGAAACAAAGCATAGTCCTGAAAAACCACCCCGACATCCCGTCGTTCGGGGAGCACCCAGGCTCCAGCGCCGCAAACCTGTCGTCCGGCCAACTCAATGACTCCGCTTTGGGGGCGTTC
Source organism: Leptolyngbyaceae cyanobacterium MO_188.B28 (assembly GCA_030065175.1). Lineage (GTDB taxonomy): Bacteria > Cyanobacteriota > Cyanobacteriia > Phormidesmidales > Phormidesmidaceae > JAKSDM01. The sequence goes on along the minus strand of JASJDH010000383.1, from coordinate 2,560 downwards.
AAACCCGGCAATCAGGCGAAGTAAGGTCGTTTTACCACAGCCAGATGGGCCTAATAATCCCAGTAAATCTCCCTGGTTCAACGTTAACGTAGCGCTTTCCACTGCGGGGGGCGATTCGGGAGAAAACCGTTTAGTGACTCCATCCAAGCGCAAAACGACGGATGACTTACTCATACCGACAAATATTTGTAAAGATTATAGAGATCCAAAACGTCCAAGGTGAATCCAAGGGGGGCTTATTGAAATTGATACCCAATAATCTCTACTGTACACTAATGGATTCCCAATCGAGCTTATTGAAATTAGAAATCAATTAGTTTTTCTGATTGGTTAGGATAACTCCACTTATGTGAGCGGGCTTAGCCCACCGGCCTATTTGAGGCAGGGATGAGAAAGCCTGGGGAAATTAAATCCAAAATCTAAAATCCAAAATCCCCTTACCCATCCACTGCCATTCAATGGGATCTGTTTTGGAGGCAAATCCCTCATAAACCAGCCTCGTCAATCCTTACTTCCAACCTGCCTGATCGACAAGTTTGATCACATCTGGGTTATTGCGGCCATAGGCGGAGACATTGACCACATCTACTTTGAAATTACCCAATTCCGCCACCACCGGATCAATATCGACCCCCGCCACAACGGGATATTCGTTATTACTCTCGGCAAATACCTTCTGGGCGTCTGGGCTGACTAGGAATTCTAAGAAAGCGATGGCATTGTCCTTATTTGGAGCGGTGGCGACAACTCCAGCGCCGCTAATGTTTACATGGGCGCCTCGATCATCCTGATTGGGGAAGAAGACCGCTGTTTTCTGAACAACTTCTTGATCTTCCGGAGCGTCAGACTTTGCTAAACGCGCCCAATAATAGTGGTTCACAATCGCCACATCACACTGACCAGAGGCCACTGCTCTAATCTGATCCGTGTCTCCCCCTTCAGGTTCACGGGCCAGATTATTAACGATCCCTTTGCTCCAATCTTTAGCAGCCTCTAGGCCAGTCGTTTCAACCATAGAGCCCAGCAAGGATTGGTTATAGATATTGCTGGAGCTGCGGATGCACACTCTCCCCTTCCACTGAGGCTCCGCCAGGGCCTCATAGGTAGAGAGTTCTGATGGGTCTACCGCGCCTTTGTTATAGGCAATAATCCGGGCGCGGCTGGTCAGACCAAACCAATACCCGTCAGCTTGACGCAAATTTTCCGGAATCTTGTCTTCCAGAACGGACGAAGAGATGGGCTGGAAAATACCCGCCTCTTGGGCTCGCCAAAGACGTCCCGCATCCACTGTGACAAAGACATCCGCCGGACTGTTTTGGCCTTCGCTCTTAATCCGTTCAAGCAGTTCGTCTGATTTCCCTTCAATTAGATTGACCGATATTCCGGTCTGCTGCTCAAAATTGTCATAGATCACGTTGTCTGCATCGTAATGACGAGCTGAATAGACATTAACCACCCCATCACTCTTGGCTGCTTCGCCGCCTGTCCCGCCCGTGGAAGTTTGATTACTACAACTGACCGCCGCTAACATGGCGATTCCGGCGGCTGTCGCCATTAAACTACGTCTGGTGATTTTCATTGTTTGAATAACGCCTCCAACTTTGAGCGTGAAATGTCTGGTTGATCACTTAATGGAAAAGAATCTTATTACCTTGGGTGATGCACAGAGAGTATTAGGAATCTAAGCTTTAATCCTATACCATCCTATACAGGAATTATTTTCAATAATATTGATTTTGGATTTTGGCGAAAGTGTTGGAGGAAGGGCAAAAAACTGGGATTTGATCCTCAATCAGGCTTAAGGGCGCATAAATCTGACATAAGGAATGAGAGGAAAGCCTTTACAATGATTGGGATTTACTCTGAGTGATTCCCTGGACATCCTTATGCCTCGCCGCGATGATTTCCAAAAAATTCTATTAATCGGCTCTGGTCCCATTGTGATTGGGCAAGCATGTGAATTTGACTATTCCGGCACCCAAGCCTGCAAAGCTCTGCGAGAAGAAGGGTATGAGGTGGTTCTGGTCAATTCAAATCCCGCCACGATTATGACCGACCCTGAGACGGCTGATCGGACTTATATAGAACCGCTGACCGCTGAGTTAGTGGAAAAGGTGATTGAGCAGGAGCGTCCCGATGCATTGTTACCAACGATGGGGGGACAAACGGCGCTGAATCTCGCTGTCGAACTCGCCAAAAATGGAGTTCTGGACCAGTATGGCGTCGAGTTGATTGGGGCCAAGTTGGAGGCGATTGAGAAAGCCGAAGACCGTAAGCTCTTCAAAGAGGCGATGGAGCGCATCGGGATCGGCGTTTGCCCATCGGGCTTGGCGGAATCAATGGACGAAGCAAAGGAAATCGCCAAACAAATCGGCTCCTATCCGCTGATCATCCGCCCTGCCTTTACACTGGGGGGCACTGGGGGCGGCATCGCCTATAACCAGGAAGAATTTGAGCAACTTGCCCAGACGGGCTTAGACGCGAGTCCGGTGACTCAGATCTTAATTGAGCAATCCCTCTTGGGTTGGAAGGAATATGAACTAGAGGTGATGCGAGACCT
>JASJDH010000382.1 GCA_030065175.1 Leptolyngbyaceae cyanobacterium MO_188.B28 | reverse complement strand
ATAGGAGCTTCTGGCGTAATAGCGACAATGTTCACAAATCGCCAACTTCTTTATCGCGGCATTACGACTCACGATAGGGAATGCAGAGGTTATTCTCCCCCTCGGATGGTCCCATAATTCGCGTTCAGTTCTTCGTTCTTGGTGTAACTCATAGGCTGCTCGGGCTCTAGTTCTCAGGTCTTCATAGCGAGAGGAAAAAACTTGGCGATTAGCCATCAAGCGATTAGGGAAATCTGTGATCCGCCAGACGGCGTCGCCTTCGATAATACCGATACTTTCATTCGCAGCCAGGTCATGGGCGATGTGGCCTTCTCCTTCCGATAAGGGCCAGTAGTGAATCAGGCCCGCCTCTGCCCCTGTCATCAGCGTATTCATTCCAGCCCGAATATCAGACTCTCCTCTGACAACGTTCCAGATTCGGACCTCTGCGAGATAGCCTCGGAAACCCGTAGTCCTAGAAACGGGACGATCTCGACCTAAATATAGAACATTTCCCCGAGTACTACTCGTCAGACAACCATGGGATACAGACCGATAAAAATGGCCATCTAAATAGTAAGAAACGGTCATTCCTTCTCGTGTAGCGGCGAAATGACGCCAGGTCCCGTCTAGTACATGGGGAACCCGAAACGGTTCATATAAACCATTGAACGCCCCCAGCTGGATATACGGCATTTTATGGGCGCTGCCGCGCCACCTTGAATGGAATCCAAATAGGAAGCCGTTAGGACGATTGGACATTATTTGAGGATGCTCAGGTTGCTCTGCTTCAATGCCTTTAACCCAGGCTTCAAAGGTAAAATTACGAGTATCAATTGCATCTACTAGCGCTGTATCCGCAATCATTACCTGGCTGCTATACCCTCCAAAATATAAGGCGGTTGCAATTTCCATTCTGCGTTCCCCCACAATGGTCTATGTATTTGCTTGCAATCATTGGCAAGCCAGCAATATTAAAGAGCGCTCCTAGAAAACTTCTGTCACGACAACGGGGCATGAGGTAACTCGATATAAATATCGGGTTAAGCTGGGTATCTCGCACGACTACTTTGATAGTAATCTCAAGACCATTGGGCCAGTGTGATCCCATCCCCTCTCAATTGGATTAACCCCATCAAAAATTACTCACTCGTTGAGGTAGCTCATAGTCACCCCGTTATAGCCTTGGCAAAATAGGGATTAGAAAAGTTACAGAGGCTTTAACGACAATGTCCTTAAACACGAACCCCCTAGAAACTAGCTTTGCCCTTTTACGTGATTATGAAAATGAGTTCACCACATGTTTCTACAGCACTCTGTTTTCAGATTACCCCCAGGTAAAACCTTTGTTTAAAGCCGTCCGTATGGACGAACAGGCTAAAAAACTGTTTGCCTCGTTAGTCCTTGTGGTTAATAATCTAACCAAACCAGATGTCTTAACAAATGCTCTGAAAGGCCTAGGAACCCGACATGTAAAATACGGTGTTTTACCCGAGCACTACCCGATGGTTGGCGCCACGCTCCTCAAAGCCATGTCAATCACCCTCAAGGACAACTGGACCCCTGATATTGAAGAGGCTTGGGCGGGCGCTTATTCGGCGATTACTGAAATTATGTTGGAGGGGACAGAATATCCTGAAGAGATCCTGTCCCCCGACAGACAATCAACCCCGTTATCGGTATAGAGGTGCAATAGAGGCGCAACAAGGGAACTATTCACCGAGACCATCACTAGGGGAGCCCCATTATTCATCGGTTATGGATTTTAAGGCTGAAGCATCCTGTATGGTGATAACGCCGCCTCGACCATACCTGATCATGCCATTCAAGTCCTTTTTCGCAATGCGTACACATTCTTCATAGGTGATGCCGACCATTCTCGCCATTTGTTGGTGGGGGAGCCTCATATTCAATTGGGCTCCCTCTTTAGTGTGTTCCACTCCGTATCGTTCAGCCATATACTGAATTAACCGCGCTAATCGAATTGCCGCTCTCTCGGAAATTAACCCGTGGATTGTTTGATGCATTTCTTGTAGTCGCTGATTAAAGCAATGCAAAATCTGTAAAGCAATGTCTGGAGCTACCTGAATCAGGTTAAGTAGGATGGTTTTGTCAATGGTGACAATGCTCGAATCCTTTAACGCCTTGACTGTGGCAGGCGCAATACCATCCCCAAACAGGGCGGGCGCTGCAAACATTTCCCCCGCAGGTAGGCGCCGCAAGGTTGTTTCTTTACCGGATGCCGCTATCTTTTGGACAAGCAGGCTGCCTTCAAGAACAGCATGAAACTTAGGGGGAAACTGATCCCCTTCATGAATCAGAATTTCGCCCCGCTTATAAACCCGTACCTTGGCGGCTTCGGCAAGCTTAGTGAGGATCTCGGCGTCAAGATTTGAAAAGACATCTATTTTTGCCAGTTGCTGAACAGTTGCGTCCATCTGTTTCAAGCAGAAAAGGATTTAAACCATATCTATGTCAGGATCTGTAGTTTTGGCCCTCTCCCTAAATCCCTCTCCCCGGGGAGAGGGATTCTGGATCTGGCTCCCCTTCTCCCTCGGGGAGAAGGGGCTGGGGGATAAGGGCTCAGGGTAGAAAACTCCAGCTTTCAAGTTAGAGGTGGTTTATAAGGGTTACAGTCCAGGTTAATTCATATCCTAGATAGATTGTTAACTAAACCACGTTCAACTTGTAGCAGGGCAAGTGACGAAAATCCAAAAAGCAAATGGCTGATTTAATCATCTTTGACTGTGATGGGGTGCTGGTGGACAGCGAAACCATTAGCAATCGCATTTTGATGGAAATGCTCAATGATCTGGGGTGGCGGATCGGTTTTGAGGAAACGGTTGACCGATTTACCGGACTGTCCACGGCGATGTGTTTAGAGATTATTGAGGGGCGCCTGGGCGGGCCTATTCCGTCAGACTTTGAGCAGGTGATGGATGAGCGGGAAGCGGAAGCATTCAAGAGAGACTTGCAACCTGTCCCCGGAATTAAGGAAGTTCTGGACGGTCTGACATTGCCGAAGTGTGTCGCATCCAGCGGAACCCATGAAAAGATGACGGTTTCGCTGGGGGTTACAGGGCTTTACAAATTTTTTGAGGATCGTATTTTCAGCGCAACGGAGGTTGAGCGCGCCAAGCCTTATCCGGATCTGTTTCTCTATGCGGCGGAGCGGATGGGGGTCGCTCCGAGTCGGTGTGTTGTGATCGAAGATTCTGTGCCGGGGGTGCAAGGGGGAATCGCAGCGGGAATGATTGTGATGGGGTACGCCAACTTGACGTCTAGTCAAGCCCTGGCGCAAGCGGGCGCGAGGGTATTCAGCCATATGCGGGAGTTACCCGAATTGATCCAATCCCTCTAAGCAGTCTGGATAGGCTTGACATCTCCGTATTCGCTACGCAAACTATACGGATAAGGGGTTTGTAATCTATACAAGTAAGGTTTTTACGTAACACCTTGAATTAGTGGTGTTGTGAATATTGGGATGAACTGCCCTCATCCCCAACCCTTCTCCATAGGGTCTACCGTGTATACAGATCTCGGTTTGGAGGCGACAATCTTGGTTTACCCCCCTTAGTCCCCCCTTGCAAAGGAGGGAAACTTGGGTCCTCCCCTTTTACAAGGGGGAGTTAGAGGGGGTAAAGCCCGCTTGGAGACAGTACAGATAACTTATGTGTACACGTTATCCCTAGGGGAGAAGGGAGCCAGATTCAAAGTCCCTATCCCTGGGGAGACGGATTTAGGGTGAGGGCGATTAGATGGGTCAATTTTGATTGCGAAAATCGATGCCGAAGCAACATGTTTTCCTCTCCTACTGTCGGGATAATGCCGAGGAGGTTCGTCGTCTCCATGATGATCTGATATCGGCGGGAGAACAGGTGTGGTGGGACAAAGACATCCTGGCGGGGCAGGATTGGCAGATGGAAATCCGCAAGGCTATGAGAGATGCCTATGCGGTAGTTCTGTGTTTATCTGAAGAGACCGGCAAACGGACAATGTCTGGTATTTACCCAGAAGCCCTAGATGCCATCGCCGCCTACCGGAAATACGCAGCGGGGAATATCTATTTGATTCCGGTGAAACTGTCAGCCTGCGAAATTCCTCTGATCGAGATTGATGCGACTCGTACGCTAGACAGGCTACAGTGTGTTGATTTATTCCCGCCAGAAAAGTGGGTGGTGGGCTTGGGGAAATTGGTCGAGGCGCTTCAGGCTGCTCCCCTCCATCCGACTGCTGGGCAAAGTCCATCTACCCCACAGCCAACTGCAACGGCGCCATCCCCTGCTGCTTCTCTGCAAGGTGGGCCATCTAAAGCGAGTCAATCCGCCCAGGCGCAGGGGAGTCACCCCGTCGAACCGCAAATCGCAGTGTCGCGGTTGCCGAATACGGGGGAGTTTCTAATTGGCCGAGATCACCAGCTGCAACAACTGGATCAAGCCTGGGAAAACCCCAAAACCAATATTGTCCAGATTGTGGCGCCGGGAGGGGTGGGCAAAACTCAGCTGGTTACCCGGTGGCGGCAGCGGTTTGTGCAGCGCGACTTTGTCGAACCGGTGCGGGTGTATGACTGGTCATTCTACAGCCAAGGCGTCAGCAATGAAGCCGCTTCAGCTGAAGCCTTCTTTGACTCAGCATTGAGTTGGTTTGGGGAGACTGAACCAACCCGATTGAAGGATCCTTGGCAAAAAGGGGAACGACTGGCCCAGTTGGTGCGGGCGTCGCAGACCCTGTTAATTCTTGACGGCCTGGAACCCTTGCAGCATCCGCCGGGGCCGTTGGCGGGCGAATTGACTGACCCGACATTGAAGGCCCTGTTGAGAGGACTGGCGGATCGGAATAGCGGGCTGTGTCTGATCACCACTCGGGAGGCGGTGGTGGAACTGGAGAGTGTGCCTCAACCTACGCACATCAAGGTTGACCTCATGACTCTAGAGCCAGGTAGTGGAGCGAAACTGCTACGCAAGTATAAAGTTACGGGAACTCAGGAAGAGTTAGAACAGGCGTCGGCGGATTACGAGGGCCATGCGTTGGCGCTGATCCTGTTGGGGACTTATCTGCGAGATCGCTATGGGGGCGACATCTGGGCCCGCAATCGGGTGGCGTTGGGGGCGAGCGCAGCGGATGGGAATGCCCTTGATATGGCGGAGTTGCTGAAAGGCAAGGAACGGATGGCCCGACATGCCCGCAAGGTGATCCAGTCTTATGTGGTTTGGTTTGAGCGTGACGAGGATGCGGATGCGGTTTCGCGAGCGGCGGTGACCATTTTGCGATTGATGGGCTTGTTCAATCGCCCCGCAGACTCGGGCTGTCTTGAAGTGTTGCGAGCCGAACCTATTCCAGGCCTAACCGACCCCCTATTTGCCTGGAATGATCGCCATGAACTCTGGAATAAGGCGGTCCAACGCCTGCGTGAAGGCCGATTACTCGCAGGAGCCTCTTCTACGGATGCTCAAACCTCAACCCTAGAAGCCCATCCCCTGGTTCGTGAGCATTTTGCCACGCAGCTGACTGCTCAATACCCAGACGAGACCTGCGAAGCCCACCGTCGCCTCTATGACCATCTGAAACAGGTGGCTCCGGAATTGCCTGACACGTTGCAAGCAATGATACCGCTGTATCATGCAGTGGCTCATGGGGGAAAGGCAGGGTTGTGGCAGGCTACTTTGGATGATGTTTTTTGGGCTCGAATTCAGCGTCAGGCGGAGAGTTTTAGTACAAGGAAACTGGGTGCAATGGGAACCGATCTGGCAGCCTTGGCAGCTTTGTTCGAGGTGCCGTTCACCCTCCCAAACTCAACTCTCACTGAAACAGACCAAGCTTATGTGCTCAACAAGGCCAGCTTTCGTTTGCGAGCCTTAGGCAGACTGGCCGAGGCCACTCAGCCGATGCAAGCAGCGTTGGATCGATATGTTGACATTGACGAATGGAAATATTCTGCAGTCCAAGCCTCCAACCTCAGTGAACTGTACCTGACGCTGGGCGATGTGGCGGCTGCGGTGCGGGTGGGGGAGCAGAGTGTGGAGTTGAGCGATCGCAGCGGTGATCTCTTCCAGCGAATGTCCAAGCGAACAACCCTGGCTGATGCCTTGCGCCAGGCAGCTCGTCTGCAGTCCACTCAGTTGGCCTTCAGCGAGGCCGAGGCGCTTCAGGCTGAGCTGCAGCCCCAGGATCCACTCCTCTATTCCGTGCGGGGGGCTCAATACTGTGATTTGTTGCTGGAGCGGGGGCTGCTGGAGCAAGATGCTTTCATCCCCAGTCGGTCAGACCGGACAGCTGAGGTCGGAACGGTTAAGGTTGAGCCGTCAGCCTGGCTGACCCGCTGTCGTGAAGTGCGCGATCGGGCTGAGAAGGCACTGGAGATTGCAAAATCAAATAATTGGCTTCTCGATATAGGCTTAGACAACCTAACGCTAGGGCAAACCTACCTCCTAGAAGCAACCCTCAGATTCAAGGATGCAGTTGAACCCAGCACCCCAGCGGATCTCGCAGCTCTCCTGCAGCAAGCCGCCCACCATTTTGACCGAAGTGTCTCGCTGCTGCGTCAGTCTGGACAACAGCAATACTTGCCCCTTGGTCTGTTGGCTCGGGCGGCGCTGTGGAGAGTCAATTCAAAATTCAAAATCCAAAGTGCAACATTGGAAGCAGACGAGTATCTGGGAAAAGCCCGTCGCGATCTCACCGAAGTCGAACAAATTGCCGGACGCAGCGGCATGCTTATCTACCAAATCGAAGCGGCGCTGGAGCGCTGTCGCTTGGCGCTGAGTCTGGGGGACCGAGCGCAGGCCCAGGCCAAACTTGAGGAGGCTAAGGCTCTGGTGAAGCGAACTGAGCGGCCCTATGAACCGCATGTGCCTGATTGGGATGAGTGGGAGCCGCCAGTGTATGTGGGGGTGTTTAAGGCGGGGGAGATTGTGGGGTACCATCGTCGCAATGGAGAGATTGCGGAGTTGGCGGTGGAAATTGGGTTGGAGTGAGCGAGCAAAACCTGGGGTTGCAAGAAGATCCCAGGGGGGGCAGATCCCGGGGGTCTATCCGAAACTTAACGCGAAGAGTCTCGTGGCCATATCCAAGACCCCCGGGATCTCGCAACCGGATCTCAAACGGCCAAATCCAAGTCCCGGGATCTCGAAACCGGGATTACCTCACGCATTGACCAGCGATGCGCCGAAAGCCCCCTCCCTGCCGTGACTCTCAACCCAAGCCGCAAAATCCGGCGCATAGACAGGCTGCCCCACCTTCGGATGATTCTGCCGCCCCTCATAACGGTCCCAATCCGGCGCAGGCGTGAGCAGAATTTGGGCAAAATTCCAGACCGCGTGCAGTTGATTAGCAAAAGACCGCTGCGCTTCTGTCCGCTGGGCCACATAGCGCCGCACAATGGTTTCAAAGTCCTCCGGCGGGTGTCCCCCCACTTCCAGCACGGCATTGGTGGGGCCGCCCACGGCAAAAGCGTTCCGGCGATATTCTTCAACGTAGTAGCGCAGTTGTGACTGCAAGAAAGGCGACAAACCTTGCACCTGCATCGCCTTGAGAAACAGCCTGTCGGAAATATCCAGGTACTTGACGGGGCGATTGAGCACCCGCGCAAATGTGGCGGCAATTTCCTCAGGGGACAACAGGTCTGGCCCGGTCGGTCGATAGGTTTTGCCCAGGTGTCTGGCAGGATTGGTTAAAACACCGACAATCACCCGTGCAATATCTTCATTGGACGGCGGCGGATTGAGGCCCTGTCCCAGCGGCAGGGGCATGAGTCCCAGTTGGGCAATTGCGCCCAACACCCCCATATAGTTATCCGCAAACCAACCCGGATTCACCGTCGCCACCCCCACATCCGGCATCCAAGAGAGAATCGTGTCCATTAAGTTGATTGACCGGGTGGCCAGTGACGGGTGCTGGGGATGGGAGAGCCATTGGCCCATCATAACCACCGCTTCCAACTTAGCCGCCTGCGCCGCTACCGCAAAACTGACGCCATAAAACAAGGGGTTTGAGGTGGCAGGGATGCACAAGTATGCCCGTTGAATCCCCTGCATTGCTCGGTTAAGGCTGGACATATCGGCCATATCTCCGACAAATATCTCAGCGCCTGCCTGTTCAAGCTGGGACGTCAGCAGCCTGCGGTGATGGACAAAGGCGCGGACCGGATAGCCCTGGGCGAGTAGTTGTAAAGCCGCGGCGAACCCGGTTTTTCCATTCGCGTTCGTGATCAGAATTTTTGGCAAGGTCATGGGCGGGTTTTCCTAGTGTAAGTGAGTTTAGCGTTTTTACTGGGTTAAGGAGCTTTGTTGGTCTCTTGAAAAGGCTGTGGTGTAAATAGATCTTGGGGCAATTGTGAAAGATTGTTGGACCCCCTTAGGGATTGACTAAACATCAACAACCGAAATGGACTAGACCCATCCATTCCCCTCCGCCCAGTCAATAACATGAGCGGAAGCCTTCTCCCCCGCATCATCCTGCCAGAAATGGCTGGCGTTCAGAGAATGATGGCGATGATTCGGGAAATAGGCCTTAAATCGGTCCAGCTCGGGCGTCTGGAACGCCACATCGCGATCGCCCCACAGCAACAACACCGGTTTATCCGCCAACCGGCTCAGACCCGCTTCAACCGCCGCCTCAAACTTCTCCGCCTTGATCAACTGGCGCGGAAAAATCGCCGTCTGGATCCGATTCGCAGGGTCCTGAAACGGCGCTCGATACATCGCCAAAACCGTTCAAACTTAGCCTGTCCCTTTAGGGGCCAAGCCCAGGTATTCCCCAAGATCAGGCCCCGCACCCGCTCAGGAAATTGCTCCGCCGCCGCCAGACCAATCGGCCCGCACCAATCCTGCATCACCAAGAGAAAGTTTGTAAGCCCCAGCTTTTCGATCACCTCCCTCAGCGCCTGACTGTGGGAGTCGGGGTAAAAGTCATAATCAGGGGGAGCCGTGGATAGGCCAAAGCCAGGATAATCCAGGGCGATGCAGCGAAAGCGCCCTCGCAGTTTGAGGATCATCTTGCGATATAGAAAAGACCAGGTGGGATTGCCATGCAACATCAGAATAGTGGGACCTTCCCCCTCATCCACATAGTGGACCGTCGCCCCGCTGATTGTCTCTAGAAACCGGCTCTCAAAGGGAAATAGCTCCGTGTCAACCTTAAATTTCATCATCGTGTCCTCCTGGGGTGAATAAAAGTGGGGTGCGATCGCGATTAGGTATTGGGGGGGGTGCGGGAAAATAAAGTCTTAGTAGGAGGAAGTGGATGGGTGGATGGGTGGATGGGTGGATGGGTGGATGGGTGGATGGGCTTGCCCTGAGCTTATC
>JASJDH010000381.1 GCA_030065175.1 Leptolyngbyaceae cyanobacterium MO_188.B28 | reverse complement strand
CCTGCTTTTCGAAGATACTTTGACCTTTTCATCCAGTCATCAATCAATGCATCCAAGACTAGGAGGGAACTTCATTCATCCTTTCCTTCAGGTCACTACCCATATTCCCTCATCTCCTGTATTGGAAACATTCAACGGCCCAGGTTTCTCAAAAGTAAGGTTTTAGCTGGACTCATACCAAGTAAAGTTGAATGGCCTTAATATACACCCAAGAAAAATGAGCTGTAAGCCATATAAGGCAGTGGTTTTACGGAAATGCATATTATCGATATTCCCGACGACTTGGTATCAATCAAGGCGACGTCATCCCGATCAGCTTGGGCGCGATCGCGCCCAAGATAGATCCCTCGCTCGCGACTCAACCCCAATCCAATTTCGGGTAACTACACAGGGCCGCCTTACAGCAATTGATACTTTCCATTAATAGTTTGATCAGGAGATATTGTTCGTCGTGTTTTTGGTAGGCGCATTCTTGCATCGGACGCATACCCAGGGCGTTTATTATGTGGAAGCATCATCTTGGGCTTAGGTGACAGAAACAGTAGGAACAGTGATGGGATTATTCTGTGAATGTTTTTCTGCTAAAGCTGGTTTAAGAGTTCTGTGGGAGAGTAAATAGGGAGTTTACTACCGCTGAAGTCTTGATGATCGCGGGTGACGATGCCATCAAGTTGATGGAGGGTGGCGCAGGCGAGTTGGATACTGTCTTCAAAGTCTTTCAGTCCAAGGCTGAGAGCAGTTTTAACTGTCTGGCGATCGACAGCGCAAAATCGGAGACCGATCAGTAACCGATGAATGGCGGCAAGGGCGACTTCACGACCCTCAGTTTTACGAATAATGTAAAAAATATTGGTGATGGTAGTTGCGGCGATATAACCGTCCAAATTGACGCGTTCAATTTGCTCGAAAACAGCAACTGCAGTCTCGACAAAGGGTTCCCGTTCCAAGAGTAGGTCGAGGACAACATTGGTGTCGATGAGAACTTTCATGGCAAGGCTTACTGATACTTCTGGGTCAGATAGTCTGTATATTCAGCTTGCAGTTCATCATCGCTAGGGGCTGGCCCAGGCCGTTTGGCGATGCCCCGTAGTCCGGTGAGGGTACCGGGGGGAACCGCCTGGGACTGGGGAGTGGTGAGTTGTTTTTGGTGGAGAAATTCGGCGAAGTGGAGGACTTCGTTGATTTGGTTTTCCGAGAAGGTTTGGATAAGCTGGTAGAGTTTTTCGGCGGCTGTCATAGTTCTTAGGGAGAAATGGGTTTGTACTGATATTATGGCTAAGTTTTACGGGGGACATCTCAACCCCAGGACTAAAGCGAGATAACTTCTAATTAGGCTGAATCCCGTCTGCTTATCTCCCCCGGTGGAGACTTATATCGCATCTTCGTCCTATATGAGGCGATCGCGCTGCATCAACACGATAAAATCGCCCAAAAGCGTGGGGCAAATCCGCTTCTGGAATACCTCTGCATCAACTAAACCGAATTTGGGTCAATTCCAAGCTCTCTTAACTTTTCAGCTAATCGCTCAGCTTGAGCCTGCGCCTGCTGAACCCTTTCTTCCGGTGTCGGTAATCGATTGCTGACTTCGTCATATCAGTACAAGCATTCGAGATCGCGCCCAAGATAGATCCCTCGCTCGCAACCCAGACCTATTACTTCGGCAATTAAAGAGAGTGCATTTTACAATGCAGCATAAGCAACGGATGGATGTTGAAAATAACTCCTAATACGAGCAGGTAATTTCTGCATTTTCCGTAGTTCAGAAAGGACTCTCCCTTTTAACTGATTCAAATTTCGAGTCGGCGGTTTGTCGTGTACCCCTTGCTTAACACCGCCATTGAGATATTCCACTGGATTCAACTCCGGTGAATACGCAGGCAATTCAAATATCTCGATTTGCGCTGAATGCTTCTTCAACCAATCCTTTACCCGATGCTCACGATGGACTGGATGACCATCTACAATCCACAACAATTTACCCGAATGCGACTTGACTAAGCGTTTGAGAAATCGCAGCAACACCTCGGCGGTGAACTTGCAAACATAAAGCATAAACCTGACTGCCCCCCGGTTACTCATCGAGGCAATGTAATTAACCCGTTCCCGGTTCCGTTTACTCGGACGAATCTCAGGCGTATGGCCAATCAGGGAATACCCTCGTCCTCCATACTCATCAGAACGCAGTCCCGCTTCATCGCCCCATTGGATCTCCGCCCCCTCTTTCGCAGCCCGTTGCTGAATGGCGGGAAAAGTCTTATTTAGCCATTTCTTTACGGCTTTTGGGTCTTGTTCGTAGGCTCGCCGTAAGGGTTTCTGTGGACTATACCCCCAGCGTTTTAGATACTCTCCAACCGTGCGAATCGGCATCTTTATCCCACACAACTGCTCAATCAGGGCTCGAACCGCTTTTCGGGTCCACAAAGCACTCTCAATTCCATACTCTTCAGGGAAATATCCCCGGATAGCGGCCTCAACCGTAGCTTCCTCAGACGGACTTAAGGTTCGTCCCTCGCCTAGCTCTCGACCGCGTTTCTGCTGATGTAGGGCGGCTTCTCCGACATCGACATACTCACTCCACCACTCGCAAACCGTATTAGTATGCACCCCTAAATATTCGCTGATATCACAGATCCGTTTCCCCTGTATTCGCAGTCGAATCGCTTGCCGCCTCAAGTAATTTTGGGTCTCTATTGGTAAATGTCGGGCATCTGGTTTATCCATCACAAACCTCCTGTTGCCTCTACCCCCATTATCCCTCCCTTTGAGTGCCGGAGTAATAGCCCCTCATCCGCCCCCAAATCCTCCTTCGCCGTACCGGGAGACAGCAGTTCCACCACCACAAACGGACTCACCCCCTGCTGCCAGACCACATAACTCGATCGCAAATCGACACCATCATAGAGACGAGACACATCAACCGCCAAAAACCAATCCAGCCGCTTATACCAAAGGGGATGCCGAACATCGTAATAAAGATTCAGAGCCGTCCCGGTAAAAAACTGGTCCCGACGATAGTCCTGAAGCCGCAACGTGGCGCTCAATAACTGCGGCTGCAAATCATGAAACTCATCAGGCAAACCAGGTTCCTCCGGGTCCTCACTCGGCAAATCATACATCGTAGGCAACGTTTCTCTGGGAGAACGAGGTGGATTGATCGGCGCGATGGGATATCGGGCGAGGGACATAAGCAGTCTCCACGAAGACGCGAGGAATAATCTATTTGGATGAGGCAGTCTTATATCGTATTATCTCCCATTCCCTCATCGACAAGACTGTTCAACAACTATCCATAAAGTATGGACCTTAACCTTCCCCCAGACTAGTTCCATCCTCCCCCTTCCCCAAAACGCCACTTATTCCTTACGCAAATCCCCCGAAATATCCCCCTAACAGCCAGTCCGCCACCTCATTGAGAACACCGAAATAGCCCGTAATTCAGCCAATTCGCCCAGATGTAACACACCGAACACTCCATACAATTTCAACATACCTGCACAATCGCCTACCCACTAAACAGACCCACTCACAAAGCAGAGCCTCTTGGGTAATCGCAGATTAGCAACATCCCATCCACCCATCCACCCTCCACCCATCCACCCATCCACCCATCCACCGGGACTTTATTTTCACAAATCCCTCCCATCCCTCCCCTTCCCCTCGCAAACCATGAACATTGCTCGCCCGCACACCAGGCTAACTTCGACTTCAAACACCATTCCTTAAATCCATGACACTCTCAATCACCGAGCGGACCCCATCCCCCCAAAAAGTCACCCTTGGTAAACAACTCAGACACACACAACAAACCCTAGGACTGCGCACCAAAGCAACCGTCCTGTCCGTCGCCCTCGGGGCCCTATCCGTCCTAGCCGTTGGGGGAATCACCCACACCATCGTGCGCCGCTCCGTCACCGAACAAATTAGCCAAGCGCAACTCGTCCGCACCGAATTGATCGCCGAGCAAGTCCACCAATTCCTACAAGCCCGCTATAACGAAGTGCAACTGCTGGCCAACCACCAACTTTTGATCGACTCGCGCTTGAGAAACACAGCGCCCATCGCCCAAAAAGAAGCCGTACTGCACAACTTCAAAGACCGCATTGGCTTTTACGACAGCATCATTTTCTTCGACGTGCAGGGTAAGCCGCTGTTTCAAGCCACCACAGGCGCTCCCTTCCAAGGAGACTATGGCGATCGCGCCCACTTCCAAGCGGCCGTCCAAACCCAACAAATCACCGTGAATGGCCCCAGCCTATCCCCCAACTCTGGAGAACTGCAGATCGAGTACGCCGCCCCCGTCAAAGACGCCAGCACCGGCCAGTTGGCGGGCGTCCTGCGGCTGCGGATTCCGGGCGATCAGATGAAAGACCTCTTCCAGAGCTACGCCAACCATGGAGACGAGTGGAGCCTGTTCAACATTGAGGGGAAAGTCTTCGCAGGCGCTTCAAAGACAAGCCAGCGCATCGGCGCTTCTTTTCCCCGACTCCCTAAACTGCATCAGGCGAACCAACCCATGGTGACCGTCTTCCCCAATCACTTAGACGATCATCAAAAAGAACTGGTCAGTTATGTCCCCGTGAAGTCGGTAAAGGGATTGCCCGATCCACAGTTGGGGGCGATGATCGCCACCGAGACCGCCCTATCGTTTGCCGCTGAGCGACATCTGCTCCTAAGCCTGATCTTCGGAACTGGCGCTGCAGCCGTCACCCTCGGCGGCATCGCCGCCTTTATGACGCAACGCGCCATCCGTCCCATTCTTGCAGCCACCCACGCCGTCAAGAAAATCAGCCAGGGGGAACTAGACACCCGCATCAATATTCCCGGCCAAGATGAGCTAGGCGTGTTGGGCGCCCATATCAACACCATGGTGGGCAAGCTAAAGGGCCTGGTGCAAGAACAGGTTTTGGCCACAGAAAAAGCCCAATTATTGATGGAAATTTCATCGGTTCACGCGCCCGATCTGGATGCCTTAGATCATGTTTTTGATGACCCTCTGGAGAAAATCAGAGCACTCCTCAAAGTGGATCGAATCGTGCTGTATCGGCTACAGTCTGATTGGAGCGGGTCAATCATCGCCGAGGCCATAGCCTCCGGCTGGCCTAAAACCCTGGCCGACAATCCCGAAGGAACCCGTATTCTTGAAGACCTGTTGGCAGATTACCAAGATGCGCCCATCGCCGAGACAACCGGCGTGTTAACAGCCAAGTTTAATCCCGAACACCCACAATTAATGGGTCAACTGCAGATTAAATCCGACTTAGTGCTCTCGGTGCACAACCAGGGAAAACTGGCTGCTCTCCTGATCGTTCATCACTGCGCCAATCCCCATATTTGGCGCACGGAAGAAATTCACTTTCTTCAGCAAGTCAGCGCTCAACTGGGACTAGCGATGGATCGAGCAACATTTATCCACCAAGTTCTCTTGACTCGACAAGCAAAAGCAGACGCTGAGTTAGACATGCAAAAACAACTGCATGAGAAATTAGAACGGCGATCCTTAGAACTGTTAAGTCAGATTTAGGGGTCCAACATAAAGCGGGACAATCTAGTAGAGAAGGAATACAGAAGTCAGAAGTCAGAAGTCAGTCAGGAACGGTATTCTGTCTCCTGTATTACTGCCTCGTCAGAATGTCCCAGCTTAAGTTGATACCCCGATACAATATATATAGAGGTCTAAATAATCTAAAGGAGCTAGCGAATGAGAACATTTCTAGCAGGTCCTTTGGTGGCGTTTTTGCTTGTCGTCAGCGCTATGTCTCCCGCGATCGCAGGTAGACGATATAGCCCCGTGAATCCCTGCACCACCCGATTTATTTCTGAAGACGCCCACGGTAACGTCATAGTCACCCGTAGTGGAGTTAGAAGACGTAGGAGACCCGCCATTTCTCACCAGGGTAGAACCGTTATTTCCCATGGCTCCCCTAGTCAGACATCCAGACTCATTCGCATTGAAAGAATCTGCCACGTCAATATTCGACGCATCAGAGCAGAGACTGCGGCATGCGGCTTCAATCAATACTCCCAACCCCGTGTCGGAGAATTCAGACGGTCTGAGTGGCGGCGGAATAATCGAGTCGTTTATTCGGAAACAGAGTTAGTTCGGTGTTTTTGAGGGAGGAGCCTCAAGGGGTGGATGGGTGGATGGGTGGATGAGATTTGACGCTGAGTTAGAGGGCATTCAAAAACAACTTCATAGATTTGGGGCTGTGTATGACTGTCAGGCTTTTCACTTCCCCCTGAAGTTATTCCTACACAACCCCTTAGCTATCTCATTTGTCAAAGGTTCATTTGTCAAAGTGCTGCTAAAGCTCGTCTGGATTGATACCGAGTTCTTTGAGTTTTGCATAGGCGCGATCGCGCTCCTGCTGAGCCTGATCGCGTTCCTCGATAAACTCTCCTGGATCTTTAAACAATTCTCCATCTGGATAGAAAACCGCTAGCCCCGTCTCGAACATTTGAAAGCGAATCCCTAAGGTTGGAGAAGTCCAAGGGAAATTGATCGGCGCAATCAGTGAAAAGCCCTGATCGGCGGCAGGGCGCACCAATCCCCAAAAGTCATGGGAAGCGGGTTCGTAAAAAACCATTTCCAAAACACCGTGCCTGCCATAGAAATCCTGCTTAGAGAGCATTTCCCTGGCCGTATTACTGGGGGAAAGAATCTCAAACACAACTTGAGGGGGAACATCTTCTTCTTCCCATTGCTTATAGCTACCGCGCTCCCTATCGGGTCGATCCAGAACAACCATGACATCCGGGGTCTGGGCTGGCGTAGGCGGAACGTCAACCTGGACAGGATACCAAAGCAAATCCCCAGCGACAAAGGCAATTCGATCCTTCAGTAGCCGCTTGAGATTCGTCACTAATCGAACGATCCAGCGATATTGCAGGGTATTATCCGCCATCGGCTGACCATCCGAGTCAGGATACAAAACATCAACTGGGACCGATGATTGAACCATGGCTCCACCACTCGTCGAATAAGGTGTTGAGGTGTTTCAACCTCTACTTGGGGGTAAAGGCATTGTAGCCTAGATGAAATTGCAGGATATCTGACCTTGGCTATCAACTTAAAGTGGAGAATTTTCTGGGGGAACAGAAATTACATCAGTTCGCAACTGTCTCCTGTCCTCTGTCTCCTGTCTCCTGTATTCCTTCCCTCGCCTCAATTCCCCTCCCTTTTGAACACCGCCCGATACACGGGTTTACCCTGGCCAAGGGTTACCTTTTCCCGATCCGTCATGGCCGGTAAAGGACTGTCAGCTAACCAGTCAGGCGAGGATCTGGCAAAAGCCGGGTTTTCTTGAAAGCGATCGCACATTGCCCGAGCCACCTCCTCCACATCAGACTGGAGGATCACAGTCCCAGCCGACGGCATCAGCCTGGCTAACTCAGTCACCAATTCCGACTGCACCACCCGCCGTTTACGGTGCCGCTTTTTAAACCAAGGGTCTGGAAATTGGATGGAGACGCGCTGCAATCGATGAGTCGGCCAGCCTTTAAACAGCGACTCCAAAGAAATATTTGCATTACCAAATAGATAATGTAAATTAGCCAACGCCAACTGATCTCTTCGCTCCAATGCCTGGTGGACCAAAGGTTCTCGAATTTCTAATCCCAAAAAATTCCATTCTGGCTGAAGTTGCGCCATCTGCAATAAAAAATGCCCCTTACCGCAACCAATATCTAAATGCAGCGGCTGGTCCAGATTCCCATACACCTGAGACCAATCAGGCGGCTCAATAGGCCGCTGATATTTCTGGCTGAGAGGATTAACATGCTGGCGCACGCGTATAACTGCCAAATTTAAAAACCCTCCTTAATGCTTTCAAAATCCGGAATGGGGAGCCGCCGCAGTGGATCCATACTTAACAACCAGTCGCTCTCCATATAGTTGATTGGATTCAAGTTGTTTTTTCAAAATCCATCAGCACCCCACGATTCCTATGATTCCGTGGGGTTTTTTCTTAATTTACTTATCCCATTCTCATCCCTTGCGCCTCACCCCTGAGTGAAAGTAAGGCGCACAGTGTAGGGTGTAAAAAAGCCCAATATTGATCCCCCGCTTGAGTAGTCCCGGTTGGACTACTGTCAACCTGCATATTCACACCTATAGCAATAGCTCGATGAATGCCAATTTTCGATTCGCCGTAATCAGCGATCCCCATATCACCCTTTCCCATACTGTTTGGGACGCTCCCAATCGTTTTCATTTAGTAGAGGTTAGTATTCCAGCGTTCGAACACATCCTCGAACAACTCTTACCCCTCAACTTAAACTTTTTACTATTACCGGGAGACCTGACCCAACATGGCGAATCCGAAAACCATCATTGGCTGATCAATCGCCTCGGCGAACTCCCCTTCCCAGTCTATGTCGTCCCTGGCAACCATGATATTATCGCCTCCGATCCTGGACCCCAAACTATTGGCCTGAAAGACTTCCCCCACCTATATGAATCCTTTGGATACAGCGACCCCACCCAACCTTACTATCGGCGGGAAATTTTTCCCGGCGTGCAGTTGATCGGATTAAACTCCATCGCCTTTGACGCCAACGGACACCAGTTGGGCATGGGCTATATAGACGCCGCTCAACTCAGCTGGCTAGAAGAAACGTTGCCGACAATTCAAGATCAATTGGTGATGGTGATGGTTCACCACAATGTCTTAGAACACTTACCCGGCCAGACTCGCAATCCACTTGGGCGGCGCTATATGACTAAAAATGCCGCCAAACTCCTGAAATTACTCCACAAAGCAGGGGTTCAACTGATCTTCACTGGCCACCTACACATCCAAGCCATCGCCCAGCAGCAAAGCCTCTATGAAATTACCACTGGCTCCCTGGTGAGCTACCCCCATCCCTACCGAGTCATTGATTGTTTTACCGATCCCCACGGACAACCCAGCCTCAAAGTCGCCTCCCACCAGGTCACTGCTTTACCCGGATGGCCAACCCTCCAGAAAACTTCCCATCAGTGGATGAGCGATCGTTCCTTCCCCTTCATGATGAAGTTGCTCACCAGCCCGCCCCTTAACCTACCCACCCAGCAAGCCGAACGCCTGGCCCCAGATCTCAAAGACTTCTGGCCCACCATCGCCGCTGGCGACCCCCTCTTCGACTTCCCCCACTTCCCTCCCGCGCCCCGCCAGTATTTTGAACGGTTCAGCGCCCTCGATTCAGAGGGACAGCCTCAGCTGATTGATAATCATGCAACGTTGAGGCTTTAGGGACATAGCAGATAAATAAAATCCCATCCACCCATCCACCCATCCACCCATCCACTG
>JASJDH010000380.1 GCA_030065175.1 Leptolyngbyaceae cyanobacterium MO_188.B28 | reverse complement strand
GCAAATGGATCGAAGCGGAGTCAGAATCGAGTTGCTTGTATATAGATGAGATCGACATAGATGCTGGCTTGCTGACCTTCTTCATCTGGGCGTATGCGCATCTTTTCTACAGATATCGCCAGAGACGCATGCGGCAGCTGGCAGAGCACCTGTGAAGGACTCAGCAAGGCCGCCTAACATAAACCCTGGTGCCGCGGATTTCCCGAAGCCGCTTGCTGTGCGGTAAAGACCCCGATAACCGCTGACCAGGAACGTTATGTCCCCTCAAGTTATTGGTGTGGACAGTAGTTTAGAGATTGTTGGTTTGAACGTAATCCCAAGTTAAGCCAATGTTCACTCACTATTCTTGAAGGGGGGTACAGGTGGTGGCATGGAATGGGTTGATTTGAAACAACTTGATACGCTAATTCAGCAGATTAAAGTTCTGGGTGCTTGTGTCGAAGAAATTGGTATATCGGGTGAAGGGCGATCGATTTATGGAGTGACGGTCGGAGATGAACAGGCAACTCGTACAGTCGTGATTGTAGCTGGACTCCATGCTGCTGAAGTTATCGCCCCACTAACCGCGATATCCATTCTGCAAACGCTAGTTGGCCAGCCGCCTTCGACTGTGCGATTTTGTGTTGTTCCTATGGCAGATCCAGATTTTGTATCTCGAAATGCTAGTGAGCTACCTGCAAACGTTACCTTACAAGCTCTACTCAATCTAAATCATCAGCGAGATTTGGAAGGTCATTTCACAACAGATACTTATCCTGAGTGTGTAGCAATTCGCCAATGGCTTGAGCATTTCAACCGAATTGATGCTTATTTCTCTCTGCACTCCGCCCATTGTATTAGTCCAGGATTGTTTTTCTACGTGGGTAGCACTTCTAATTCGGACTGGGTGAGCCAAGTTGCAAGCCAGGTTGCTACTACAACGCCAGACTGGATTTTGTTGTTGTCTCAAGATCCAACTGGACTTTCCAAGAATGCTTTGTATTCAGGGTTTTTCGAGTTAGAGATCCCTAAGCGTGAAAACTTGAATGTTTCTAATCCTGGTAGCTCACTTGCTTTTGTAACGCATCGGTTTCAACCTCAGTACGTTGGAGCCTCAGAGATGCCTTTAGCAGTCTGTCCAGCTTTAGTAGAGGCTTCCCTCACTGAGATCGATCAGTGCAATCGAGATTTTAAGCAGACAGGGCGCACAAGTTATTTATTTAAAGAAATCCATTTAGACACTCAACTCTGCATTATGGAAAGCTGGGTTTGGTCCGTTACTGAGCATGTTGCAGCGGCGACATAACACGGCAGTGGAGCGGACATGTAAAGTTTATCGCTTCGTTTTGGTGTTATTTGTCACCGCTCACTTTTGCCGTTAGGCGGTGCCGACAACTGCTGTAGAAGACAATTTTCCATAACTCGATTAATCTTGCCAATATCCTGTCAGTTTCTTTGATTTCTTCATAAGATCCTCATCTTTTTATTACAGAGTTAGAAAATGAGGAGGAAAAGACTAGTACAGCGTCACAGTGATTTTGATAGCTTGCAGTTCTGGCAAACATTTAATTCATAAGTGCTTTAGGAATATGCATCCTGTCATCTTCTTTGGGAAGACTACTAGATTGAATCCTTTAATCTAATGAGAAGGCAACATTAGGAGAGTTGTTGTTATCTTTTAACGCCCTTCTTTACATAGCCTGACAGCGCCCATGCATGTCGACCATCAGCTGCTGCTTGGTTGTGACAGTAATGTTTGCCTACGGCGAGGATGGACAGCGTTGGGATCTCTCACCTGTTTCTAAAACTACGGGGCATTATACCAAGAAAATGAATTATCCACCTCCACCAAGAAAATACCCATTGTTCACCATGCTGGGCTTCCTCTTTGATCGCCCAACAGCCCTTTTCATTGGCGTAGTTTCCGGAGTTTTTCCATTGTTTGTCGCAATTCAGCTTCTTCCAGTATTATCAACTTTAGATTCTGACAAACCTAATTTCACGTTAATTGATAAGAAGGGGATTGAAGTTGAAGGAGTAATCGAGAAAAAAGAAGTTGTAGCAAACACAACGATTAATGGGGAACACCCAATTAAAATAACTTATACATATCAAGACAACGAGGAACAGAAAAGAGATTCAATTGAAACTATGTCATTGTTGACCGTAAGCAATTGGAAGGTCGGTGATAGGATACAAGTAAAATATTTCGAGGGAGATTCAATTATTCCGGATGCTGAACCAGTGAACTTTCCATTCTGGGTGTTTGGCTTTATACCTCTACTTTTCAGTTTTGTAGGTTTGTCTTTTTTAGGATGGGCATTAGCGGGGACATTGAAGAAAAGGCATCTGTATTTAAAAGGGGAGGAAAGAGTTGGGAAAGTCATTTCAATGGCTCCCATCAGTGGAGATTCAATGTTTTTCTCGAAGTCGTCTTTTCGGATTCATTATGCATTCGAGAATAAAAATGGAGATACTTCATATGGAATCTCTGTCTCGTCCGATTTAGCTCTAATGAATGAAAAAAGAAGAGGAGATGATGTATCCCTTTTGATTTCTCCAGTGAGCGAGAGAGTAAATTGTGTTGTAGACGAACGAATTATGTGCAAGGCGGAAGGAATGAATATAACTAGGCAAGGGAGCTAACGAATATTACTACGCAGCATTTGTTAGCTCCCTTTAAGTTTTAGGCATCAGCCTCGCCATGCCTATCTTGGAGTTTGGGGTGATGAATAAGTCACTTAGGCAAGTGAAGACGATCGGTTCTTCAGAGATCATAACTCTAGTGCGATCACTCATCGCCATAGGCTGGGTTGAGGACAGGAAACTTAGAACTTCTAGCTGCTCATAACTGCGACTGTTTCGTCTAAATTGTGTGATCGCCGCTTAACTCTCCGGTTGCACCCGACCATAATAAGGTTTGTTAACTTGAGAAGCTTGTGCAGCAGGTGAACCGGGGCGTTAGGCCACGTAGAGCGCTGCCGCTCTCCCGACGAAGAAAGACAGGGGGTACTCGTGTTTGATCATATAAAGTTCGGCGTTCGCGACATTACGCTGAGCAGAACCTTCTACCTACAGGCGCTTGAACCAATTGGGGTGACTGTAGTCACGGATTGGCCGCCAAACGGTGCTGAACTGAGTCAACCAACTGGCACGAGTTCCCTCTGCCTGTACCAAACCGAAGAAAAGCCCGCGCATCTACACATTGCATTCGTAGCCGAGAGCCGACATCAGGTCGACGCGTTCTATTGCGCCGCTCTTGGCGCAGGTGGGCAGGACAACGGACCGTCTGGACTGCGTCCTCAGTACAGTGGCCGGTACTATGCGGCCTTTGTTCTCGACCCCGATGGACACAATATCGAAGTGGTCTGCCATGAGACCGAGGTCTAACGTGATCGAGAATACAGGTTGGAAAAAGGGGCTGTAGTGGCCGCGCCCAGCCTAACAAGCGCAGGCCGATGATGCTACCCGTTAGACGTCATTATACGGAGATTTACAATGGGACGGTTCGTAATAGTCGCGTATACGCCGAAAGCCGGTAAAGCAGTGCGATCGCACATCGATGTAGGCTGGCTTGACGCAAGGAGACCCAGCATTTTTGCTGTGCAGAACTGTCATAGTTTCTCCTGCCTCTGCGATCGCTGCCTAACTATCCGCTTGCACCCAATGAAACGGGAAGTTCTGGTTAGAATAGAAAAGCCATCTGATACAGGTAAACTGGGACATTAGTAGTTTTTAATTAAGGTCTCAAGTCTATGCTCGACCACCAGGCTGCGGGCATACCCATCCCCCTTGACCTGCTTAGGCGTACAGTTTTCTAAAATACGCACCTGCTTGAGCGATCTCAACCGTTGGCCCAACGGCGTCTCTAGACGTATCGAACTGGGACCCGCCAAGATGACTTGCTGAGCAATCAGGGCGAGTTCCATAGTAGATGCCCGCCGCGTACGGAGACACCCCGACTCATATCGCCCCCCAGGGAGGCGCCCATCAGGGACTGCTCGATATCAGGGACTGCGATCGCATTCCCTCCCAGAAGAGCCTGCACATAGCCTTCTCGAATCAGTCGAATCAAGTGTTCGCTACGGTTTCAAGCAAGATTTTAATCTTCGATCCAATCTTCACGCCCTAGGAGATCAGCGATCCGGTCTCTCAACAGAAACTCATTTTCCTCCAATTCCTGCTCAACATGCACCCACTCCCGGGCGGGAATATATCTACAGAGTGTAAAGATGGGCTGTTGACGACTGACAATTTTTTGATAGACGAGCTGACGGGCCTCATCCCGAATTATCTCAATGGTGTATTGCCGAGAAAATGTAGTGGGGACAGACTGTAATTTAGTGGGGGCTGGTCGGACGGCTGGCATTGTGACTCACCTTCATAATTCCCCTCGCAAAATGCTGTTCAGGTGCAACATTAGCTTGGATGGGGTTAAATTCTGAGCCTTAGTTTTAGGGCTAAGCGGATGACATTGACTAAGGCTGTTAGGTATCAATTGCTTGTCACCCGTTTAGGCGTCAAGTTGTTACCCATCAAAATTGTCGGATAAATGAGGAAGCGAACGAGGAGGGGGATCACCATTCTTAATCATGGGTTTAGCTTTTAGAACGAACCGGGATCGAAAAATCTGTATCTCAAGATACAAAACTATTCAACTATCACCCAATAAGTGTTGACAAAAGTAAATTGGAACGAATAGCAGAGAGCTTAACCGAATAGAAGAGAACTTAGAAGGCAGGAGTCAGGAGTTGGAAGAATATAGGGCTTCTGACCTCAGAGAATATTGGTATTTAATAGAACAACAATTGAAATCTTTAACCGTAGTGACACTGCCTGGCCGATCTTTAAGTTATGCTAAGTCGAGTATGATCTGCCGGGAATCAGAGCGGTATTGGATTTCAATTCACTAAGGG
Source organism: Leptolyngbyaceae cyanobacterium MO_188.B28 (assembly GCA_030065175.1). Classification (GTDB taxonomy): domain Bacteria; phylum Cyanobacteriota; class Cyanobacteriia; order Phormidesmidales; family Phormidesmidaceae; genus JAKSDM01. Next base: position 4,404 of record JASJDH010000380.1, on the reverse strand, counting down.
TCTACTCCATAAATTATTGAAGGTCCTGAAAAATTAGGTTTCCAGGGCTCAAAATGGGAGCGACTTGGGGTTGCCTGAAATAACAAATTTTCTGTGAACAGAATCCCAGTGAAAGAGGTTCTTCGGGGTTGTTATGGGGTGAACTCCCGACAATTTTTCATCCGGGAAGGTATATGGGCGCACAGAGTAGTGAGGGAGAAGCAGAGTATAACAGAGTTGCTCTCGTTTTGAGGGCTCAGGTCGTTTAGTTGTCCCTAAATTCCAATCCTGTTTATGAAACACCTTGTAAATCACCTGATCGGCCTGTACAGGAAATCCTGGTGGCTGGAAATATCAACGGAATCGCCGCGCTGTGAGTATTATTTTGGACCGTTTGGGTCAGAAAGCGAGGCGGTTCAAGCACGCGCTGGCTATGTAGAAGATTTAGAGCAAGAGGGGAGTGAACTGCTCCGCGTTTCGGTAGTGCGCCGTCAAGACCCGACAGAATTGACTGTTGAGTATCCTAAAGCAGCGTAACAACAACTCCGGGGGCTGGGCGTCCCACATCTAACTTGCTTGTTCCAGGCAATCAAAGTGAAGCCCGTATTGTCCGTGGCGGCTCTTGGTTCGACATTCCGTTGAATAGCTGCTCTGCATCTCGTCTCAAGCTCGATCCCGACACACATTTCTGCATGTCGGGTTGCAGGCGTGCTGTCATTTTACTGCCGCTTAAAGAGCCTCTGCCCCCTCTTCCTTGGTGCGGATCCGAATAACACGGTCAACCGTAGTTACAAAAATCTTGCCGTCGCCAATTTGTCCAGTCTGGGCGGCGGCAATAAGAGTCTCAAGAACTTTGTCGACTTCTGCTTCGTCTACCACAACTACCAGCCTGAGCTTTGGTAGAAATTCAACGACGTATTTGGCGCCGCGATAGGTCTCGGTATGTCCCTTTTGTCGACCAAATCCTCTAACCTCTGAAATGGTAATGCCTTTGATCCCCAAATTAACTAGGGCGGTTTTGACCTCCTCAAGCTTCGTGGGGCGAATAATCGCTTCTATTCTTTTCACGATATTTAACCAACTCCTCTACAGATCTAAAGACTTAAACCTGCCTCCGTTGTGGGGTCAAATGTAATACTCAAGGAGAGCTTTTCTCTGGACCACAGAAATACACATGCAGCCCTCATAGAGGATCACCTTACGAGTGAAGAGCTAACCTTAAATAGGGTGAACTTGAGCCCTCAACACAGAATAATCACAGGCTTAGGTGGGTTCGATGTATACCTGTCATTTCAGCGATTAACTCATACTTAATGAGTGTTGTACCGTGTATACATGTGATAAAAATAGCACATTAACCCTGTTGAGGTCTGTCAAGAAATCGGCACATTTCAACAATTGGGCGCTCCGAGCAAAGCTCAGCTTTGTCTGTGGCGTGAAATTCCTATCCTGGAATTCAACAATGGCTAATGCATCTCCAACTGAGGCAATCTTCTAAACCTTTGACCTGAGGCATCGGCCTACCAAAGATTATTACCGCAAGAGCGTCGAAAACGGGCGCATCCTGGGGAATCTCTATTGAGCCCATCATGGCGGAGCAGAGCCTCAGCTTGTTAGGAAAATGGAGCCTGATTAGGGCCAAACGCGCTTACAGCATACCTAACGTCAGAAAAATTAGAAACATCTCAAAATTGGCGGTAGCGCTTCACAATTTCCTCAGATTCCTTACCTAAGCTGAAGCTGAAGCGATTTGAGTGACCAAGATTTGTTGCACAATAAATTTCGGGAACCTTCTTTCATGGGTAATAACCATCGGCTTAACTTCACCTATCTATCACAGGAAGATCTGCTTGATGCAGGGTGTTTAGATATTCGCATGGTGATAGATATCGCAGAAAAAAGCATGCTCGAATTTGAGAGACATCATGTGATTTTTCCTGAGAAAATTGTTCAGATTTTCAATCAGGCCACCCAAGAGCGAATAAACTGTTTACCAGCAACGCTTTTAGAGGAAAAGGTTTGCGGCGTCAAATGGGTTTCGGTCTTTCCCATGAACCCCAGCAAGCACGACCAGCAAAATTTATCGGCTATTTTTATCCTTTCGGAAATTGAAACGGGGTTCCCCATCTGCGTCATGGAAGGGACGCTCGCATCAAATATGCGAGTGGCGGCCATCGGCGGTATCGCCGCCAAGCACTTAGCCCGCCCAGATTCTGAAGTCATTGGTTTCATTGGCGCCGGAGAACAGGCGAAGATGCATTTAATCGCCATGAAAGCCGTGTGTCCCCGCCTTAAGCAGTGTCGAGTAGCGGCCAAGCATTCTGTGACCCATGAGCAGCAGTTTATTGCTGAACTCTCGCGGCTGTATCCAGATATGGAGTTTATATCGACAAACACGAATGCCCAGATAGCAATGGAGGATGCTGATATTTTGGTGACCGCCACCAGCGCTCAGGCTCCCCTACTCAAAGCGGCATGGATGAAACCTGGCGCTTTCTATAGCCATGTAGGAGGCTGGGAGGATGAATTTGCGGTGGCCTTACAAGCGGATAAGATAGTGTGCGACGATTGGGAAACGGTCACCCACCGCACCCAGACGTTAAGCAGGATGTACAAAGAAGGGCTGATTGATGCTAGCAATATCCACGCCGATTTACACGAATTGGTGGCTGGGAAAAAGCCGGGGCGTGAATCGGCGGCGGAACGGATCTATTTCAACGCTGTTGGTTTAGCGTATATTGATGTCGCCATCGCCATGGCGATGTTCAATCGGGCCAGTGAAAACCAGAAGGGCGCGAAGCTAGATCTCCAACAGAGTATGGTTTTTGAGCATCCTAATCTGGAATCGAAAGTGAAGCTCTGACTCTGGAAGAATGGAATGGGGGGACAAAAATCATGTTTAAGCGTCTGAGCGACTTAAATGACGATACAGTCACTGTCAATATTGAAGGTGAAGATGTTCAGGCGCCTGTGGGCGAGACGGTGGCTGCTGCGGTTTTAGTCCATGGTTTGGGGTACACCCGCACCACCCCCCTGTCAGGCGCGCCTCGCGCCCCTTTATGCATGATGGGCGTGTGCTTTGAGTGTCTGATGGAAATTGACGGAGCGCCCAATCGTCAAGCCTGTCAAGTACAGGTTGCGCAAGGCATGAAGATTCGCCGCCAGCAGGGCGTTGGCGAGGAATATGCATAAGTCATATCAGCTAGTAGTGATTGGCGCTGGACCGGGGGGGCTTTGTGCAGCAACCACTGCGGCTAGTTTAGGCATGGATGTGGCGGTGCTCGATGAACAGCCATCCCCCGGCGGACAAATTTACCGTGCGATCGCCCATGCCCCTGCAGACAGGTTGGAATTACTGGGCGCCGATTACCAGCACGGCGCTGACCTAGTGGCGGCCTTTGACGCGAGCGGAGCCCAGTATTTACCCCAGACGACTGTTTGGTCTTTGAATTCCCGTCGCCAGATTGGCGTCCTGCGTCAGGATCAGGCTTCTATCATTCAAGCTGAGTCTGTGATCGTCGCCAGTGGGGCGATGGAGCGTCCAGTCCCCTTTCCTGGATGGACATTGCCAGGGGTGATGAATGCGGGCGCCGCCCAAATATTATTGAAAACTGCTGGGGTGGTTCCCGCCAATGGGACCGTAATCGCTGGAATGGGGCCGTTACCCTTGCTGGTTGCTTGGCAATACCTCCGAGCTGGGGTAACGGTGAAAGCCGTGCTAGAACTTTCCCCAGGAACTAACTATTGCCGCGCCGCGCCGCATTTGCCGGGGGCTTTAGGAGCCGGTGATTACATCACCCGTGGCTTGAAATACACCCTGGACTTAAATAAAGGCGGCGTCCCCATTTACTATGGCGTTTCTGGGTTGAAGGCCAAGGGGGGCGACCGGATTGAGGCGGTGGAATATGGTTGGAATACTCTGGGGATCCGTCGGTGTGAGACCCTCGTCTCAGACAGTCTTTTAGTGCATTTTGGCGTGATTCCCAGAACAAATTTAACCAGGGCGGCGGGGTGCCATCATATCTGGGATCGGGGGCAGCAGTGTTGGCGGCCCCAGGTGGATCAGTGGGGCAATACCTCTGTCCCCGGCATCGCGGTGGTCGGCGATAACGCCGGGATTGGCGGCGCCCGGAGCGCCGAACATAGTGGACGGTTAGCGGCCCTGGAAGCGGCTTGCAGGTTGCATCTAATCACGCCTCAACAACGCGATCAACAGGGCCAGGATGATCTCAACTGGATGCGAAAAGATCTGCGAGTCCGTCCCTTTCTAGAAGCCTTATACCGCCTACCGAATTCACTGCTCGTCCCCCCCGATGACGAGACCTTGGTCTGTCGTTGCGAAGAAATTTCGGCGGGGCAAATTCGCCAAGCAGTCCGGGAGGGACACACCGATCCCAATCAAGTTAAATTTTATCTCCGTTGTGG
>JASJDH010000379.1 GCA_030065175.1 Leptolyngbyaceae cyanobacterium MO_188.B28 | reverse complement strand
CCATCTCCCCCATCCCCCCATCCCTTTACCGAGGCGCAGGGACCTGCTCAAGGAGAGACGAAATGACATTATCCACTCTGAGGCCGTCGAGTTGAGCTTCGGGGCTGAGAATCAGGCGGTGTCTCAAGAGGGGTTGGGCTACGGCTTTGACGTCGTCGGGGGTGACATAGTCTCGATTGGCGAGCCAGGCATGGGCTTTGCAGGCCCGGAGCCAGGAGACGGCGGAGCGGGGGGAGGGACCCAGCGCCAGGTCAGGGTGCTGTCGAGACTTATGCACAAGGCTCAGGAGATAATCCAAGAGTTTCTCCTGGACGGTGATGGATTTGACGGCTTGCCGCGCCTGGAGGATTTGTTGAACGTCAGCGATGGGGGCGATTCGATCCAAATCCAGTTGTTTTGCTTCGAAGCCCGCTTGGGCGTTAAGTAACATTTGCTTTTCGGCCGTTGGAGCGGGGTAGTCCACAATCAGCTTAAACAGGAAGCGATCTAACTGAGCTTCGGGGAGCGGATAAGTGCCTTCAAACTCCAGTGAGTTTTGGGTAGCGGCCACCCAGAACAGGTCAGGCAGGGGAAGCCGCTCGCCGTCTAGGGTGACTTGTTGTTCCTCCATTGCTTCCAGCAAGGCGGACTGGGTTTTTGGAGGGGTGCGATTGATTTCGTCGGCGAGCAAGATTTGGGTAAAGATGGGGCCTTTTTTCAAGATGAACGAGCGATTGTTCAGGTCAAAGATGTTGGCTCCCAAAATATCAGCGGGGAGAATATCAGGGGTCAGTTGGATGCGTCGAAAATCAGATTGAATCAGCCGAGAGAGAACCTTGACCAGTAAGGTTTTTCCGGTTCCAGGCGCGCCCTCAAGGATGATGTGCCCGCCGCATAAAAGGGCGACAAGGAGTTGCTGAATCAGGGTTGATTGCCCGACAACAACCTTACTTAAGGCTTGACCGATGTGGGAAAAGTCTGTCTTCAGTTCACTCATGCGGGTTCTACTATTGTTGACGGACACTCTGTATTTTCTGCAACCAGGTTAGCAAGTCTTGCTCGTGGATTGAACGCTTTTGGCCGTCAAAGTGAAAAATTTGCTTCAGGTCTGCTTCCGACCGGCCAGTTTGTCGCATCCAGGCGTCTAAAAGGACGGAGTCTTCTACAGGCGCGGCCCCTAATCCCAATTCCTTTTGGAGCTGGCGTCGCTCCGCCTTACTGATCGCCTCCACCACAAATCGATGGCTGTCTGCTTTCCGTAGCACCTGAGCCAGCGCTTGAATGTACGCTTCACTATTGCTAATCACTGGGGTCTTTAAAGACACCGGCGATCCAAATCGCCTATTTTGCCCCCAAATGGCAATCAACAGTAGAATCCCCGCTTGAATCAATACAATTAACCAAGGCGTTTTAGCCAAATAATCTCCCCAGGTGGCCGTTCCCTCTTCCAAGGTAACGGTGTCCGCATCTTTATAGCCGTGAATGTATTCATCCACCCAAATGGGCTGATCCGCTGGAGCCAGTTGGTCTAAGAATGCATAGTTCCCGGGCTCATCTTGGTAGGCGTTGGCGCCTAGAAAGGAGGGGGCGGCCCAAATCACCCGCCCTTCGCCAAGTTTTTGTCGCCAGACGACGGCGCCGAAGCGATCGCCCAGTAGGGTGGTCTCCGCTAAATCTAAATTGACCGCCCGCCGACTGGTGTCAATTTTGACGGTTCCTCCTTTACTGTCATGCTGAGTGCTAAAGGGTGCTTCCGTCACCCGGGTGTCGGCGCCCAGCACCACCAGGGTATTGCCCTGCTGCACCCAGTCGCTTAGATCATTCAATTTAGGGTAAACCCGATTGGGGAAAATGCGCAGTAGTGTGGCTGGGGATGATTCGCTGTCGCTGTCGCCCTCTATCAAAGCGGCAAGGGGTTTTTGCCAACGTTGAATATCGGCGCCTCGTTCTTCCATATAGGCGTACCAGGCGCCGTAGCCATCCGGGGCGCGGCTATAGGTGGAGCCGCTATTGTACCGGCTATTTTGGGGGGCGATGAGGAGGGTGAGTAGGATGAGGACTGCGATCGCAATGCCGCCTAATATCAATGGCCGACCTGAGAGCTTCATTGTTTGGCGATCTCCTGATAAGCCCGTTTACATCGCTGGAAGGTCTCGGCGGTCGCCGCCAGATCACCGAAGTAAAAGCGCTCGTGGGTTTGAATCAGCAATTGGTAAGGGCGAGGCTGCGAAAATTGCCGCACTAGCTGCAGATATTCGCCATCGGTGCGGCTGGGCTGATTCAGAATCGTTTGGGTGTCATGCAATCGCTGCAGCATCGCCATATACAAAGCTCGGCAGGCTTCCCCATAACGCCCCTGTTGCTGGGATTCCTCCGCCCGCCGCAGCCATGCGGCGACGGTGACATCCGACCGCCCCGCCCCCATGCCGCCGAGTTTGACGCCCTTCCAGGCCCCAGACCGCCAGTTGCGTAGATAAACCTTTGCCAGTTTGTAAACCCGCCAGCTTATCCAAGTCAGCAAAACGGCGACCAATAGCCAGAAAAGGCCCTTTTCTAGCCAAGTCGGCGCTGACCAAATCGGTTGATCAGTGGGATCGTCTGAACCTTGTAAAAAGTTCAGCTCTAACCATTCCCCCACCCGTCGACCAAATTGCTGGAGCTGCCAGCCGACGCTGCTTTTCTGAAATGATCCCGCCGCCATAAACCCGACTCATTAGTTTGTTTACGCTTAATCAGTCCTGCAAGATGCTTGACAGCAATATTAACCCTTAAACCAATTAGAGGCCCAATGTTTTCGTAGAGTACTGCTAACGAAATACCAATCAAACCTAGCCCATCCAAACGAGATCGCCTAGCCTCGTTTTCTCCGAGCAATGCACTCCCCGGTTACTATCCACTAAAATTAACAATACCTGCAGTTCCCGGCGTGAGGGCAACCCACAATGACTACAACCCTACTCTTCCAAACTGCAACAACGCCCGTTGCAGTCTCATTCCCATCGATCGCTCCCATGACCCGTGAGGAGTTCTATGCATTCTGCCAGGCCAATCGAAATCTTCGGATCGAACGGACTGCCAACGGAGACGTTGTGATCATGCCGCCAGCCTTTTCAGACACTGGAAATCGCAACTTCAATCTTGCTGTGCAGCTCGGTGTCTGGGCTGAGAAAGACGGTACTGGGCTTGGCTTTGACTCCAGTGCAGGATTTACCCTTCCTAATGGGGCGACCCGATCGCCTGACGCAGCTTGGATTCAGGCAGAAAAGTGGAATATCCTCACCGAGAATGAAAAAGCCTCTTTTGCGCCCATTTGCCCTGATTTTGTCATTGAGTTACGTTCTGCAAGCGACGCTTTGAATAATCTGCAAGTTAAGATGCAGGAATATATTGATAATGGAGCCATGTTGGGCTGGTTAATTGATCGCAAAAACCGCATCGTTTATATTTATCGTCCCAATCAAGAGCCTCAATTTCTTGAAAATCCTGAACAAGTCAGCGGTGATCCGGAACTTCCTGGTTTCAGCTTGCAGATGGCCAAGATTTGGTAACTCAAGTGAAAACTCTAAGATTATTCTACTTCCCAAGAAACGAGCATGCGCACTCTAACTTGCTGACGCAATATATCAACGGACCAATAATCATCAATGGCTTCGGCGAGCGACACAGCTTGCGCTAACACTGATGCAGGGCACTTCTCATCTGGTAGTTTGCCGTAGGCGATCGCGATCGCACACAACGCATAGATCTTGTTCTGAGAATTATTCATTTCAAGGGCAATATCTAAAGCCCTCTGCTGGAGATTTGAGCTACAGCACATGACATCAAGCACCAGGCGACGTTAAACTTCACGAACAGCAGCCTACGCTCATACCCCACGTTAGCTGTGTCAAAGCCACTATACAGCAACAACACATGAATGCGTAAACATACCCGACTTATTCTCGATTGATGTTTAGCATTAGCAGTAGTTTCCAAAAACTTGCCTAACTGTTTAGCGGTTTAAGGTTGGCCTCTGCCTTACCAGGCAGTTCTTGCCCTGCGCGATTAATCACTTTTCTGAATAAAGTCCAAATAGCCTTTTGCACCTTTATTGCTAACACAAAGGGAAAATCATGGCGCATACGCCTCTATATCGACAATTAATCCGTACTTTGCAAATCGCTCGACGAGAAAACCTTAAAGCAGACGGGAAATCTCCACCGTTCACAAGGACAGCCGCTGGTTGGACCCGCAGACGATTTATTAAATCCGCCGCGCTGGCGGGCGGCGGCGCGTTGGCCGCCAAGACACTATCTCGCGCAACGCCCGTCTTGGGAGACGATAACTATGACGAACAACCCAGAATCGCTGTTGTCGGCGGTGGAATCGCCGGATTGAATGCGGCATACCAGTTGAAGAAGGCTGGCCTGAAAGCAACCGTGTATGAAGCCAGACCCCGGTTAGGCGGTCGTATCTTGTCTGTCGCAGGCGCCATTGGAGAGGGGTTGGTCACTGACTTGGGCGGTTCTTTTATTAATACCGATCACGACGACATGTTGGCGTTAGTAGAAGAATTCGATCTAGAGCTTTTCAACCGAGTTGAGGACGCTGCTCGATTCCCACTCTCGCCAACCGGGTACTACTTTGATGGCAGACGTATTCCTGAAGAAGAGGTGGCGACTCTATTGCGTCCCCTGGCTCAGCAGATCGCGGCTGATGCAGCGCTGTTGGATCAAGACTACGATAAGTTCGCTCCAATCTTTGACCGAATATCCGCCACCCAGTACCTGGACACCCATGCCGATAAAATCCCTCAGCCGTTTATTCGCACTCTGATGGAATCCACGATCCGGACGGAGTATGGAGGAGAACCGGATGAGTCCGCCGCCCTACAATTTCTCTTTATTCTGCCTACTGTGAATGGGCAAGCGGTGGATCTCTTAAGCTATAGCGATGAAACATTTGTGGTGAAGGGGGGCGGCAGCCAAATTATTGCTCGTCTGGCGGCTCAGTTGCCGGGCCAGATTCAAACCCGAATGCGGTTGAGTAAGATCCAGTCCCGGGGAACGGGGTTTCGCCTGACCTTTGATGGCGATCGCATAGTCGATGCAGACTATGTGATTATGGCGATTCCCTTTACCGTCCTGCGGCATGTGGAGATTGAAGTGCAATTGCCTGGCGCCTTGAAGCGGTTCATCCATGAAGTTGATTTGGGGTCCAATGAAAAACTCTTCGCGGGATTCCACCAGAAGGCTTGGCGGCAGGAAGCAGGGTTTGTCAAAGACGCCAACAGCGATCTTGGCTTCTCTAGCGCTTGGGATGCAACCCAGCGACAAGTTGATCGAGAAGACGGTTCGTTGATGTTTTTCTTGGGCGGCAATGAAACTGAAGTCGTTCGACGCGACAACCCAAAGCAAGTTGGAAGACAATTCGTCAACCAGCTGAACCGATTTACGCCAGGGTTGTCAGCAGCTTCGACCGGAAAATTTATGGGCACCCAATGGACTCAAGATCCCTTGACCTATGGTGGATACACCAACTTTAAAGTCGGTCAACTAACAGAGTTTGCTGACTTTGTCTACATTGAATCCGATAATCCCGCAGAACGCCAAGATGTTCAAGTTGGCAATCTTTTTTTTGCCGGTGAACATGTCAGTGAGGACTATGGATTTATGAATTCAGGCGCACAGACAGGACGTCTCGCGGCGGCAGGCATCGTCAGGCTGATTTCGCGAAACCCAGAAGCGGGAGAGAGAGAAACCCATTAACGACACAGATTCTGTTGGATTTGCCAATCATGAAACAGCTGGGGCGACATGTCCAGATTGAGGTCGCTAAAGGAGGAAATCATGCGTCTTGAGAAACTGTGCGATATGGAACTGGCCTATCGGGAGGAAACATTTTATCAAGGGCGGATTGTTGTGGCTCGGCCCTATGGGGCTCAGGAGGCCTCGGCCTATGGCGAGGGAGAGGGTTGGGTAAAGGGAGATCGGCTAAGCGGCTCCGCCCGTTGGGTGAATCATCCCCACTGTCGGGCTGATGGAGTTTGGTTGCCAGATTTGCATGGGGTTATTCGGACAGAAGATAACGCTAGCATTTTGTTCAGTTTACAAGGGCGCACAAACTTTCCTGCGGAAGGTCCAGGACAACAGCTACTAACGGTCATCTTTGAATCGGGCGACCCACAGTATACATGGTTGAACCAGACGATTTGTGTATTGGAGGGGGTGATTGAGGCTTTTGCAATGCGCGCACAAGTTTTTCAATGCATCAATGAATTGGGTTAAAACTGAGCCAGAGGGAGCGTGAAATTGTGGGCGGAAAAAAAGTTCTTGGATTATTGGTGATCAGGCATTGGGTAGTTATCAAGCAGCAAATATTAAGGAGCAAGTAACAAGTAACACATAACAAGTGACCAATGGCATCAAAGATAATTTACCAGTTTTAATTGAAAGCCTCAGACTGGAGTATCTTGAGAAATCAATACACACTGGGGAGATTAATTATGGAATTGAAATCGGTGGCGCTAGAAATTCCGGCAGGCAGCAATCTCATTCTAGGTCAAACCCATTTCATCAAAACCGTTGAGGACCTGTATGAAATTATGGTGGGTACTGCGGCTCAAGTTAAGTTTGGGCTTGCCTTCTGTGAGGCGTCGGGGCCTTGCTTGGTTCGGACCGTGGGAAATGATGAGGCGCTACAAGCGATCGCGGTTAAGAATGCAACGGCGATCGCGGCGGGCCACAGTTTCATTATTCTGATGCAGGATGCGTATCCCATTAACTTCCTCAATGCCATCAAGCAATGTCCAGAAGTCTGCAATATCTACTGCGCGACGGCGAATCCTGTGGAGGTGATTCTTGCTGAAACCGCTCAAGGCGCAGGTATTCTAGGGGTTGTGGACGGATTTTCTCCAAAGGGTGTGGAAGGGCCCGATGACGTTAAGGCTCGTCAGAGCCTGCTGCGTCAGATCGGATATAAGCTTTAGCCTGATTTCCTCACAAGTTCCTCATATTTAAAGTCTAAGGTTTATACCAGCCTTGGAGAGTGTTCCGAAGCTATCTACCTTATCCGCAATAGGGTGGGTTTTTATCTGTACATAGTTTCCATATGGTTCTCATCTGAGTCGTTTAAGGCCCAGCGAGTGGGACGCCCACCCCATATTTACACTTCGAATATTAAGCCAGTAAGGTTGAAAATTGCTATGAATGACTGTCCATGCTGCTCTAATTCACTGCTCCGTCATATTCGGCAGGGTGAAATTTATTGGTTTTGTCCCACCTGTTGGCAAGAGATGCCTAATCCTAATTTAGGCTGCGAACTGGCTACTCAAAAATACCTAACATTGAAGCGAAACGCCACTCTGCGATCATCTAGCCTTTCCCAAAAGGAACTTGTGAAGACAGCATAAGCTTACAGACTCTTATCTCTCCTCTTCTCTCCTCTCTCTGCCTCAGTGGTGCAAAAACGCACCACTGAGGCGCTTGTTTTTGTCTTCCTATTTCATTGATCGTTCCATATTATCGAATAAGCATCATGACTGACTTCAGCAGTCACTCTGAAGTAGGCAGGGCGGCTAAAGACTTTGATCTTCAGCCTTGAAAGGGGAAACAGCATGTCTGATAGTCATCAGACGAGTTCACAAGAGAGTATTGTCGGGAGAAACATCATGGCGAACGTGACTGTACAGCGCACTATTAATGCATCCGTCGAGAAGGTCTGGGAAAGCTGGGATGACTTTGGCGGCATCTATAAATTCAACCCAAACTTGAAGCATTCACGTCTGCTTGAGGGGTCTCAGGCCACGGGTCAGGGCGCTAAGCGCCAGTGCGACATTAGCGATGGCAAAAACTGGATTCGCGAAGAGGTGTTGGAATACATTCCCCACAACCGCATGAAGATCAATATTTATGAAGGTACTATGCCGCTTAAGCAAGCGATCGCAACCCTGCGCTTCAAATCAATCAATGCCAATCAAACAGAAGTGACGATGACGATGGAGTTTGAACCCAAGATGGGCCTGCTAGGTAAATTGATGCTGCCGATGATGAAACCCAAATTCAAAGGAATGCTAGGGGCATTGCTAGAGGGCAATGACAAATTTGTCACCCAAGGACAACTGATAAACGCAGCTTGAAAAAGGAGCTGTGAATAGAGCAGAGTTCTAGACTTTGCCCTATTTGGGCCTGAATAGCCTTTCCGCCTCTGGATGAAAGGCTATTCAGGCGAGTCCTTAAAGACTAATTAGGGATCTGCAGATAAGTGAAGCCCGCCGCCTGAGTAAGTATCTCTCAAAAGGCTTCCTGGTGATAACGATGTATCGAGGTCAGTGGTGTCCATCCAATAATTATCGGAAACGGGCTGAGGTATCCGACATCGTCACCGCTCTAGAGCAACTTTAACGACCTAATAAATTGAGGTCAGGCGTCTCGCCCCTCTAATAAATCTCGCTTTTGCCGGAAAGCCTCCGCCATAAAGTCCATAAAGGTTTGAATGCGCGCCGTAGACACCAGATCTTTGTGGGTCAAAATCCATACATCATGACAAGGGGCTGTCCCCCCCGGAGGAACCCGTTGCAGCGTCGGTTCCGGATCGCCCATAAAACAGGGCAGACGAGCAATGCCAAGACCCGCCTTCGCGGCAGCCAGTTGCGCCACGACATTATTCAATCGACCCCGTACGGGAAAATTGGGAAACTCACTCTGGCGCACCCACTCTGGATAGGGAGTGAGAGAATTCCAGCCGATCCAGTGGGCGTTGCTTTTGCCACCCGATAAATCATGGGTCTCTAGATAGGTTTGGGAAGCGTATGTGGCGCAGTGATAGCGAATCACTTTTCGCCCCACTAAATGTTCGGGAGGAGCCTCAGTGATCCGAATCGCTACATCGGCTTCTCGTTTCGTCAAACTCAACACGTCATAGGAAATCATGACTTCTAGATTGACCTCAGGATACGTATCCATAAATCGAACCAAGTCCGGCATGAGTAGATTGACGGCTAATCCATCTGGCATCGTGACTCGAATATCGCCCCGCAATTGAGCATCCTGTCCCAAAGTGCGCCGTTCAATGCTGTTGATTTCATCTTCGATGCGGGTGACGGCTTGGAGCAATTCTTTGCCTGCGAGGGTGAGAGTATACCCCTTCGGCAGTCGATCAAATAGGCGTGTCTTTTGAGCCGATTCAAACGCCTCGATCCGGCGGGTAATGGTAGAGTGGTGAACCCGAATTTTATCGGCGGCCGCCCGGGCGGAGCCTTCTCGGGCGATCGCTAAAAATATTTTGAGATCATCCCAGTTAATGGTCATTGGTCATTAGGGATTTTAGATTTTGGATTTTGGATTTTGGATTTGATCTTTCCCCGCAGATTTTAGGCTTTGGATTTTAGATTTG
>JASJDH010000378.1 GCA_030065175.1 Leptolyngbyaceae cyanobacterium MO_188.B28 | reverse complement strand
ACAATCTCAGCGCAGAGGAGTTGCACCAGGAAGGGATGTCCTCGGGTTAGGTCCAGCACCCGCTGGCTGGCGTCGGGTTGGTAGCGTAAGGCAAAATCTTTGACGGGGCGCTCGACAAGTTGACGGACTTCAGCTTCTTGCAAATAACCCAAATGGACGACTTGGGCATTGATTAGATAACTAGCCCAGCGTTGAAATTCCTGCAGCGTATGACTGCCTGACACCAACACCTTGAAGCGGGGGCGATGTTGGATTAAGTTACGCAACATGCCTAGAACATCGGTTTCATTGAAGCGCCCATCTGTTAATGCTTTGTCTAACACTTCAAACTCATCTAACGCCAACAATGCCGTATTTTGCCCTAGGGTCTGTTCAACCTGATCTAGCCATTCGTCAAAGCTGGTGAAAGGATCAACTGCAAGTGTTTCACGAGTTAAGGGAGGTAGGGTCACACTGCTTTGCCTTTGGGCAGAGTCCGCCATGCCTCGAGCGATGTTGTACAGAAACCCCGTGTGGTCGCTGGCGCGGGAAGCCGGTCCTTGCAGATCCACAAACATCGGGATAATGGTGTTGGGTAGCAAACGTCCCAGGTTATTGAGCAGTGAGGTTTTACCCATTCGACGTTGGCCATATAGTAGGAGAGGGGGACGACGGCGATCGAGCAGTAGCTGTTCGATACGAGTGCTGATGTCGGTGCGTCCGACAAAAATTTCCTGCTGTTCTGTGAGTGGGACACCGATGATATAGGGAGAGTCAAGCTCTTGACGCAGCTCAGCTGATTGCGTCAGCTCTTGAACTCGATTCGTAATAATTTGACGCCAATGGATAACGATAGGTCGAAACCGAACGGTGTACTTATCACTGCTACGGGTAAATTCTCGCAGTAAGCCGTCTAATCGGTCTGTTATTGCACTCAAGGCTAACCGCTGATTGTAGGTGCTCTCCTGATTCAGTCCAGCGTTAACATCCTCACTGATTCGTCTGAAGCTCCTTAATAATGCACTGACAGGACTTTCTAATTCACTGGCCGCCAAGCTCCGGTGAGCCTGCCCAATGGTTTCTGCAGTTGTGCAGTGTTCTAACCTAAGCGCATCAAGTTCAATCTGAGCCGCCTGAGCCGCCCAACGTTGGGAACTTGCGCTGAGGTGGTCCATTACTGCTTGTCCTTCAGCAGTATTCCGTTCTGCTACTAGGACAACATGCTCATCTAGCCCCAAGAGTGGCAAGCGCTGAAATTCATCCCAAAAGGCGGAGTGATAGCGCAAAAAACTGAGATGGCTACCGAATTGTTGCTCATCAGCTCGATAGAGCAACGTGTTCCATGCAGCTTGAAAAGGGTAGAAGAGCAAAGGTCTCCACCAATTAATGCTTAATCCGGTAAGGATCCCTCCTAAGCTGAAAAGCAAGACTTGCAGGACAGAAATATCAGAATAATTAGCAATAAGCGTGGCGTTCAGAACCCCACTACTCCCCAGAACGCCTGCAAGAGCGCCTGCCCAAGAACCTGCAATACGTTCGGCGACTGAGTAAGGCAAAACAAAAAGAGCGATGAACCAAGCCCCCAAGAGTATGCCAACCCCTGCGCCATCTACCACGCCATCCGCAGTCCAGTCTGACAATACAGAAGCTAAGCTAACTATTGCACCCAATATAAGGCTGACCGCAAGGCTGCGCGCCCATCTGCGAGTACGCAGTCCACCCGTCACGATGAAGGCTATGCCTACCCATATGCCGCCAGCTACACCGACTGCAGCACCTCCATCTAATAAGCTGTCAGCCACACCGACTGCTATTCCAACTAACGCGGCGCCGATAACAATACCTGTGCAAATCCCCCCAATCTGTCTAGCAACTGAATGGGAGGATTTATGGCTATTTACACTGTTCACGACACTGCTCGTCACGCCAACTAGGACACTAACGACTAGACTGCCAGTGACATAACCCGCTACACCGCCCAGCATGCTGCCTACCAAGATAAACGCTAACCCGCTCGCTATACTTCCTGTCAAGATAAGCGCTGCACTACCTGTCATTACAAATGCAGCGACAAACGCGATTTCTTCACCTGACTTACCTAACCCCCAAGGCAGTACCCCCATGATTAGACTCCCCAGGATTAGCCACACCAGGTAAGCCTGAATCACCAGACGCTGTAAAGCTAGATTTTTCCATTGAGATTGGCGCAGCTCAATCAAACAAAAGTTAGGGTGTAATTTCGGTTCAATGCGGGCGACGTGATTTCGCCAAGCTGACGGATGGAAAAAGAGCCAGAAGAACAGTTGAAAACCACCCAAGATCAAGTTGGGATGTTGCTCGGGGGCGCTAGTGTAAGCGTTACGAGGGACAGTTTGTGTCATTTCCTCGAGAAATATATCACTGTTGAAAATGGAGATCGAAATTGGCGTACTTCAAGTTCTTGCAATCTGCAAAAAATCTTCGAAGCATTAGCAAGAATTCAGCGGAGCGTATGATGGGTGAATCAAAGCGCGCCCATCACTCAGCCCAATGACGATACTTACTAATGGTGGGCGCGGTCTAAGGACCTTTGCCCATCCTACTTGATTACCTCATGCGATTTGTAATATCTGCGGTTGGGGTAATGGTTTGCCTTCCGTTTGATAACTTTCAATTAGCAATTCCAGAACTTCTTGAGCATTGCTAAGCGCTTCTTCGTAGGTATCGCCATGGGTAAAGTATCGCTGGATTTCCGTAGCAAACTCCGGCAGCTCTATCAGGTAGCATTTGTCCTCTTCAGACCATAGGATATTAACCTGATATTTGAGTTGATTCATAGTTAAAGCCCTCATCCCCTAACCCCTTCTCCCAAAGCTGGGAGAAGGGGAACTTGGCTTTCTCAACTTTTCCAGTTTTCTCTCGGCTCCCAATCTTCTGCCCTCTCCCATTCAGTTTTCTCTAGCCTTCTACCCGGTTTTCTCCCCTCTCCCAAACTTGGGAGAGGGGCTGGGGGTGAGGGCTTTGTGAAGTTAGGATACAAATAGACAGTCGACCAACAAGAGGGTTCAAGTCATGCGGACACTAACAAAATGGTCAGTTGCAGACTATCAGCACATGCGAGATCTGGGCATTCTCGATCTTCGCCGCTGTGAACTCATCAACGGAGAAATTTGGGATATAGCTCCAGAAGGAGAATTCCATCGATTTATTAGCGATCGCGGCGCCGAGTATCTCAGGCGAGTTCTTCAAGATAGAGCCAAGGTTTTTGAAGCTCATCCCACAAAAATTAGTCAGTATTCCAGAGTGATTATCAGAACCATGAGTTCCTCCTCGAAATCCTCATGAATAGACTCTCATAAAAGTTTCATTGTGCACTCACTAGAGGGTGCGATTTTATATACAAGCAAGTAAGAGCCATAACGACATGATCTGTTGGCTGTACTGGATGACAACCTGCTTTTTGCTCCTTTCGATTGATTGAAATTGTATCTTTTTATGTATTTCGCCACTTCAACACTGACGTCCATATTTCCCAGCTTATTTATGGATGGATTCATTAGAGGGAAGTCAGCTAAATGTAAGCAAAAGAGGCATAACTACACCCGATATAATGTTGGCGCCGATTACTTTTTTGAACCAGCGAAAGCCGAAGGCCTTGGCTATCTGACCAGTCACGGAAGAAACATCAAATGTGGAGATTGGATTGTCTTAGGCGACAATGTTAATCCTAATCAGTATCAAGTTGAAGCAATTGATTACTACGCCAATCCGTCCGATATGTGGATAGCCGCCCTTAAACCCATAGGCAATGAGTGAATGAGCGATAGAGTTTAAGGTCTTTTTTCTTGCTTGGAAAACGCCCTAACCCTTCAATAAATGAACGAAGATCAGAGCGTAGGATGGGCAAAGCGAAGCATACCCATCACCCAGCCCAATGACTTATGATTCCTAGAATTTAGTCATCGGTATCATCATCAGTCTGGTTGAAAGTTTGAACATGGGGATAGGCCAGAATTTTTGCATCTGCGGTCAGTAGAGGACATCCATAAACCCTAGATGTTGCAACAATCATTTGATCTGCCGGATCGCGATGAAACCCTTCAAGTTGAGTTGATTCCAGCACAATAGGCACTGTCAAATCGAGCAACCTTACACCGGGGTAGGCCAAGGCTGTATCTATCCATTCATCTACTGGATGAGATAGGGCAAGTTTGTTAAGTTCTACTAGCTTTGCAACTTCCCAACATGAAATTATGCTGACACCTAGTCCTTGAGATTTATATTGGTTGATCAACTCATGGTGAATTTGGGGCAGTCGCACATTGCCATCGACCCACCAAATCCAGATGTGGGTGTCTAAGATAATCATTTTAAGACTTCCCAATCTTGTGGAGAGAGAGTCGGTTCAAAGGGATCGTCGTACCTAATGACTGTTCCACGCAGTGGATATGGATTAGAGTCTTCTGAGTCTGCTGGTTTTCCTTGACGTTCCAAGACAATGATTTCAATCGGTTCTCCAGCCTGAAAAGGTAGACCTTGCAGGGTGAGCGTTCCGTTTTCCGTCAAGGTGGTTTCAATCCGATAGGCTTTCATAGGTTTACTCTCTAGATAAATTCAATTCAGACAGCCCCTTCCAGCGGCAGACTGGAAGGAAAATGATCAAGTTTAGGAAGTAAATAAGCAGTCATTGCCCTAAGCCCCTAATAAGTGGATAAATGGTTGTATCTGTTGTAATCCCTCCTCCCGCCAATCATCGCCAACTTCCTCTTCCTCCAGACTAAACAATCGTTCCCGACAGAGGATTTGTAGCAAAATTGGCCAGCGGTTACTCTGATTCAAAATCCACTCTATATCTGCCTCTGGAAAAGGGATGGGAGAACTGGCGATCAATTCTCGGGCTTCTGCATCAGTTAGCGGCCCCAGCGTCGTGGTGTAACCAAATATATTAAAAAACGGCGAACTGTGCCCTGTATGATGCGCCAGATCCACCGGAGACTCAGGCGTCGCCAACACAAACCCTAGATTTCCCCCCGTCTGGTTTGTCGCCAGAGCCCGCAAACTTTCCCAAAACGAATCATCCAGCTCCGGACAGCGCTGCAGCCCCACTCCGATTTCATCCATCAGAATCACCGTGGGCGAGTTGAGATTACCGCTGACCACATCCATAAAATGCTCTAGATTACAGGGGTTAGGCGCAGGCAACTGCATCGCCGTCAGCAGATGGTTCAACAACCGTTCTTGGCTAGCCATCCGGGAATCCTGGAAATCAACAAAAATCCAGCGGTAGGTTTCCGGCTGCGGCAGCCAATCCGACTTTTGACCTGAACGTAACTGCTCTGGCGATGTTAAGGTGATGCGTTTTAGATAATTCAGCAGAGAAGTCTTGCCAGATCTCTTCTGGCCAATGATGGCTGCGTTTTGTAGGGGATGGGTCTTCAGCAGATTAAACAGGCGTTTCAGCACCCGATGACGGCCAAAAAAACAATGCGGCTGTGAAATGGGCGTACCAATGGTGAACGGAGCCGCTTCATGATTCATCTGCTCAGAAGGTGACTGCGGCGTGATATCCGCTGCAGGATTACCGACAGCAGCTTGAGCCGATATTTCGATTTGCCCCTCCGATCGGGCATCGGTATTGTTTATCGAAGGGGCTATTGAGGGTGGATGATCGAATTTAAGACCTGCTCCAGGGTTTCTAAACCGCATCCAATAGGACTTTCGACCCATTCTAAAAGCTTTGGCGCCCGTTCTCCCTGGGCGGCCGACGCCCCGCCTAAATTCCCCCGAGGGACGTTTAGGCTGAAGACTAGCTGCTCAAACTGAGGTCCGGGCAAACTCAACAAGGTTTGAAATAACGCTAAGCGCTTTTGAATAGGGTTGCTTTCCTGGGATGGCGGGGATTGAACATAAGATTGTGAGGATTGGCCGCTTGTCCCAGCGGATTTCGGATTGGCGGTGGACCGCTGCAGCAGTTCTGGCGTTAAGTGCTCAGCAATACCCTCCAGCTGAATGGCAGTACAGCCCAACTTGAAGGCGAACTCAACATCACGCCCCGCCCCCAACGCATCATAGAATCCGATGGAAAACGCAATGGCCGCCTCATCCCCAATTGCTTGATTCATGCCGATTACATAGGGAATATACTCCGCGATCGCAGTTCCCTGCGCCTTCGAGTAGCAGCCATTTAGCACCACACACTCCACCTGTTCAGCAAATAGCTGAAACAAGCCCGCCAAAGCCGCTCCGCTGACCAACTTAGCTTGTCCCGCCTCATCCTCAAACACCAGCCCCTCTTCCGGCGTTTCCTCCTCTGAAAATTGGCCCAGGTCCCGTACCCCGTCCCGCCCCTGCGCCAGCGATTCAGGCCCCCCGCCGTGTCCCGAAAAATGGACAATCTGTGGATTCACATCCAACATTGCCCGCTGAATATCCCTCGGCCGCACCGCCCACCGTTGCGCCAAATCAAACTGGTCCCGATGTTGCGATCGCCGCAACCCCGCATCAATCTCCCGCACCTCCTCATCCAACCGCAACCGCGACGTTCCCATAGGATTCGCCGCCAGCAGCAAAATCTTCCGAACCGAAGAAGTACCGACCATATTTCAAGCACTACCGAAGAGTCCACTCTAGTATAGGAATTGGCATGAATTATTGGTCATTGGTCGGAGGATTTTAGATTTTGGATTTAGATTTTGGATCTGGATTCTTCCCCTTTTCCCTTTCCCCTTTTCCTCCCCACCTCCCCTATCCTCCCCTTCTCCCCCATCTTTTCTCCTTCTCCCCCTGCTCTTACTCCCTAAAACTGCCTTGACCAATCCCGCGGCCACCGCTCCACCACCACCTTTGTCTGGGTGAAAAACTCGATGGCGTGGCGGCCTTGTCCGTGGAGGTCGCCGAAGAAGCTTTGCTTCCAACCGCTGAAGGGGAAGAAGGCCATGGGCGCGGCGACTCCGATATTAATGCCGATGTTGCCGGCTTCGGCTTCATAGCGGAATTTGCGGGCGGCGGCGCCGCTACTGGTGAATAGGCAGGCCATATTGCCCCATTGACTGCGATTGACCAAGTCGATGGCGGCGTCAATGGTGTCGGCATGAATTAGGCCTAGAACCGGTCCAAACACCTCCGTTTGGGCGAGGCCGCCTGCAGGATCGATGTTTTGCAGAATCGTAGGCCGGACAAAGTTGCCCAGTTCGTACCCCTCAACTTTGGGATTGCGCCCATCCACAAGCGCAGTCGCCCCCTGATTCATCTCTTTTTGAATTAAGCCTTCAATCCGCTCCCGACTCTGGGCGGTAATGACCGGTCCCATCTCCACCGTGGGCTCCAATCCATTTCCCACGACCCGGCTAGAGGCGGCGTCAGCGATCGCTTCGGTGAAGGATTTTTCAGCCTCCCCAACGGTGATCGCTAGAGAGGCGGCTAAGCATCGCTGCCCTGCACAGCCAAAGGCGCTATCCGCCGTAATCCGGGTGGTCATCTCCAAATCTGCATCAGGGAGGACAATCACCGGGTTCTTGGCGCCGCCCTGGCACTGCACCCGTTTACCCTTCCCGGCCGCCCAACCGTAGACATACTTAGCCACCTCGGTGGAGCCGACAAAACTAACGGCTTGGATCTTCGGGTGATCCAGAATGGCGTTTACGGCTTCTTTGGAGCCATTGACTAAATTGATTACCCCCTTGGGCAACCCCAATTGATCGATCAGCTCGAAAACCTTTTGCATTGTTAGGGGGGCTTTTTCCGACGGCTTGATCAGGTAAGTGTTGCCGCAGGCGATCGCATAGGGCATAAACCAGAAGGGGATCATCGCCGGAAAATTGAACGGCGCGATCATCGCCGCCACTCCCAGGGGCTGACGAATCATAAATTCATCGATACCCCGGGCAATGTCTTCCAAGTTCGTTCCCTGCATCAAGATGGGAATCCCGCAGGCCACTTCCACATTTTCAATCGCCCGCTGTAATTCCCCCTTTGATTCCACTAGGGTTTTGCCGCATTCCATGGTGATGGTGCGGGCCAACTCTTCAAACTGTTCTTCCAGCAATGCTTTCAGTTTGAACAGGTACTGCACTCGCTCCGTCGGCGGGGTGCGTCGCCACTCGACAAATGCCGTCGCCGCCGCTTGAACCGCCTCATCAACTTCCTCCCCCAAAGACAAAGGCGTCTCCGCCATTTTTTCAGCGGTTGCTGGATTATAGATAGGCAGTAGCGAGTTCGAGCGCGAGCGGAGCCACTGGCCATTAACGTAATTCCGTAAGGTGATCATACTAGGCGGCGTTTTATCCCTTAAATTTGATCAATTTAACGATTGCTGACCCCGTTAGAACCCCTAAGCGTTCTAACTCTTCAATTTCTTACCCTACCAACGTTCTAACCTGAGCAGTTCCTTCCTTTCCAACCAGCTAACAAAGTTTCATCTTCCGCTTCATGTCATCCTGGATCAAGCAGTTAGGAGAATAGGCATGATATCGGAGTCAACCCCCAATAATCAGAAACGGGTCGTGGTGGTGGGAGCCGGTTGGGCTGGGCTGAGCGCCGCCCATCACCTAGCCAAACAAGGCTATGATGTCACGCTGTTGGAGGCGGGCGCTTATCCCGGCGGACTTGTGGCCGGTTGGAAAACATCAGGCGGACGATCAGTCGAGGCGGGCATCCACGGCTTTTGGTATCCCTATCGCAACATCTTCGCTCTGGTGGATGAATTGGGCATTACTCCCTTTACCCCCTATACCCGTTCATCCCAATATTCTCCTGCGGGTTTGGAGGTGGAGTCCCCCTTGTTTCAAGACATGCCGCCCCTCCCTAGCCCCCTTGGAACCTTTGTCTATACCCAATTCAAGCGGCTTCCCTTGGTTGACCGGCTGTCGGCTTTCCCCCTGCTGTACACGCTCATTGACTTCGACAATTCGGATGAGGCTTGGCGGCGCTATGACTCAATCACCGCCCGCGAACTGTTCAAACAATTCGGGGTGTCAGCCCGTCTCTATCGAGACTCTTTCGAGCCGATGTTGCTGGTGGGGTTATTCGCCCCAGGGGAGCAATGCTCCGCCGCTGCTGCGCTAGGCATGCTGTATTACTTCATCCTGGCCCACCAGCCGGATTTTGATGTGGTGTGGTGTCGGGGCACGATTGGCGAGCATATTTTTCAACCTTGGGTGGACAAAATCGAGCACCTAGGCGGAACGGTCCTAACCGAGCAGCGGGTGAGCGACATCGTGGTGGACAACAGCGGCAACGCGACTGGAGTCGTATGTGGCGATCGCACCTTTGACGCCGATGCCGTCATCTTCTCGGTAGGGATTAGCGGCATGCAAACGATTGTGGCCGGTAGTGAAACCCTGCGTCAGCGGCAAGAATTTTTGGATGTCATGAATTTGAAGTCGATTGACGTGATGGCGGCGCGGCTGTGGTTCG
>JASJDH010000377.1 GCA_030065175.1 Leptolyngbyaceae cyanobacterium MO_188.B28 | reverse complement strand
TGCGCGGTTTCGATATCCTCCAAGCCACCTCTCCCTGGGTTCGATAGCCTGCTCTGGTGAAGATAAATCCGGCCTCAGAAAAGCGATCGCCCATGCCTTCTACCGTAGAGGGGGATAAATCTAAGAGGTAGGCGATTTCCGAAGTACTCAGATACCAGCCATTTTTGGCGGCTTGCTCTAAGCGCTCAAAATAGGCTAGCGGATCAGGTTCGGGGGGTTGCGGTTGGAGTTTAGAGGCGACTTCTGATGCGATCGCAGTCACCAACTTGATAATGTCGTTAGGTTGGGTGGTGGACAGTCCTGCGGAAAGTCCTGAAGAGTCGGGGCTTGATTTCTGCAGGCCTATTCGCTCAAGAAATTCTGCGGTTGTGCCGCCACTTTGGATGAATTGATGTAACTCATCTAATAATCTAAGCTGCTCGGAGTTGACATAGGCTTTATTGCCAATTGTCTGAGTCCTAACGCCAAGCGCTTTAATCCTGGTGTACACCGCACTTCTAACCAGGTTATATCTGTTCCCTAACTGGTTGACCGGAAATCGATCAATCTCTCCACTACCCATCCGCTATCCTCTGGACTGTCCTTAGGATAGCTTCTAGTATTGCGTATCCTGACATCCTCTGGACTGTCCTCAGGATATTTCTCAATGATCTTTTAAAAGAAATCCTGATCTAATTGAGCTTGGGGGCGCCAACTTAAAGCGGGACAATCCAGTAGAGCAGGAAGTCAAAAGTCAGAAGGCAGAAGTCATTCAGGGGCTGGATTCTTTCTCCTTTAGGGCTTTATCCTTCTCGTTCGCCAAGCGTCTCCCAAGGAGAAAGAGTATTCTTGCCCCGTCAGAATGTCCCAGATTAACTGGATACCCCAAAAATAAAATTAATCTAAATGTCCTAAGGACTGTCCTGTGAATTGTCCTTAGGACATGCTAAAGTATAAGAGCAAAGATTGATGGGTCCAGGGAGAACAGCTTCCACTGGTAGGTAAAGCTCCCGCTGGCGAACAAATGCCAGAGCGGCTAACAATCCATCCCTAAAAACTTAGGTGATGCCAGTGCTTACACCAACATCACCGTCACTGAAGACAAAACTAACTAACTAACTAACTAACTAAGTCGGCCAGCATGAGGGTGCTGGCTTTTTTCTATCTTAAGGGCTTGGCGGTCTTTCAAGCCGCCCTTAGGGCAAACACTCGCCAAGCAATTTCCCCTTGGGCAAGGTAGCCTGCTCTGGTGAAGATAAACCCCGCCTCTGAAAAGAGATCGCCAGACTGCTGAATGCGGGATAGGGGCAAATTTAGGAGGCCAGCGATCTCAGATGTACGCAGAAGCCAACCATTTCGAGCGACCCTCTCCAGGTATGTGACAGATTGTCCTAAGGATAATCCTGAGGACACGGCGTCTGTCCGTCGCAGGCCTCTCAGCTCAAGAAATTCTGCGGTTGATCCTCCAGCTTGGATGAATTGATGAAGATCATCCAGGAGATTCAACTCCTTAGCATTGATATAGGCCCTATTGCCAATTTTCTGGGGCCTGACGCCGAGTGCTTTCCGTCGAGCATATAGGGTGCTCCTAACCAGATCATATCTGGCTGGCAGCTTACCGACGGGGAACCGATCGATTTCTCCATTACCCATACTTCTATCCTCTGGACTGTCCTCAGGATAGTTAATAGTATATACGAACTACTCCGTCCTCTGGACAGTTCGCGGGATGGTTGATGGTGTAATTTAGGAGGTTCAATAAAATAGTTCAGAAATCTGGTTGACCTCCGCTGCTCCCTAGAGATGCTTGCGAAGCCGACGCCCTTGGGCGAAGCATGGGATGTTTCTATTTGGTAATTTATTTTATTATCCTCAGTACTGTCCTGCGAACTGTCCTGAGGACGGATTAAAGTAAAAGATTTGGAGGATGCAGGGAGAAATAATCCATTTTCTCCGACTTTCCTCTAAAAAACATCATGAATTTTTAAGTCTAAGTAGTGACTCCTGTCCTTGAGCGGAATTAATATCATGAATGTGGTCGCGTGTCAAGATATGGTTGTATCGACAAAACCATAGTTATTCAACAGATAACCTCAAACCGGAGGAGCTATGTATATCATCATTGAACATGAGATCGGCAATTCCACGTTTTGGGAATCGATACAGAAAACAGAGATCCCATCGAATCTGAAGCTGCGCCAGTCACTCCCTAACGTAGAGGGTACAAAGGCGGTCTGCCTGTGGGAAGCCGATACATTAGATGAAGTCAGGAAGTTCGTAGAGGCAACGGTAGGCGAGGTTAGTAACAACGCTTACTTCGCTGTGGATGCCGAGAGCGCGTTGGGACTGCCTGCCTGACAAAAGGTTTGTGATATTCCGTCATAAAGTTGTTCAACAGAGTATTCGACGCACTGTTGAACAAACGCGGAAGCGACCCACAATCCATCATAAAAAGTTAGGTGATGTCGGTGCATACACCAACATCACCATCACTGAAGAAAAAACTAACTAACTAGGCCAGCATGAGGGTGCTGGCTTTTTTTTTATTCTAAACGTTTGGAGGCTTTTCAAGCTACTCCAGACATGATGGTTAAAGAAGATGGAACGCCGAATACAGATATCCATAAGGAACTGGATTCTAACCCCTGACTCCTGTATTCTCCTTAAGGGATGATGTGACGTCCGCAAATCGGAAGCGATTTGTATTGATTCAGAAAAGAACGACCAGATACGGTAGCGAGCACACGATGGTCTGTAATAAAAATTAACTACTCCCTATTTGCCATTGTCAGATGTTGAGAATTATTACGGATTTCGATGGCCCCATCATGGATGTGTCTGAGCGATATTATCGGGTCTACCAGTTTTGCTTGGCAGAAGCTCGGGATACTAACCAACCCGTTAATCAACTCACTAAGGAAGAATTTTGGCGTTTGAAGCGCGCCCAGGTTCCTGAGCGGCAAATTGGAATCCTGTCTGGCCTTTATGAAGACCAAGCTAGACAATTCGCTCAGCTTCGTCGCCAGACTGTTCATACCTTGCCGTACTTGGTGCATGACAAGCCTGTGCCTGGGGCGATCGCGGCGTTAACTCGAATTCAGCAGTCGGGAGTTCATCTGGTTGTGATGACCATGCGTCGGGTGAAAGAACTTGATGCAGCGCTTGAGCAATATGAACTGGGGCGCTTTTTCCCGCCTGATTGCCGCTATTGTCTAAGCAATCACTACGTCAAAACCCAAGACATTGAGGACAAGCCCCTCCTAATGAAGCAGGCGTTAGAAGAATTAAGCCCGGCGGCTCAAACCTGGATGGTGGGTGACACTGAAGCCGATATTGCCGCCGCGAAGCAGCATGGCGTCCCTGCGATCGCGGTCCTCAGCGGTATCCGCAATAAAACGCAGCTATCTGCGCATGAACCAGATCAGATAGTGAGGGATTTAGGGGAGGCGGTGGACCGGATTTTTGAGCAAACTCTACAAGTTAGCGATATTGGGTTCAGGCATTAACCTTTAAGCCCATAGCCGCTTAGCTCATCGTCACTCACAATCAGCGTAGAAAACTACTGATCATCCACAACACCACGAAGGTCAAAATCGACGCTAACTCTTCAGGTTGTAGGTCGATTTGGGCTCCCTGGGGAATCAACAGCTGCCCGACCGATAGGCCGATGGATAGGCCTACCACGGCGCCAATCACAGTAATAAGAACTGCCCGCCCCAGTCGATGTTCTTTGCGGTTGAGAAAGTAAATGGTGGAACCCACCCCCAGCGCTAAAGAGAGGGGGGCCGCAAATAACGCCACGAGCGCTAGTCCCGAAAAAATGACGCTGGGCCAGATAATATCCTCTCGACTTGGGGTGTCGAGAAATCCCTGCAGCCACTCCGATCCGATTTGGGTGGAGGCGGGGAGAGGTTTCGGCGGCAGCTCCACTGTCTTTTCAGGATAGCGGATCCGATCGGGAACCTTAATCTTCCCTTCCTGCCTTAGCCGTAACCGTTCCATCAAGATCGCATCGTAAGCGGCCTCAATGATTTCTGTTTGCTTGCGATCGCCTGAAAACTCATTAACCAAGCGATCCCGCGCAGCCTGAATATCCTCAAACGAGGATGATTCCGTTAATCCTAACGTATCGTAAGCATTCTGATCGCCCATCTGATCGCTCATCTGAAAACCTCCACGAGACGCCCTTAAAGCCTATGATCGGCGACTAGAAGACTTGGAGAGTGTAACAAAAAGATAATAACCGAATTGAAGCCCTTGTCCTCAGTGTAACCATCTACCATCGGAATCGGAAATAAGATTTGGCGAAGCTTTTCCGGAAAACGGAAACTTCCCTTAGAATGACCTGAATAGCAAACTACAAGGATGTCTCTAAGAATATGACTCTATGCCATTCATTTAGTTAAATTGTCTATTAAGCTAAATATGCTTTTTGAATTTTCTTTCCGAAACTTCATGAAAGCGTATGGTAAGCAGGCGTTTACGTTATAAAAAAAAATACTGAGCAGTCTTACATTTCTGACTCAGCTTTCCATTTTGTTCAATGATGTTCATCTCAGTGCAAGGTTTTGACCATGGCTTCCGCCAAGATCCTCGTTGTTGATGACGATCCGGCTATTCGTAATCTGGTATTTCGATTTTTGACCAAACAAAACTACCAGATGGAATCCGCCGAGGATGGTAAGAGTGCGATGGCGGTATTTGAGCAGTTTAATCCTGATTTGGTCATTTTGGATCTTAACTTACCCGATGCGAATGGATATGATCTCTGCCAGGAGATGCAGTCCCGGACGGGGGTTTTTGTATTGATGCTAACCAGTCGGACGGATGAGGCAGACAAAATCAAAGGGTTCCATCAAGGAGCGGATGACTATCTCACTAAACCCTTTAGTTTAGGAGAGCTGCAGGTTCGAGTAGGCGCAATATTGAAGCGACAGCGCCCAGTCACTGCAGCCGAGCAGCAATGTTTAACCTTCAGTCAATTAGCCATTGACCCGGTTCGCCGGGAGGTTACCCTAAACAGTGAACTGGTTCCGCTGACAGCTTTGGAATTTGATTTGCTGCACTTTTTGGCGAGTCATCCCGGTCGGGTATGGCGTCGTACCGAGTTGATTCAAAAAGTTTGGGATTACGAATATGTCGGCGATCAACGAGTCGTAGACGTTCATATTGGCCAAATCCGTAAAAAGATTGAAGTCGATACCAACCAACCCGCTTTAATTCAAACCGTTCGGGGAGTTGGCTATAAGTTTGAACCTCCGAATCAAAATGAAGGCGCGGAGAGCTGAGAGCGAGCGCCAGACTATTGAATCAACGCTACTTATCCATTTGATTCCGAAATTTCCAAGCTTGGGATAGGATGTGCCCCCAGTTGCGCTTGAGTCGCTTGGGGGTGTAGCCTAGGGTTTTAGCAATCTCAGTATCAGAGGGGGTAGCCTTGTCGGGATCGCTAGCCTGCTGCTGCTTTAATTCGAGGAGTCGGCACTGTTCGGGGTCGAGTTGATGGACGAAGGCTTGCCATTGTTGAGACGGAATGCCTAGATTTTGATCCAGATCAGCGCCTAGCCACTGATGAACCAGTTCCCAGTGCTGGACTTGGGAAAACTTTTCGACATGGTATTTAAACCGCTGCTGTAGATAGTCTCTTTGACGAGACGTCAGACCTAGGATGTCGTCAATTTCTGAAGCGGATAAATCTTGTAGGCGTAAGGTTAGGTAGTCAATGCAGTCTTCTTGGTTTTGTTCCTGTAGATATTGAATCAGTTCTCGAATAACCCGGTCGCGCAGCACTGCATCGGCCGGATCAATGGCGTCCGCCACCATCTGTTCACGAATTTGATGGACTACAGGTGAGCGGGAATAGCTCTCTGCATCCTCTGTTTTACCGGATTCGACCGCCATCTCAATATCCACCGAGGCTTCTTGAGGCTGACGTTTCGCAAATGCCTGGGCCCGTAGAACGATGAGTTGCTGGTTGTGACACCCCGGTAGCGAGATCCGGCGCTTAGCGTACTGTTCGCTAAAGGCCATGTATTCAGCTAATTCCAATCGAGTTCGCGGGGTGTAATCTACTGGCAGTTGATTTTCCCGCCGGAAGGCTTTGATCACCTCGATGTAGAAGTTTTGAAGAAAATCTTCCAGGAGAATATAGCGGCCTTGAAAACCCAATTGAGCTTGGTTGGGGGAAATGTAGCGATAGGCGATCGCGCTCAAACGACTATGAAGTTCTACCCGACCGCGACTCGATCCTAGACGATAATACTCCAGACATTTTTTCAGCCGATGCTCAGCTAAGGACTGCTGCCAGCTATTGACTTCACCAGAGGATTGGATGCGATCGCTCTTGAGGCAAATACGAATCACCTCAGCCGCCATGCGAGAAGCCACTGTCTGGATACTTTTTGAAGGCGCGATATCGGCCCGAAATGCTTGACAAAGCATCTCAATAATTTTCAGCTCGGCGGCGGACGGCTCATTTTCATCCGGCAGATTTGCTTGTTCGGGTTGAGGCGATTCCAGATTAGCCTCGCCCGTTTGTGTCTGAATGGGTTTTGGGGAGTCTGACTGGGAAGATAGCTGGGTGGATGAAGCGGAAATTTCGTAAGGCTGTGGTTGGGAAATAGAGGTCGTAACTTGGCTCAGGCCAGAATAGGGAACTTGCTTGGAGGAGGCTGATTGGGTATTCATAGTTTTTTGGTGATGCACGAAACAGATTTCGGAGGAGTGAATGAAACCAGGCCTAAGCTGGAGAAGTCTAGGGGCTGCTTGGTTTCTTTGTCCTCCCTTCCCTTGATTGACATATTCACTGTAGAAATTTTCCGCCCGCTGTTGTTAGCAGCATGTGTCACTATCCCAAGCTACTGTCACACTGTGTTTAAAGATTGCCCGATTTCCCCAGGGAAAGCGTCATCTGATCCACTTCAAATTCCCTTCTAACAAGGGAAATCCGTAATCTTCTCAGGAATCAGAAAAAGATGAAGCTTAATCGGCTATGTGACAGTTGGGTGGACAGTACGGGAACTGGTTTCTCAGAGGGGTTCCGCCCCCCATGCGATCGCCTGCTCCCAGCCCAACCCTTTACGGGTGAGCACCGCCTGATCACTGGTTAAATCCAAAATGCTGGAAACCTGATATTGCAGCTCTAGGCCATTGTCGATGATCCCGTCCACCAAGCCTTCCAACTGGTCGAATAACTCCACTTTAGATAGCTGAGAGGGATCTTTATATTTCTGGTTTTGGACTGCTACCGATAAGGCAGATGTGGAAATTACTGGATTCCCCAGCGCTTCTATCAGAGCCAGACTAATCGGAGAGTCCGGTACTCGAATGCCAGTGGTTTTTCGCTTTGGACTCATCACTAAACGAGGCACCAGCTTGGTGGTAGGCAGCAAGAACGTATAAGGCCCTGGGATTAGGCGTCGGATGATGCGGTAGGCGGAGTCGCTCACCCTAGCGTAATCAGCAATGTTGGATAACGAAGAGCATAGGAATGTCAGGGGCTTATCGTTGGCGAGTTGCTTTAGCTTTCTTACCCGCTGGACTGCCGACTTTACCGTCAGATCACAGCCGATAGCGTAAACCGTATCGGTGGGGTAGAGAATCACCGCACCCCGCTGTAGGGCGTTCTTAACCGCTTCAATTTCCCTCGATTGGGGATTTTGGGGATGGATTCTATAAACAGTTGTCGATGCGATAGTCATAACGAAAAATTTATTTAAGGGATAGGAGGGAGTAGGAAAATCAATCAGTCGAGTCTAGAAGGTTAAAAAAAAATTACAAGTATAAGAGTAATTGACGAGGGGGCTTTTAAAACACAAAGCATTACTTTACCGATTCCCGTGCACCGATTACCGAACAGATAATTTTTTTTATGAAAAAGTTAGCGTATCTGGATTGTCCGACTGGTATTGCTGGAGATATGTGCCTGGGCGCTCTGGTGGATGCGGGCGTCCCTTTGCCGTACTTAATAAAAACCCTAGGACAGCTAGGTATTGAAGATGAATATGAACTTCAGGCAGAGACAGTACGCCGTAACGGACAGGCTGCTATCAAAATACACGTCCATCTAATCAGCGTCAGGACAGGAACTGCGCATCAACACAATTCAACCCGCCACTTACCTGAAATTGAGCAGATGATCCAGAAAGCTGATTTGCCTACTCGAGCTACCGCCTGGAGTCTGGCCGTTTTCCGCCGCTTAGCGGAAGCTGAGGGGGCTGTCCACGGTATTCCCGCTGACAAAGTGCATTTTCATGAAGTCGGCGCCACCGACGCCATTGTAGACATCGTAGGAACCTGTCTAGGGCTGGACTGGCTGAAGATTGATCATCTCTATTGCTCAGCCTTGCCCACCGGGGGCGGTGTTATTCGAGCCGCCCACGGTCAACTCCCTGTTCCCGCTCCTGCTGTCCTCAAACTGTTCGAGATTCGTCAAGTTCCGATATACAGCAATGGCATTCAACGGGAATTAGTCACCCCCACCGGAGCCGCGATCGCGACCGCCCTTGCCGTTGACTTCGGTCCGCCTCCAGCGATGCGATTGCAACGAGTTGGTCTGGGGGCAGGGGGGAGGGAGCTTGCCCTGCCCAATATGGTGCGTCTTTGGATTGGAGAGGGGGAGGGAGAAGGGGGATCAGGGGGAGATAGGGGGGATAGGGAAGATGGGGGGGCAGGGGGAGCAGGGGAGGAAGATTTAGAGACGCACCATCATGCGTCTAGGGATGGGGAAAATGGGGAAGAGCAAATCGAAAATCGAAAATCTAAAGTCCAAGATTCATCCCCCGCCCAATCTCCGCTAATTGAAGAACCCATTACAGTTCTCCAGACCCAAGTGGATGATCTGAATCCCCAGGCGATTGGGTATTTGTTTGATCGGTTATTTGAAGTGGGGGCTGTGGATGTGTTTACTCAGCCTGTGGGCATGAAAAAGTCTCGACCTGGTTTTTTGCTGACGGTGCTTTGTCATCCGCCTCAAGCTGATTGCTGTGAAACGGTTCTATTTCGGGAGACAACCACTTTGGGGGTGCGCCGTTCATTGCAGCAGCGCCACATCCTGCATCGCGAGATGCAGACGGTTCAAACGCCTTATGGGGAAGTGCACATCAAAGTTGCGCGGCAAAGTCAGCAAGGACCTATCTTAAATGTCCATCCTGAGTACGAAGACTGTGCTGCTTTGGCTCAGCAGCATCATCTTCCATGGAGAGAGGTTCATTGGACCGCGCTACAAGTTTGGCGTCAGACCCGTCAATTATTCAATAGTTAAGTCTCTAACATCTCATCCACCCATCCACCCAGTTATGGGATTTGTCAAGTATTTGACATACGACTCCACAGAAGGTCTCAGAACGCCCTTCCAATAGCTTGACGGACATAGATAGATGATGGACAGGTTCAGAGAAACAGAT
>JASJDH010000376.1 GCA_030065175.1 Leptolyngbyaceae cyanobacterium MO_188.B28 | reverse complement strand
GAAGTTTGATATAGTCGAGTCCCTTAGGCGTCCGAAATCGATGCAGTACGGGTGAGCCAGAGATGAGTAGAATAGACAGGTTTGGGATAGACACCAAAAGATGCTCACAGATCGCCATCATCCTGCGAATGTTCCCCAAACCAAAGGCGTCATGAGAATAGACAACTAACTTCATCGAATCTTCCCGGCTAGAGACTAATCTTGACCCTTCAAGGTCAAGTGCAAGCGAAAGCCGCTCCTGATAATGGTTGAAAAATTAGCGCGACGATGCAGAAAATCTTGAAATCGGACGGATATCCTGCTTATAGAAGCGCCACCCTTCGTTAAACGTAGCTGTTGCAGAGTTGGCAACATTAACATAGAAAAAGCAATATGAGATAGAAAAAAATTGACAACTCTCAGACGTCATTTCACCTCTTCGGCAATGTCAGAATTCAAATATCGGCTTTCACTTGAGGAAGTCTTGAGATTAATTGAATCTGTTCTACTAGGTTTACATCGTAATTACAAAAAGTGACAAAAATGGGTCTTTTATTGGATTTCATTTTTGCTTTACTTAAGAGAATAAGTATTCTGCTTCTCAAATTTAAAGCTATCTGTAATGGTAATCACATTAAGCTTTGGACAAAACACTGAAACCAGTCAAATGATTGCGTCTCAAAAAGTCTATATCGATTACTACTAGATAAATTTATTCGAAGAGACTTCATGTATCAATAACGCAAACATTTACGGAGTTAATCCTGAAAAGAATTTTCGTTGTTATCACACAATCAAAATATTCTATAAAGGAAAAAGATTTCCAAAGAGTGATTTCGATTTGGTTTTATTCTCTTAGCTAATGCATTTCGACTCAGATTTCTCATTAGAATTTCTGCGAAGCGATATGAAACCTGATGCAGCCTGTATCTATTTACAATCTCACTGCTTCCATGAGCTATATATGAATCCAACATGAGAATCTTCTCATGTTGGCGATTGTCTACCGTCTACCGCCTACTGTCTACCGCCTCAAACTGAACACTAGATACACATCAGCTTAATTTCCTGATTTTTGCAACTGACAGCTGCTAAAGGAAGTGGATGAGATGATACATCTGGTGTTCGTCATATATGGAAGATCTTTGTCTGGTAGCGACATGTCTATTGACTTCAGGAAGACCGATTACTGATCCAACACTCCCAGATCCATTTCTGACAGTACCCGATGAATCTTTAAGTCAGCCAACCTCGACTGAACTTCACCTGCTCCCATCTAATGCATCCCCAACGACTCAATCCGTTGATGTCGAGCTTGAGCCTGAACTCAATGAACAAGCATTTAGTCCACGCTTATCTAAGGCTCACGTCATTGATTTCAGTGATTCCAACACTGCGAATTTAGAGTCTTTAGCTCCCGTGGGGCAGGTGACTGATGCGTTCGAGGCCATGCCCGAATTTTCTGGCCAAAATTCACCCTCCCAATCCAAGCATCTATTACTTGATGCTCCTCAAGCAACTGACCGGATGGCGCCGCCCCTATCTCATATAGACACCCTGTACTCAGACCTTAATGAATCAAGCAATTCTTCTCCACCGTCAACATCAGCTCCCTCAGCAACGAATGCAAGCCCAGAAGTCGGCCTTGAGCCGGTAGAATTTTCCAAACCAGAGTTGGCAAGGGGACGGTTCACCTCTGTGGCTGAATTATCTGACGTGCAATCCTCAGATTGGGCTTTCCAGTCTCTTCAATCTTTGATAAAGCGATACAAATGCATTGACGGATATCCAGATGTCACCTTTTGGGAAAATCAGCCCCTTAGCCGACATGAATTTGCGGCTGATCTCAATGCTTGTTTGGAGCAGTTGGGCGAATACTCCTCGGCAAATGCCATCCCTCTAGCAACCCAAACAGACTTGGCGACGATACAAAGACTGCAACAAGACTTTGCCGCAGAGTTAGCCACATTGCACGATTTACACGATCAGATAGATAGGCTGGCGGACCGCACCGCCGCACTAGAGGCAAATCAGTTTTCCACAACCACCAATTTAAGCGGCAAAGCGATCTTCGCACTTGTGGACGCCTTTAGCGAGGATAGTGACCTTAACCCGACATTTGGCCAGAAAGTTACTCTGAACTTTAATACCAGTTTCACGGGCCATGATCATTTGACAACTAGTTTAAGAGCTGCTGATATTACCCGACTCGATCGAGTAACGGGCTTTAACGAAACTCGTTTGGGCTTTGACACCAATACTGATAATGAAGTCGAAGGGAGTGTGAGCTATCGCTTTCCGCTAGGCGAAAATGTGGAGGTTGGGACGGGTGTTAATGCGAGTACGTTTACTGACGTTGTTAATCCTTTTTTTGCAAGCGGTAGTAGCGGTGCGATTTCCCGCTTTGGACGACGCAACCCCATCTATCGGGTTACCACCAATACGGATATAGGGATGGGGGCGATCTTTGACCTGAGCGATGCGGTTACACTCAATTTTGGTTACGCCATCGAAGTAGCGGAGGATCCCAGCGACGACAAGGGACTATTCAATGGGAACTATGGCGTCTTGGGGCAGTTGACTCTGAGACCGAGTGATCAGCTAGAACTTGGCTTGACTTATATTCACTCCTACTCGGTTGAGGGTAGGGGACTCAAGACGGGTACCGGTAGTAAGGCGGCCAGTTTGAAGCAGTTGGGTCCGCTTGAACTTGAGCGCCCAGTAGTGGGGAATTCTTTCGGCATTGAGGCCAGCTACCACTTCAGCGATCACTTTGCTATTGGTGGATGGGTCGGTTATACTGCTGCCCAAGTGCGCGGTCTAGGCAATGCTGATGTTTGGAATTGGGCGATTACGCTGGCGTTTCCTGACCTCGGACGGCATGGGAACCTCGGGGGCATTCTGGTGGGGATGCAACCTCGCTTATCGGGAACCAGTTCTGGCTTGAGAGAAATTGGTCAGTTTCCAGACCCAGATGTTGGCTGGCATATTGAAGCCTTCTACCGCCATGAAGTGACTCACCACCTTTCGATTACCCCTGGGTTCATTTTGCTAACCGCCCCTGATCACAACACTAGTAACGCTCCCGCCTTGATTGGTACGATTCGAACCGTTTTCAAATTTTAAATTGTTAGGCGAGATAGGTATATCGACTCAAACTATGCTCATAATTCTGCAGTAGCAGTTGGGATTCCGACAAGGTAATTTGCCCCTCCTGCAGCGCCTGTTCTGTGCGTCGACGCATATTTTCAATCAAGTCTTCAGAGTCATACTGGACGTATCCCAAGACCTCCGTCATTGTATCCCCTTTCACCACATGCTCAATCTGATAGCCTTTCGGTGTCAGATGAATATGCACCGCATTGGTGTCGCCGAAGAGGTTGTGCAGATTGCCCATAATTTCTTGGTAAGCGCCGGCTAGAAACAGGCCCAGATAGTAGGGTTCTTCTGGTTTTAGGGGATGCAGTTCTAGCACCGATTTAACATCCCGCAGGTCAATAAATTGGTCGATTTTGCCGTCGCTGTCGCAAGTGATATCCGCTAACGTGCCTCGGCAGGTGGGTTCTTCGTCTAATCGATGGATGGGCATGATGGGGAAGAGTTGATCGATCGCCCAACTGTCGGGGGCAGATTGGAAGACCGACAGATTAATGTAATAAATTGAGGCCATGATTTTCTCTAGGTCCTCCAGATCGTCGGGCACATACTCTTCCTTGCGCGCGATCGCTAATATCCGTTTACAGCAAGCCCAATAAAGTCGTTCCGCTCGGGCGCGCTGTTTCAAACTGAGATACCCAAAGTTAAACAGACTAGCGGCTTCATCCTTGAATTGAACCGCATCGTGATAAGTTTCCTGGTAGTTTTCAACGGTAATAGATTGGTAGGTTTCGTAGAGGTTGCGAATAATCAGGTGTTCGCCCTCTTCGAGCGGGTCTGGCTCCCCCGAAGCGATATTGCTGGCGCCCAGGACATCGAAAATTAGCACCGATTGGTGGGATGCGATCGCTCGGCCACTTTCGCTAATCAGAGTCGGAACCGGAATTCCCCGCTCGGCGCAGGCTTCCTTAACTTCCGCCACCACGTCATTGGCATAGTTTTGAGTGCTGTAATTCTTGGAAGCGTGGAAGTTGGTCTTAGAGCCGTCATAATCTACCCCCAGACCCCCTCCAACATCCAGGTACTGCATATTGGCTCCTAACTTGGCCAGTTCTACATAGATCTGACAGGCCTCCCGCAGCGCATCTTTAATCACGCTAATGGCGGAAATTTGTGAACCAATATGAAAATGGAGCAATTGCAGACAATCTAGCATCTCAGCCTGCTTGAGCCGATCCACTGCTGTAATCATTTCGGGGATGGTGAGTCCAAACTTTGCCTGCTCCCCAGCTGAGTTGCCCCAACGTCCCATGCCCTTAGCGCTGAGCTTGGCCCGGACTCCCAATATGGGGTTAATCCCTAATCGTCGACTGGCGTCAATGGCAAGGTCGACTTCCTCCAGTTGCTCCAGCACAATAATCGGCAGTTGGCCTAACCGCTGGCTTAACATCGCCGTTTCAATATACTCTCGGTCCTTATAGCCATTGCAAATAAGCAGAGCGCCCGGCGTATTCAGAGTCGCCAGCGCAATCATCAGTTCTGGCTTTGACCCCGCTTCTAACCCAAATTGACGCGATTCACCAAAGCGGACTAAGTCTTCTACTAAATGGCGCTGCTGGTTGCACTTGACTGGAAAAACCCCCCGATAAACTCCCGAGTAGCCATAGCGGGTAATGGCTTTGGCGAAGCAGGCGTTTAATCGCTCCAGGCGGTCTTCAAGGATGTCAGGGAACCGAATTAAAATCGGCAGCCCTAAATTTCGCTGCTTCAGCGCCTCCACCAACTGAAATAAATCTAGGGAGCCGCCCCGGTCACCCTGGGGAGAGACGGTGACATGCCCGGCGGCATTAATTGAGAAGTAGGGTTCCCCCCAACCTTGAATGCGATAGAGCGCTTCGCTGTCTTCAATGCTCCAGGCGGGTTGGGGCCGTTTGGTCACTGGCAGAGCCACCCCATTCAGACGCGCCTGCTCAAGTCGATTGATTGGTTGCTTTACTTCCATGCCGCCCTACTATTGCCGTTAAGTTTACCTTGATGAAAAGCGCAACCCTAGTATGCCTGTGAATGACTCCGTTGAACATACTTTGGGTATCTACTTAAGTTGAGACGTTCTGACGAGGGAAGAATACAGAATACAGGAGTCAGAAGTCAGTCAGGAACTGGATTCTGACTTCTGACTTCTGTATTCCTTCTCTACTGGATTGTCCCGCTTTAAGCTGGAGCCTGTATTCCTTCTTACTGGTTTGTGCCGCTTCAAGTTGGCGTCCCAAACTTTAATTGGCTTGGATAGAGTTATTCCTTGGGTAAAACTGTCCTCAACATGCGGATCGCATTTTGACCCATGATCTGGGCGATTTCATCGGCAGTAAAGCCCTGATCCATCAACGCTTGGGTTAGCAGCGGCAGGCCGCTGACGTCTACAGGCGTTGTAACGGCGCCGTCAAAATCGCTGCCCAGCGCCACATGGTCTACTCCGACCAAGTCAGCCACGTACCGCATAGCTTGGGCTGCGCTCTCAAGGGTCGGTTCACAGAGGGCGGGTTCGAATAAACCGATGCCAATGACGCCGCCTGTGTCGGCAATGCCCTTGACCTCAGCGTCGGACAGATTACGAGGGCTATTGCAGGTCCCTTTAACCCCAGTATGGGAAGCTAGCACCGGGGCGGTTGAGAGGGCTAGCACGTCGTCAATCGTCTGAGTGGAGGCGTGAGCCAGGTCAATAACCATATGTTTAGCTTGAATGCGCTGAACTAAGGCGCGACCAAACGGGGTTAATCCAGTCTGTTCCATCCCGTGGGCCGAGCCAGCGGCTTCATTGTCGAAGAAATGGGTGAGGCCGATCTGCCGAAAGCCTGCATTGAAGAGTTTATCCAGATTGCTTAATTGACCTTCTAAAGCCTGGGCGCCCTCAAGTCCCAATAGGGCGCCGACGGTCTGAATCTGCTGATTTGAAGGCTGCGTGACGCGGTCCAGGCTTTGAATGTTGGTGATAATTTGCACCTGTCCTTGGGAACGTTCGGCAATTTTCTGAAGTTTTGCCGCTTGGTAGAGGGCCCGTTGCAATAGGCTACGCCAGGTGCGCGGCGGCCATCGCTGGGCAATGACTAGCTGGGTGATTTGGTCCGTATCGGCTGAATTGGCCTCGAAATTGATATCTTGGGGTACTTTTGTGACGACGCCAAAGCCTTGCAGCGCAACGTTAGCTTCCACCAGCCGCGGAATATCGATGTGGCCATACCCATGACGGTTCAGCAGGTTCCGATTCCAGAGGAGTGGGTCAGCGTGGAGATCAGCAATCTGCAAGGTTTGATGCAGAGTCGAGGCCTCTGGGGAAGTTGGGTAGGGCGGCGAAACCAAAACCTGATTCAGGGATTGGTCAACCTTTATACTGAGAAACGAGAGCATCGGGATAATGGCGAGGATCACGCCAACCAGGATCAATAATCCCCTCAGCCTCCATCGTCGTTGAGTGTTAAGGCGCTTCAGGCCAATATCATTCCATCCACCCATCTACCCATCCACCCATCTACCCATCCACCCATCTACCCATCCACCGAATTTTTTTAGCAAATCCCTTCGGTCAGGACGGCAGACAGGACAGCATAGAAATCCTATCCTACACAGGCAGGTAATAAAATTGTAGGGGGTTTTTGATCCGCCAGCTCCATCAATCTT
Organism: Leptolyngbyaceae cyanobacterium MO_188.B28; assembly: GCA_030065175.1. GTDB lineage: Bacteria > Cyanobacteriota > Cyanobacteriia > Phormidesmidales > Phormidesmidaceae > JAKSDM01. The sequence goes on along the minus strand of JASJDH010000376.1, from coordinate 2,684 downwards.
TCGTGGGCGACGGTGAGAATCCGTTCCGCAGTGCTGGGGTTGGTGTGTAGCAATGCGATCGCACTTTCAATTTCACTCACAATTAGATCTAACTCAGTTTGCATAAGACCTCCTTGTTCTTCGATAGCCGAGTTGGGAATAGACGTTTAGGGACGGGCGGCGTAAGCTAGAGCACTCCGTAAAAACCCTCGTAACTACTATCGTGCTATGCAGATGTGTGGAGGCACTCAGCGAGATGGCTGAATAACGCGTAAAGATTCCTTCATAGAGCGGCTTCATAGAGCGTTTCATCAGGCTTGAGAGCGCTACAACCCCCAAACCTTAATGGCTCCGGTTGCGTCGCAGCCAGCGAATCGCCGCCCGTCAGGGCTGATGGCGACACCGCCGACCTGCCAACGGGGACCCGCCAAAGCCCACATAACTTGGGCAGCCTCAAAATTCCAAAGCCGAATGGTCTGATCCGCGCTGCTCACCATCAGTAGTTGGCTGTCGGGACTGAACATCACGCCTTTCACGACTGCCCTGGCAGGAGAAAAGGAGGAAATAATTTCTTGGGTTTCCAGCTTCCAAAGGTGAATGGTCATGTCGGCGCCGCCGCTGGCGAGGGTTAACCCATCGGGACTAAAGGCTAGGGCGTTGACGGCCAACTGGCTCCCGTTCAAGGTTGAGATTACTTCCCTTGTCCTTAAATCCCAGAGTTTGATAGCGTTATCGGCGCCGCCGCTGGCGAGGATTTGGCTGGTTGGGCTGAAGGCTAAGGCCTTGACCGCCGACTGATGGCCGACCAGCTGACTGACTTCCTGGCCTGTTTTGAGGTCCCAAAATTTGATTGCCTGATCCTCTCCGCCGCTGGCGAGAAAAAGTCTGTTAGGACTAAAGGCCACTGTGTTAACCCCTAGAAGATGGCCTGCCAGTTGGCCAATTTCTCGACCTGCCTCTAAATCCCAAAGGCGGATAGTGGTATCGGCGCCGCCGCTTGCCAGGCGAGTGTTATCGGGACTAAACGCCATTCCCTGGACGGGGGATTTGTGGCCCGAGAAAGTTTGGAAATCAGGATGGGTTACGACACTCCACAGACTTTTCCGTGGGCTGAGGACGGAGTTGTCTTCCCATGCAGGGGTGGTCAACTGGTGAGAGAAAGAGGAGAGGGCGGTTTCAGGCGGAGCCAGCGATTGTTGTCGCAGCCCAAGCAATTTAGCCCCCGCTTGTGGGGTTGGCGGTTTCTGGACGGATGTCTTGCCGGTAAGGGCCGTTGGCGGTGGTTGTGTTACGGCGGGACAATATTCAAAGATAAATTCGGGGCCGACCTTACTAAACAGGATGTGATCGCCATGCTTCAGGGTTTGACAAGCGGTTACCTTGGCGCCATTGACATACGTTCCATTGGTGCTGTTAAGGTCGCAAATTTGCCAGATGGGTTTTTCTTCATCCGTGCACATTCGAATGACTTTAGCGTGGCGTCGAGACACCGTGGAATACATGCCAGAGTCCAGCACAATCTGGCAGCTTACTTCCCGCCCAATCAGCGTATCTTGATCTAATCGGTAAACAAAGGCGCATTCCTCAACCTCGGGGTTGGAGGAATCGTAGCGCATGAGTGTGGCGAACCAATCAGACTCTGAGTTATTGGCCATGCCCAAGCCTATGCAAAAACCCTGACTTATCTAATAATGCAGTTGCTTCTAGTCAAATTCAAGTTCAGCAGTGCGAACAGGGTATTTTTGAGTTTGGCCGCTGCGCTTGACCTTAAGTTGCAGGATTTGACCGACCTCACTTTTTTCGACTAGATCCTGCAATTGTTCAGCCGCTGTTATTGAGGTTTGATCAATTTCGACAATGACATCGCCGCGGCGGATACCGGCTTCGGCGGCAGGGGTGTTGGGCAACACCCGAGTCACCAATACGCCGTTTATTTCGGGCAACATCAGGGCTGAATTGGGGTCGTCGTTGTTTCGCTTAGCAATTTCAGGGGTTAGAGTGGCGATTTGGACGCCGAGGTAAGGATGGGCGATTCTCTCCCCTCTGGCTAGACGGTCTTTAATTTCTTTGGCTTTATTAATCGGAATGGCGAAGCCGATGCCAGTGGCGTCAGCGCGAATTGCGGTGTTGATGCCAATCACTTCACCCCGCTGGTTCAGCAAGGGGCCGCCTGAATTGCCGGGGTTGATAGCGGCGTCAGTCTGGATGAACTCCAACCGTTTGTTGGGGATGCCAATCATGGCGCTAGAGCGTTTGAGGGTGCTGACAATACCGAGGGTAACGGTATTGTCTAACCCCAAAGGATTTCCCACTGCGATCGCCCAATCACCGACTTCAACTTGGTTAGAATTTCCTAGAGGCGCTACAGGTAGGTTCGTGTCGCCAGCATCAATCTTAATCACCGCCAAATCAGTAATTTCATCAATCCCTTCAACCACTCCCTCAAAACTACGACCGTCCTTTAGGGTCACCATCACTTGATCCACCCCATTGACGACATGGGCGTTGGTTAAAATATCCCCTTCCGGATCAATAATGAAACCCGAGCCCTGGCCCCGCAACCGTTCCTCTTGTGGGGTTCGAGGAAACATATCCGGGCTGCTAAAAAAGCCGTGAAACCGAGGGTCCTCTAAGAAAGGCTCCGGAGCATCGTGAATAATTTTGCGTTCAGTGTCAATTCGGATGACAGCGGCGCCTACCTGTTT
>JASJDH010000375.1 GCA_030065175.1 Leptolyngbyaceae cyanobacterium MO_188.B28 | reverse complement strand
AAGCGTTTTGATATTGATGTGCTGACCTTTAAGCAGCAAACTCCTCAACTCAGCTAGAGATAACTCACATAATGCGTATGACATCATTGCTTACCTTTCCGCTTTTTTCAATATCTCGAACACATTGAAACTGACAGCAATCAGAACCGGTTGAAATTGTAATAGGACGCTCCATTCTTATTGGACGATTTGATTCATCAATAACATCCATCCATAATCGATCCCAAGCACAAAATACTTTAGTTAAATGAGGTTCGCCTTGCTCTAGAAAAAACTTATGAAACGCACATCTTTTAACAATAAAAATAACCCTATCCGATTTCACTTCCTGGTCAAACTCCATCGCTTTTCCGTATATTAGCTGGTTCCATTTCTTCCAATTAATATAGGACATGGTTTTCACAGGATCACTTGCAAGCCAGAGCAATGGACGAAACATAAATCCTCCAACGCCCTGAAAGAGTTTCCCAATTGAGCCTTTAACAACAAGATATGATGCTGAGGGCTATCAGTTTCCGCCATTAGTACCCGATAACTAGCGAGGACTAGACAGCATAATTCCAAAATTATATGGGCTTGGGCGTCGGGACAGGTTTGCTGATGCTGCTCAAATAGCTCTTGCGCCGCCACATGAGTTCGTTTTATGATTTCACGTTTGGGCACGTCGACCGCCGTTTTAACTTCAAAGGCAAGATGATGCAAAAATTGCATTTCAACGATATTTGCTAGCAGATTGTTGAACAAAGGCTCCAATATACACCTCCATTTTTCAGTCAATAGCTAGTATTTAATTTATAATCAACCGCAGATCTGTGGCGAACTAGATCACGCCGTTTGACTGACATAATCAACTTCAACTGGCATTTGTTAAATCAGATTATTGCCCAGGCGATGCTTGATTTCGATGCTTCCGCGATCGCGGTTTGAAGTTTAAAGATGAACTGCGATCGCCCCTACTTAGACATTGTGCGATCGCATGCTTGATTTCAATAATTGTGCGATCGCGATTTGAAATTGAAATGAGATTGCACCTATCCATACTGTGGGCGATCTCAAGTCATTTGCATGTTAATTTCAACTCAGTAGAACGTCCGTATCAATAAAGATCTATTGAAGTTTTCTGGATAACTCCGGCGTGAAGGGTATTATCCAGATTGTTTCTGTATAACTCCGGTTATAGGGGTATTATCGAGACTTTATCTGGATAACTCCGACTAAAGGGTATTATCCAGATAAAAGCCGATGAATAAATAGTTCGGCATATAAACCACAAGCACTACTCGTATTACAGTAGTCGGCATACCAGTAGATGAATGGAATACAATCGTGCATGATTATGATTCGCCAAACTATCAGCAACCCGTGAAGGTGGAGGCGCGGAAACGTCTTCTAGCTCATGCTGTTAGGACACTAACTATTGAACGGCAAAATTCGGCAATTGTTAGATTGGACGAACTATCATCCATTCTTTCATATGCAGAATGGTATTTACGTCAAGCGGGCGCACCTCATGACTGGCTGACTAGTCTATCTGATGAAATCAAAGCATTTGAGGACTTCTATAATTCCCGACTTGGGACTAAACAGCCAGGAGATCTCAAAGTACTCTACTTATGTGGACCAGAACCATACAACGACCTTGGTGTTCTACTGGAACTCGGTTGCCGTCCCGAAAATATCTGGGTAATTGAAAGTGACCAAAATCTTTATGGCCAAGCAGTTTCTCAATTGACAGCGAAAGGAATATCTATCAAGGTACATAAGGGAAGTCTGGAGAGATTTTTCAAGCTAGTTAACAGCACTTTCGATCTTGTTTATATTGACGGCTGCGGACCATTTCTTGGGGGAAAGCCAAGAACAACTGCTCCACTGCTAGAACTCTTCGCTCGAGAACGTTTAGCTGATTTTGCTGTACTAATTACAAATTATTCCGAGATTCCTAAGGAAAAACAGACTGCATATGCCAACGCTATGGCACATTTTTTTGCTCCGAGGTACAATGACGTCCCTACAATACTATTTGAAGATGGATTTGACCCTGCCGATAGTCAGTTGAATCCAAGTGGAGCTATTGGCTGGATTAAACATCGCATAATCGATTGCTACTCTGACTTCATTACTCGACTAACCGTCGATTTAGGCCGCCGTATCATACCTATTAGCCGAATAGGAGCATTTCGAGATGTAAGCAGTCGGTTCTTTACGGATGCTAGAGAGTTTGAGAGAATTCTTGCACTTCCAAAAAATGATGAAAACCTGCTCGAATGGATGAATTCAAAAAATATCCATATGTTAGGTTTACCCTTAGTTTCATTCTTGTTACGCTCCAAAGAGTGTAAAGATAAAGATACCAACAAACTGATTGAACCAATCCGAAGCTATACACTTAATGGCTCACGGATTGACAAAACATATCCTCAGTTCGCCCCGATTGAGCATGTGCTCGAAGGGTACTACCATCTCGCTACACCTGAGTTTCTCGCTGCTATCCGAACGGGCTGGTTTGATACTAGAGTGCGATACTTTTGCGATCCTCCCCTCCCACACCTTATATTTCACCTTTTGGTTGCTACATATGGGCATCCATATTTTGTCAATACTGGAAAGACGCTACGCATTACTTATAAGGCAAAACAGAACAGGATGTATTGCGATGCATTGGTAATAGATCGATGTAGTTAAGTGAGTCTGCAAAAATATTTACAGTATTTTGGGCGGAAAATGAGAGATCCTATAGGGACTTCTGTATCTACTGTTGCCCACTATGTCCCTGACCCGTGAAATTACCCCAGAAACCCGACAGTTACTGGAACGAATCTATCATCACAGCCGCCAACATCAGGTGCGCCAACGAGCGCATTGTCTACTGCTGCGCAGTCAGGGGATCAAGAACGTTGCCTTACGGGCTATTTTTTCAGTCAGTGAAAAAACGCTCTACAACTGGTTCAATGCCTGGAATGACAGAGGATTTGCCGGGCTATACGACCGCCCAGGTCGGGGGCGCCCTCCTAAACTCAATGATGAGCAAAAAGCCCAGGTGCAGGCGTGGGCAAAGGCGTCCCCCCGAAACCTCAAACCTGTGCTTGAGAAAATCAAGGCGAGCTGGGATGTCACCCTCAGTCTAGATACCCTTAAACGCATCCTCAAAGCGCTGAAGATGACTTGGCGACGAATGCGGCGAGTCTGCGCCAAAACGCCCCCGACCGCAGAGTACGCCCATAAACGCTCAATGCTTGAAATACTCAAAGACCTGGATAGCGCCGGCGCTATTGACTTGTACTACATGGATGAAGCGGGCTTTACGTTGGTTCCCCCAATTCCTTACGCCTGGCAGGTGATCGGTGAGACATTGGGAATACCCAGTCGGCGGAGCTCCAGCCTCAATGTCTTAGGCTTCATGCATCGTCTAGGAACACTCGAGAGCTATGTCTCAGAGCAAAGTATTACCAGTGATGTGGTCGCAGCTTGCATTGAGTCATTTTTCCCCACTGTGGATAAGCCGACTGTCATTGTGATGGACCAAGCCCCGATTCATACCGGTCAGATCGTGTGGGAAATGCGAGATGAGTGGGCGCAACGAAGACTTTATCTGTTTGAGTTGCCGCCCTACTCACCCAAGCTCAATCTGATAGAGAACGTCTGGCGATTTATGAAATACGACTGGATAGAAAATGCGGCTTATGAGAGTTGGCGAACTCTGAGAAATCACGTCGAAAACGTGCTCACGGGGTTTGGAAAAGAATTTGTAATTAATTTTGCATGACTACTTATCTATTCGATCTATTGCCAACAATTGATATGTTTCCAGTCCGGATGAAGAGTGTGTCATTTCAGCTATTATTGCGTGCCTGTATAGATAGGATACAGTGGCACGATTTTTCCAGTTCTAGTCACCCACTAAGTGGTGCGGCCCTAGCTTCCATCGGTGAACACGAACTGTCAAGTCCAATAGAATACGATCCTCGCTTAGAAATTATCGAGCCTAGTTCTTCGGCAGTTACAATTTCTAAAATACCGGCAGATATGCATGTGCCTACAGTTAGGGATTCTTATGGTAAATCGGATGGTAAATCGGATTTACACAGTTGGAAACTTGATATGATTGAGATCAAACCAAAAATTCGGGAGCCTGATGATTTAGCTCTACTTTTCGGTAAGACCCAGCCATATGTACTGTGCTCATCAATTTGGTTCAAGACTGAAGTAAAGCAACCAGCTGACGATCACTTGTACACTACCCTTGACAAACTCTTAGAATGCCTGACGGAAGCACGCTACAAGAGACCTCGCATCGTTTGGGGTGGATTTCGTCATTCTGTAGTGTCGGGCATGTGTGGATTTCTCGCAATCACGCCCCATCTGAAAGGGCACTATCGAGCCCTTCTTAAGGCTATAAAGTTACTTACCTTTGATATTGAAGAAATCGTAGCAACAGATACGTTGCGAAAAGCGGACATTCCTTTGTTACGAATAGGTGGCATTGAGCCACCATGCCGACTGTGGAATGAGTATTTTGCTGTCCCCAATTACTTTCGGGCTAAGGATGGGCAATACTGGGAAGTGCTAGAACGAAATAAGGCTTGCCGAGGCAAGACGCTTGTAATCGGGCAAGATCCTGTTGTTGTCCAAGATGCGATCTTTCGCTTAGAAGATCTGCCACTTGATGGTTAGACAACCTCATGGAAAGGGTGACAGCATAAGTACTTACCGAACCAAGCGCTGCAGCGGACGGGCTTCTGGAGTTGCTTATGACAACATAAAACTAAGCATCAGCCCGCCGCTGAGCTAAGTCGTTAGCTGGCTAGCAGTCTAATATTTTCGACTTGGATTCCAGTGATAAATTTCGGTCAAAATTCGCAACCTAACAATAATCGATATCAAGCTGCAATGGCCCTGCTGCTGGTGGTTTTAGCCGCAAATTTGGGCATTGCTGCTCGCCTTTACATTTCAGGTACTTTTGGGCAAGCGTTCTTTGTTGTAACTCGCCTTTGGCTGTTGGGTTTTCCGCTGGGATGGTTTTTGTTCATTGATCAGGGTCGAATCACATGGCGGCTGCCATCCCGTCGAGATTTTACATCTGGTCTAATGCTAGGTGTGCTGATGGCAGGGGTGATTTCAATTGCTTATTTAAGTATTGGAAAACATTGGTTGGATGCATCCATCATCCGTGCCGCAGCAGAAACAGTCAGATTAGCTGAACCGTGGGCTTATATTGCTTTTGGGCTTTATTTTACCTTCATTAATGCCCTTATTGAAGAATATGTATGGCGCTGGTTTGTCTACCAAAAGTGTGCAGTGCTATTGGATGGAAAGTTGGCAGTCTACGTTGCTGCGCTTTGCTTTACCCTACATCACATCATTGCTCTCGCTGGGTACACAAGCAACACACTAGTGACTGTGATAGGCTCTACTGGAGTATTTATCGCAGGCGCCACTTGGTCATGGTGCTTCCTTCGCTATCAGTCTCTTTGGGCATGCTATCTGAGCCATGCACTAGCCGATTTAGCAATCGCTCTAATTGGTTGGGATCTCCTGTTTAGGTCTTAGGCAATCGCTAAACATACAGATAACAAATCGTTGGAGTTGCTTTAGGCTGGGTTGACACAAGGAAACCCAGTTTTTTGCTGCGCAGAACTTTAATAGTTCTTCCTGCCTCTGCGATCGCCGCCTAACTATCCAGTTGCATCCGATGACGTACAGTTACTTCGTGAGTATAGTGAGATAAATCTGCCACGGGTGAACTGGGAAGTTAACCAGCCTGTTGGAGAGTACACACATGCCATAGAATCCAGCTTCAATGCAGCGCCTCGGTCCGCCAATAGATTTTGGACAGTGTGTGAGGCGCTGCTGACTCTTTAACCCAAATGCTCAGACAGTCGCAAAGCCAGCCCTGCAAGAGTGCGCACAGGATTCGCCGCAGTGCTGATGGGCATGACAGACATGTCGCAAACATACAGCCCAGCTGTGCCTCGGACCTTGAGATCTTCGTCTACAACCGACTGATTGTTGAAGTTGCCGTTAAGGTTAGCTTTCCACGGCATCCGCAAAGTGCCGCAGGCGTGATGCACCGTGCCCCAACCAAAAGGCCATTGCTTGCCGCTGCCGCCGCCGTATTCACCGGTCATAAAGTCCACATCATTGAATTCCGCAAAGACACGATTTCGGGTTTCATTGAGGAGATTGAAGAACTCTTGCTGCCCTCGCCGCCAGCCTGCGAGAGCTGGGAAGCGGGACTGCAGCAGATCATCCAGCGCCGAAAAGCGCTTGAACCGGATCTCGGGGGTGTAGCCATCATTGGCATGCGAGAAAATGCCGTTCTCATCATCCAGGCAATTCCCAAAGCTAAACTTAATATCTACCCGGGTTTTACTGGTATCGTCAACAACGGGTTCAGCGGAAGGATCGTTGTTTCTCAAGTGCCAGTATTCGTGATTGATATTCATTTCGATATTGAAGGGATAGCGGATATGGCCGTTGGCGTCACGATTGCCGCGTGAGTAAAAGATGATCTTGGCATGATCCCTGCGACTGAGATTAATTCGTGGATTATTGCCCAGCGACGAAACATAAGCCGCAGACTCCCCGGTAACGGGATGATCCGTTAAGCCAAAGCCGACAAGCTGCTTAATCTGCTCGGGCATGCTTTGGTAGACTGCAGAGCGATTGATCAGCTTAGGGCTTTCTACCGAACCCGCGGCAATCACAACTTTAGGCGAATAAAAACTAACTTGCTCTCCTGTAATCGTATCGGTGGTTTTCACTTCATACCAGTCGAATGGAAGGTTGTTAATGGCTTCCACGAAGCTGTTGAGCTTGATGAAGAGTCCCTGACCGTCTTGATCGCCGCCAGGGGTTAACCCCACCTGATTAATCAGCAATTCAGCCGTGTTAAACACCCCCGTCGGTTCTATAAAAAACTGACTACGCGGCGTGCCATCGGGGTTGAGATAGGGTTGATGGAGGGCGCGAGGGGTCTCCTTGATCTCAAAATCATTATTCAGAGGGCTGTTTCGGAAATGTTCTACAAATTCTTGCGCCCTAGTCCCCAGTGAGATTGACTCATTCATTCGGTTAGCGGCCAAGTCAAAGTAGGTTGAGTCTAAATCCCGACGCACATTTTCTGGGAAGAATTCCAGTTCCCAGCTTTGGGCTTCCGGGATCAGGCCGGACCAAAAAATAGAACGCCCACCAAAAGCGAGTTGGGGCTTTTCGCCAATGAAACGACTGTCAGTCGGCGATTGTATAAAGTTATCAACGCCAAAATGTCTGGCTACAGAAAAGTTGGGAACTCGGCTAATGTTGTAGACATGGGTGGGATAAACGAAAGAACCCGCATCCAACACAAGAATCCGACGACTATTCCCTAATCGATCCGCCAGATCGTCGGCCAGGATGCCGCCGCCCATTCCGGAACCAATGATAATGAAGTCGAAATCCTTATTGGCGCCATCATAGTCTCGGATTAGGCGGGTGTGGGCTTGGGGCTTTTCGGTAACCAAATTTGCATAATTGTTTTGAAAGGGCATCTTGCGTTCCTCAATCTTTGTAGAGTTTGCTTTAGTTGCTAGAACGTATGACCGATCGCGCTGTTGGACCACGTAAAAATGCTTCTAGAATCTGGCTAATGGAGTTTATGCGTGATTAAACAAATATCGAACATAGTAGCGTTGACGGGCCGGCCCTTTGACCATCCGATAAGTGTTACAAGTGCTACAGAAGGTTTAGGTTTTCCCCATGGCGACTCAACGATAGTGTGCTGATATCTTTACTTGGTCAATAAGATGATTTTTATGCACAAACAAAAATCACCTATTTAAATGGAAATCATTGACTTGCCTTCTGACAATGCCGACTTGATTGAGACAACCGCCCGACTCTTGATGACTGGTTTTCAGACCTTTGCTCCCCATGCTTGGCCTACCTTGGAAGATGCGTTAGAAGAAGTGCGGGAGTCTTTGGAGGACGACCGCATTAGCCGAATTATGGTAAGTGAGGTGAAGGACCCCACTACCACCAATCAATCCCGGAGAACCGTCTTGGGTTGGATTGGTGGGATGCCCCACTACAATGGTCACAGTTGGGAACTGCATCCGTTGGTGGTCTCCCCATCCCATCAGCGACGAGGGATTGGTCGCCGATTGGTGGCGGATTTAGAAACCCAAGTGCGTCAGCGGGGTGGTTGTACGATCTATTTGGGAAGTGATGATGAAACAGGGCTCACTTCGATCGCGAATATTGATCTTTATCCCAATCCGCTTCAGCATCTGATGGAGATTCAAAACCTAGGCGGTCATCCCTATGGTTTCTATCAGAAGGTTGGTTTCGCGATCGTGGGCGTCATTCCTGATGCGAATGGTCCAGGCAAACCCGATATTTTTCTAGCTAAACGAATTAGTCATTAACGGTTAATCTTGATTCTCTAGCAATGACTGAATGATGCGCCAGGAAATGCGGAAGTTTGTTCGTGACGTTCAAAGACACTCGGTCAAATTAATGCTTCGGGTGCTCGCACTTCTTTCAATGTATTGTTGAGATCACGGTTTGAACGTAAAATGCGATCGCTCTTATTCTAGTTTCAGGCGATCGCACTTCTTTCGATGCATTGTTAGATCGCGGTTTGAAGTTGAACTGCGATCGCTTTTGCCAATATCTGGGCGATCACATGCTTGATTTTGATATACAACGTGCAAGCATACTCTTCAGATAGACGCACTGGTAGGATGGACGAAGTTATGAATCGATTTTACATTATGAACTTCCCTTCCTTTCCCGAGGAGCAGGCGATCTCATTTCCATTACAAATAACTGGATAGACGATGGGAAGCAGCGAGGACAGAACTAATCCCACCGTACTAGAATTGAATTAAATCTAAAAGAGCTAGTTATGTCTCAGGAAGTTCAGTATATTACCAATGAAGCAGGAAAACGGGTTGGTGTGCTGTTGGACCTCGATACGTATCGGAAACTGACGTCCGTCGAAAGCGATCCTGAACTACTGACTAGTTTAAGCCAAGAAGAACTTCTGGCTCTCGCAGAAAGTACCCTCTCCCCAGAAACTCAGTCGCAGCTAAATGAGTTTTTGGATCGCAACGCTGAAAATCAGCTCTCAGAATCGGACCTGAAAAAGCTTGATCAACTACTTTCGCAAGTTGATTACCTTAACATTTTAAAAACCAGGGCTCGTTATACTTTGAATTATCTAAAAGCCCTGGCATCATGAGTGTATACATAGCCAGCGCCCTTCAGAGGCAAGTTCGGGAGCAATTCTGGAACTGCTGCGCTTATTGCCGTACGGCAGAATCTCTCACCGTTACTATCTTTGAATTTGAGCACTTGGTGATGCAGAAAACTCCTGAAAGCATTGATATATAAGCAGTCACACTGGAATATGACTGACAGGAAGGGGAATGGTATAGGATGCTTAAGTTCCCCAACTCAAAGCACCACCATGTCCCCTCCCC
>JASJDH010000374.1 GCA_030065175.1 Leptolyngbyaceae cyanobacterium MO_188.B28 | reverse complement strand
CATGTCAGAAAAACCGCCAGACTATCTGCCTACGACCCTTGAAAAAGTCTTTGAGATCCTGGATCAGAAGTTGATCACCTTGGGGGTGCCGGGGGCGTTGAGTGCCGCCGGTAGCTGCTCCGCTATTATTTTGTTGACCCCGACAGCACTCAACGCCCCCGGCACCCCCAAGGTGATCAACTTCTGATCCAGGATCTCAAAGACTTTTTCAAGGGTCGTAGGCAGATAGTCTGGCGGTTTTTCTGACATGGCAACTAACGATCGCAATCAGTGACAGCTATCAAGCTTAGATTTCAAGAAGCACTTTACCCTGTTCACTCCATTGCAGCAGCAGTCAATCAGAACCTACTCACCATAAGTATAAACAGGAGTTTTAATAACGCGATCGGGTTCTTTTCCACTCAGAATAATCTGTTTTAACTGCTTCACCGTAGAAGGCGCGAAAAACGGCGTTGCTGAATTAGGGGATGAATTTGTCAGATTGCGAACGAGTCCCCAGGCATTACAGCCATTTACTCATCCCTGAAATCAGCAACACCCGAAAAACTGCTCTCCAGTATCCTCATTTATCCGGGCCGGTACATTCTCAAATAAGTAGAATCGGCCATCGAGTTGTAGCGTATAAGTTACTCGGTCCTCAACTATAAATTCTTGACCACTACTATTCATGGTTATCTCGTCTCCTCATTGAAAATTTGTCACTCCATCGTTCAGGGTCGGGTTCGTACACCGCAATAATTTTAATCAAAGGTCGAATAGCGCTGCCGCATTTAACATGAATCGGTCGTTGAAATTGGGTGAAGCCACAAATAAGATAACCATGCTGATCGTCAGAATAGTCTTCAATCAGGTGTCCATTGGTCATGACTGCTTCAATTTCACTGACCTGAATTTGATCTCTTACCGACTGGTCTAAAGCATGTTTGGAAAACTCAAACTTACTTTTAGCAACCTTACGACGAATTTCCATAATAGGGTGATTGACTAAACCCAAATAAGGCGCAATTAAACAAAGATAAGCATTAGCTGAGGCGTTTCTAGAATTAAACCAAAATGACACCAGGAACTCTTTAAATGCCTCGTCAGTATCATTGTCTAAATCTAAATCAAGTAGCTTCTCTGCATGGCGAGAAGAATGAATAGCTTTAATCTGACACAGAAGCGCCTGAGCAACTAAGGGGCTCTTCATCGGGAAAAGGATATAGAAAAGTAAGAGTAACTCAGGAGTTCTAAGGTTCATCAAATTTTAGTTGCTCTCAATGCTTTATCTCGACAAGCGATTCCTCAGTTGAGTGGAGTATTGAAGCCGCTATCCTTACAAGATCCGCCCAGATGCCGATCGCTTCAAATACCGTCCCATCCCTGCCTTTCCCAACCACGCCTCTCCATCTACAATCAACTCTCCCCGCAAAAACACCTTCTGCACCTTCCCCTGCACACTCCGCCCCTCAAACAAAGAATAGTCCACATTGGAATGATGGGTGCTGGCGCTGAGGGTATGGCGTTGATTAGGATCAAACAGCACGAGATCCGCATCACTGCCCACTGCTATGGTTCCTTTCTGCGGAAACAAGCCAAACATCTTCGCCGGAGCTGTGGCCGTTAGTTGCACAAACCGATTGAGATTAATTCGCCCCTCATTTACTCCGCCGTCATAAAGCAATGACAACCGAAACTCCACCCCAGGCGCACCGTTGGGAATCTTAGAGAAATCATCTTTGCCGTACTGCTTAGACTTGAGGATGCCATAGGCGTTCTCGTTGAAACAGAATGGACAGTGATCGGTAGCCACGATTTGCAGATCGTCGAATCGCAAGCCCCGCCATAGGGCGTGCTGACAGGTGTGGTCCCGCAGGGGCGGCGTCATCACATATTTTGCGCTGTCAAACCCAGGGCGATCATATTCTTCATGGGTTAAAAACAAATAGTGGGGGCAGGTTTCCGCAAAAGCGGGGATGCCGCGATCGCGCGCCTCCACCACTGCCTCCAACGCTTCTTTGGCAGAGAGGTGAACTATGTAAACCGGAATCTCCGCCAGCTCTGCAATTCGAATCACCCGATGGGTCGCCTCCCCCTCCATTAGCTGAGGCCGCGTCAGCATATGGTGTTTGGGCGACGTATTCCCAGCAGCGAGGGCCTCTTCAATCAGCGCCTGAATCACCACCCCATTTTCCGCATGGAGATTCACCATACCCCCATGGTCCCCCACCTTGCGCATGGTGCGGTAGATGGCGGCGTCATCCACCATCACCACGCCTGGGTAAGCCATATATAGCTTAAAACTCGACACCCCGTCGCCATTAATCACATCCGGCAACTCCGAGAGCGCAGCGGGCGTCACATCCGTGAGAATCACATGGAAGCCATAGTCCACGCAACACTGGGGTTCCGCCGCCGCCAACCGACGATCCAGCGCTTGCTTGGGACTCTCTCCCTTAAACTGTTGGGCAAAGTCAATCACCGTCGTCGTCCCGCCAAAGGCCGCGGAACGCGTGCCGCTCTCAAACGTATCGCAGGTTTCCACCCCATTGCCCATCGGGGTCTCCATGTGTACATGGACATCAATCCCCCCCGGCATCACCAACAGACCCGCCGCATCGTAGCGCTCAGCTTCGTCGATATCCAAAGTGCGGCCAATCGCCTCAATCTTGCCATTGTCGATGAGAATGTCCGCCACATAATCATCGACAGCGGTCACAATCCGTCCACCTTTGATCAGCACCTTACTCATTAGGGTCATCCCTCCGCCGCCTTATACGCCGCCCACCCGCCATACTCCGAAATATCCGGCCAGCCGTGCTCTTCGATCAGCGCTTGGGGGTAGAGCATGGCGATCGCGCTTCCCCCATCCTCCAGGACAATCTCCGCTGGGTACATGTTCGGTGGTTCGGTGGAGACTAAATAGTCGTATTGTTCGGCGGTTAGCTGATAGAGTTCACCGAGGATTGAGACGCCGCCTGACCCGACGGCGTAAATTCCTGGATGCCAACCCGCTTTAACCGAATGAATGCGATAGTTGGCGGCGGTTTTGGCTTCTCTCAAGAAAGTGGCTGATTGCAAATTCCCATGATCGGGCTGCCCCCGCAATGCCGAGCCGCAGATAAACACCACTTTGGACCCATCATCCGTCATACCGAGCCTCTCCTTATTAATCCTGGCGATGCATACCAGATTATAGGGGGCAAGGGGGATACGGTTTCAGTTCAAACCATGACTGTACTTTCTGTTACAGAATGGGAAGCATCTATACAAATAGATTTGAAATAAAACTTTAATAACAGTGTTTACTCTTGCTATCTTGCGAGTTGATAGAAAAATCAGGGAGGAATAAGTCTTATGAATCTAAGGACCTTATCAAAGCCAGCGTCGATTGACTCCCTGAGCATCAATGGCGAGCGGCTGATGCAAACCCTTAACGCCATCGGCTCCATCGGCGCATTGCCCAATGGCGGCGTGCGGCGGCTAGCCTTCGGCCCTGAAGATGTCCAAGCGCGACAAACTCTGCAGCGCTGGTTGGAAGCGGCTGGGATGACCGTTACGATTGATACGGCGGGGAATATGATTGGCCGCTACCCGGGTCGCTTTCCCAATGCCCCGGCTCTAGCGACTGGATCACACTTGGATACGGTTCCTAACGCCGGGATCTATGACGGTGTCTATGGAGTGTTAGCCGGCCTGGAGGTGATTCGCACACTGCATGAACGGGGAATCCGGTTGGATCATTCTGTGGAAGTGATCGTATTCGCTGATGAAGAGCGGACGATGATCGGCAGTAAGGCCATGGCGGGTCAAGTGAACCCAGACCCGGAGTATTACGCTCATCCCCACTACGCACCGATTCAGCCCAGTTTGCAGAACATTGGCGGAAACTGGACGCAGTTATCTCAGGCCAAACGCAACACCGATCATCTGGCGGCATTTGTGGAATTGCATGTGGAGCAGGGGCCAGTGTTGGAGGCCGCAGGCGTTTCGATTGGTCTGGTGACAGGCATCGTGGGCCAACGGCGATACGCCATCACCATAGACGGTCAGTCCAGCCATGCGGGCACAACGCCCATGTCTATGCGCCAGGATGCTCTGGTGGCGGCGGCTCAGGTGATTCTGGCGGTGAACCAGATCGGCTGCGCCAATAACGGCGATCAGGTGGCCACGGTGGGGGCGATAAAACTTTCCCCCAATGTTGCCAATACCATTCCCGGCAAGGTGGAAATCATGTTGGATATGCGAGATCTATCCAACGAGTATTTAGACCAGATGCTGGCGACTTTGGAGCAGCGGATGGCGGCGATCGCAGAGTCCACCCAAACCCGCATTCACCTAAAGCCCCAGCTCAGAAATGAACCTACTCCCGTTAACCGCCATATCTACAACACCATTGCCCAAGTCTGTGACAATCTTAACTTGTCGGCATCCCCATTACCCAGCCGGGCCAGCCATGACGCTCAAATTATCGCCAACATCACCGACATGGGGATGATTTTTGTCCCCAGCGAAGGGGGCGTTAGCCACGCCGAAACCGAATATACCAGCCCCGAACACTGCGCCCAAGGCGCCAACGTTTTGTTGCACACCCTTCTGCAGTTAGACCAACATTATCGATGTTCATAAGTATTGGGTTCTACTGCAACCGGAATAAGGACTACTCGAATTTTCCAAGACGCCAAAATTTCCCTATTCAGCAGAGAAGGAACTACCCATCCACCCATCCACCCATCCACCCATCCACTGCCTTTTACTGGGACTTCACTTTCACGCCAGTCCTTGATGGGGAGTAATTGATGGCATACCGCTTTCAGTTTCAGGTCATTTGGGACAATTGGCCGCTATTGGCGGAGGGGGTTTGGCTAACCATTCAGTTGTCAGCGCTAGCCACGCTGATGGGGTTGGCGGTGGGGATATTGGGAGCATTGTGCCGCACCTCGGGAAATCGGCTGTTGAGGGCGATCGCAACTGCTTATGTGGAAGCCATTCGGAATACCCCTTTTCTGGTGCAGCTGCTGTTTATCTTTTTTGGCATTTCCAGTCTGGGGCCTAGGTTGGGGTCGGAGCAGGCCGCCCTACTGGCCTTAACGGTTAACTTTGGGGCCTATGCCGTTGAGATCATTCGAGCCGGGATTCAAGCCATCGACAAAAGCCAAATCGAGGCGGGGTTGTCTTTGGGGTTTAAGCCGCTCCAGGTGTTTCGCCACATAGTATTGAAACCCGCCATCGCTTCGATCTATCCCGCCCTGACTAGTCAGATGGTGTTGCTCATGCTACTCTCCAGCATCGTCTCTCAAATATCCGCCGAAGAACTCACCTTTGTGGGCAACTTTCTGCGATCGCGCACCTTTCGAGATTTTGAAATCTACTTTGCCATCGCCCTCATTTACATTGGGCTGGCGCTGAGTTTCAAGCTCCTGGCTCACCTGCTCCACAAACGTTTATTCAGGTTTACCCAATACCTTTAATCGACCTGATATGAGGGATTTTACCAACCTTGAAATTCTCTTCGCCTTGCTTTGGGCGACCCGTTGGACTCTGTTGTTATCTGCGATCGCGTTTACTTGCGGCGGTCTGGTCGGCTTTTTGTTGCTCTTGATGAGAATTTCCCCCTTTCAGCCGGTTAAATACATCAGCTGGTTCTATTCAGAAATTATCCAAGGCACTCCTTTATTGATTCAGTTTCTTCTCGCCTTCTTTGGCCTGAGCATTCTGGGAATTGAAATCAGTCCCTGGTCTTCCGCCGTCATTGCCTTGACTACCTTCACTAGCGCCTTTCTCGGGGATATTTGGCGTGGGTCAGTGGAAGCCATCCCCAAAGGTCAATGGGAAGCCGCTAAAGCATTGAGTCTGCCCTATTTTCAGCAATTAGGTTTGGTGATTTTGCCCCAGGCGCTGCGACTTGCGATCGCCCCCACCGTAGGGTTCCTGGCCCAGGTAATCAAGGGCACTTCCCTGGCCTCCGCCATTGGCTTTGTAGAACTGGCCAGATCCGCCACAAATATCACCAACGTCACCTTTGAGCCTTTCTTTGTATATTTGGTGACTGCCATCATTTACTTTGGCCTTTGCTTTCCCATTTCTGTCTTGAGCCGAAAGCTAGAGAAAACATTAGCCCATTAAGCAAGCACTGTAATTCAAGATACATTGGCGGACACTGAACCTGTTAACTTGGGCTTAGAGGGCGTTCAAAAATAACTTTATAGATTTAGGGCTGTGTACGCCTTATTCGGCTCTTCACTTGTCCCTGAAGTTATTCCTACACAGCCCCTAGTCGATCCGCCCCCAAACGAGGAGTTAATCATGCGTCTGCCAATTCCCCAAAAGTGGCTTCAAACCACTTTGATTACTTGCCTAGCCTGCCTCTTCTCTCTAATGGCCGTCGCCTGCGTGGGCGGCGGAGACAGTCCCCGCGTCACGGCCCAGGATGCGGCAACGGTCTCTAGCCTGGATCGCATTATTCAGGCTGGGGTGGTCAAGATCGCTGTACCTCAGGATTTTGCCCCGTTTGGGTCCGTCGACGCCAGCGGTAATCTGGAAGGCTATGACATTGATGTCGCTACTTTACTGGCCAAAGATCTAGGGGTTGAATTAGAACTCACGCCCGTGACCAGCGACAACCGCATTCCCTTTTTACAAACCAACAAAGTTGATTTAGTCATTTCCAGTATGGGAGCTAATCCCGAAAGGGCCAAATCTATTTTCTTCTCAATTCCCTACGCCCCTTTCTTTTCAGGCATTTATGGGGGCGCTGATATCTCTGGTGTGGACGGATTTAAGGATCTCGGCGGTTATAAAGTTGGTGTTACCCAGGGCACGCTGGAAGACCTGGAACTCACAGACGCCGTATCGGACGATGTTGAAATTGAACGCTTTGCAGATAACAGCCTAACCGCGTCATCTTTGATCTCAGGCCAGGTGGACATGATTGCAACCGGAAATGTGGTAGCCGCTGAATTGTCCAAGAACAATCCAGATAAAAACATTGAAGGCAAATTCATCATTAAGGAATCTCCGGCCCACATTGGCGTCCGTCGGGGTGAGGTGGATCTAATGCAGTGGGTGAACACCTTTATCTATCACAAGCGCCTGGGCGGTGATTTGGACGAATTTTCTCAAAAGTGGCTAGGTCAACCTTTGCCGCCTTTACCTGCATTTTGATTTTGTTGTCGTATCAACCGTCAGAAATTGGCTAAGCTAGAATCGATGTCACTAACGCTGAGTTGACTCTAGCCGCCTATGCTTACTCTGCAGCAATCCTGGGATAATAGTCACTTCTACGCTGATAGCGACGATCCGCGCATCGCCGTCACCTTTGAGGCGCTTAAAACTGCGATCGCGGACCTCGCCGACCGTTGCGCCCCTTTCTCCCAGCACATTGAAACAGCTGAAAGTCTCCCTGCAGAAAAATTTGACGACCTGCTGACCCAAATCAGGGCGGCCCATCAGCAGCGCACCGATATTTCTAAACAACTGGGCAACCTGCGCACCTTCATTTCTTCCATCCTCAGCGTTAACGCCCGCGACAGCAGCGCCAGAAAGTGGAAACCCACCCTGCAGCAGCTCAGCGCTGAAATGAGTCAGGCGACGAAGGGGCTGGATATCTTCTTAAGTCGAGTTAGCAACGACTTCATCCAGATTCTGATTGCCGACCCAGTTTTGGAAGAGCTGAGTTTCTCCCTGCAACATCGCCGCAAACTCAAAGACCAGTTGCTCAGCGTGGCTGAAGAAAAACTGGTGACCGGGCTCTCAGTGACTGGACTTCAGGGCTGGGGAAACCTCTACACCGAACTTGCCGGATCCTTGCAATGTAACGTTAACGGGGACTCCGTCGGGCTAGCCAAAGCCTTTAACTTATTAAGTTCTCCCGAGCGGGCAATTCGATCTGAAGCGTGGCATGGGGTCAAAGCTGCCTGGGAAAGTCGGGCCCAGACGGTGGCGACCATTCTCAACGCCATCAATGGTTGGCGACTGGAAGAAACCAAACAGCGGGGCCGTCACCGCACCTTGCACTACCTGGACAAAAGCTGCCACCAAAGCCGCATCGATCGGGCCACTTTGGATGCGTTGATGGAAACCACTTATCAGCGGCGGTCTATTGGCCAGCGATCGCTGAAGGCGATGGGGCAGGCGCTCAATATCGAATCTATGGCTCCTTGGGATTTGTTCGCCCCTGCGCCAGCCGTGAGTCAGTCTAGGGTGTTTTCCTTTGAGGAGGCGATTGAGTTAGTTTCCAAGGCTTTTCAGCAACTTACCCCGGCCATGGGAGACTTTGCGGTGATGATGGCGGAAAAGGGTTGGATTGACGCCAAACCTACCCCCAATCGATCTACGGGGGCCTATTGCACCGGCTTCTCGGAGCCGAGAGAACCGCGCATTTTTATGACCTTTGAGGGCAGCATGAACAACGTGCTAACCCTGGCCCACGAGCTGGGTCACGCCTGGCACAACTGGGTCATGCGGGATATGCCTCGATACAAGACCTACTATTCCATGACTCTGGCGGAAACCGCCAGCATTTTCGGCGAAACCCTGGTGCGGGACGCCCTGTTGGCCGAAGCCGACACCCCGGAACAAAAGCTGGCCATCGCGTGGGAAGACGGTGCGGCCGCCACAACGTTTTTGCTCAATATTCCCTCACGGTTCACGTTTGAACAAAAGCTGGTGGAAGCTCGCAAACAGGGATTTGTGATTGCGGATACGCTTAAGACTTTAATGCGGGATAGTTGGGGCCATTGGTACGAGGACAGTTTGGCTAGCTATGATGAGATGTTCTGGGCTAGCAAGCTGCATTTTTCTATTGCAGAGCTGGGCTTCTACAACTACCCCTATTTGTTTGGTTATTTGTTTAGCCTGGGTATTTACGCTCAAAAGAACCGCTATGGCGAAGCGTTTAATGAGCTGTATACTACGCTGCTGCGGGATACGGGCAGTATGACGGCGGAGGATCTGGTGCAACAGCATTTGCAGCAAGACATTCGCCAACCCGAGTTTTGGCAAGCCAGTTTGGATATTGTTGATCGGGCGGTGAGTCGGTTGGAAGCATTAGCGAATTAGGATGTCGCTTGTTATGAAACAGGATGTAATCCCGAATGTAATAGATATAGGACTTTTCAGTTGAAAGGCTAAAGTGCTTTAGACGAGCGACTTCCCTGACTTGATCGAGTAAGCGTGGCGGCTTTGATGATGTCATCGTACATGACGGATAACTCCCTTATGCAGGTGCTTAACTGTCAAAAATGACGGATAAGCGCCCCATTTACCATACTTAACTGTCAAAAAGTGACAGATAACACCCCATTTCCCCGGAGTTATATGTCAAAAATTGAATATAAGGGACTTGCGGAAAAACAAAATACCAATCAAGCTGGGACAATCGTGATATCCCATTTGGACAAGGATTCAGAACGGAGCCAGAAGGGTAAGTATTGTTCTAATTCTTCTGGCGGAACTTTGATGGCTTTTTCGTAGACTGCTTCAACCCGATGCA
>JASJDH010000373.1 GCA_030065175.1 Leptolyngbyaceae cyanobacterium MO_188.B28 | reverse complement strand
CCAGTAGGGTGCTGTTAGCGCCAGCGTAACGCACCATTCCAGCAATCCTCAATAACGCACTGATCCCAGCAGAATTGGCGGACAGATTAAAAAGCACGTTAGCAGACTAGCACCGTCTACTCCCACCCATCCCAGGGCATATTCAAACCAAATATGCATTCCGGGCCAACATGCCAAACTACAGAAGACCCCGCATCCCTGGCGGCTCCTATTTCGTTACCCAAGTCACCTACAAAAGAGAACCCTGGCTCTGTAGCGTCATTGGCAGAAAAGCCCTCAGAGAAGCGATCGCACACATCAGAATAAAATATCCCTTTTCCATTGAAGCCTTTGTCCTGCTGCCCGAGCATTTTCATGGTGTTTGGACATTACCGCCCCGTGATCAGAATTTTTCGGTGAGATTGCGATTAATCAAAACCTATGTGACCAAGCGTTACGGTCAGACGTTAGGGATTAATCGGGCTGTGTCGCGATCGTGTCAGAAGCGAGGAGCAGGGAATCTTTGGCAACGCCGCTGCTGGGAGCATTTAATCCGGGATCAGCGGGATTTTGCGCTCCATTGTGATTATATTCATTACAATCCGGTGCGACATGGGTTGTGTGGTACATCGCACGATTGGCCGTTTTCAAGTATTCATCGGTTTATGGATGAGGGAATTTATCCACTGAATTGGGGATGGGAAGGTGTTCCAGAAAAGTCACAGGGAATTTGGGATGAATAGAAATGAGCTTTACCGGATTTGGGGTGGGTTTGATTACCGTGATTTGGGGTGGGTGGGTTCGTTAAGTTGGGGCTTGCACTGCTGGGAACGGTGCGTTATGCTCGCGCTGAAAGCACCCTACCGACTAGTGGAGTAATAAATACTTAACCATTCCTCCAAAAGTTTGCTTACACTTCCAGCTTGTTCTGAATGCAAAGAAATTTGCAGTTGTGTTTGACTCCATTTCAAAATAGCAGCAATTAATTTTTCGCGACTTTTTGACAATCTTCGGGAGACCGTATATTGCTTCAATTCCATCTGCTCAGCAATATCCCGTTGAGATACCCCTCGTGCATAGTAAAGTTCTAACAGCTGCTGGGTTTGCCGATCAAGTTGACTCAAAGCTGATATTAGTGTCTGTTGGAGTTGAACTTTCAATATGTTCTTTTCCTGAGCTTCTTCTTGAGCAATAATCAGCTCAATAACTGCATCGGAAATCCCACCCAACTTCTCCGTTGGATTAATATATGTTGCTTGCTTAGTCCTGAGGGCCGAACAGCAAACCCGAAAACCGATATCATAGTCACGGTCACCGGGCTCATGATAGCCGCGAGATGCGGAACGGCAATACCCTGGAAAGGAGAGCCAAGAACCGCCACGGAGGATGTAAAATTTACTCTCGTTAGAAGATAACCAAGCACTTCCATCAATAGGTGCATCGTAGTAGTTATCGCGCCAGTTGTCTTGGCACCACTCAAAGACATTGCCATGCATGTCGCTGAGTCCGTATTCATTTACACCTTCAAAGTGGTCTATTGGGGTTGTCTGTTCGCGCCATTCGCCTCGGACACCTGGGCCATATGTACCATATTCCTCATTGGATCCATCGTAGTTAGCATAGGCTGTAGATAGGGTTTCGCCGAAGTGGAAGGGGGTAATGGTCCCGGCTCGACAGGCGTATTCCCATTCAGCTTCGGTGGGGAGACGGTATTGACGATTGGTGTGGAGGGTGAGTCTGTCGCAAAACTCCACCGCATCATTCCAGGACAACCGCTCAACCGGGCGATCTTCGCCCTTGAAGCGGGCGGGATCTGGGTCGAACTTTTGCTCAACCCGAGGCAGGGCGGCGACCGCTCGCCATTGGGCCTGGGTGACGGAATACTTGGCCATAAAGAACTGGGGCACAGTCACCACATGTTGAGGGCCTTCAGCGTCACTCCTCTCTAGCTCATCTTCAGGGGAGCCCATAAGGAACTTGCCCGCCGGAATCTGCATCATGCGGAGCGCCACGCCCTCAGCGAGAGTTTCTTCATAGTACTGGTTCTGGCTTTGGCGTCTGTGGATGTTGAGCTGAGGGGGCGGGGTTGGCATATTTTTATCTGAAGAGAGCAAAAGGGAAAGAGGGAAAAGGGCTATGTAAGAGTCCTGGGGGGCGAACAGCACACCCGGAAACCGATATAGTTGAGGCGGACGTCGGACTGAAGAAAGCCGCGGAACGCGGAGCGGCAATACCTAGGATCGGAGAGCCAGGAACCACCTCGGCGAACACGGTCTTTACCCACATCAGAGGATAACCAAGCGCTGCCATCCATAGGCGCTCCCTCATAGTTTTTATGCCAATGATCTTGACACCATTCACGGACATTGCCGTGCATATCGCTCAGGCCAAACCAATTGGCAATCCCAAAATAGGTGACCGGGGTGGTATCGCCTCGCCTCTCACCTCTTACCCCTCCTGCATAAGCAGAGCCATTGTAATTGGCGACTTTTGTCGCAATCATTTCTCCAAAGTGAAAGGGAGTATCCGTCCCCGCTCGACAGGCATATTCCCATTCAGCTTCGGTCGGGAGACGATATTCACGCCCCGTATAAGCGGAGAAGCGAGCACAGAACTCAACCGCATCGTACCAAGACAACCGCTCAACTGGACGGTCACTGCCTTTGAAATTTGAAGGATCTGGCTCTAGCTCTCGCTCCACTTGGGGCAGCGCAGCGACGGCCCGCCACTGGGTCTGAGTAACCAAGTAGCGCCCCATAAAAAAGGATTCTAGGGTAACTTCATGTTGAGGTGACTCGTAGCTAAAACGTTCTGGTTCGGACTTGGGAGATCCCATCGTAAAAGTTCCGCCCGGAATCGCAACCATTTCCAAGCCCAAAGAATCGGAATCCCCTTGAAATCCTAACCGTTTAGCAACGCCAGCAAAAAAAGACGGATCCGAAGCAACCGGCAACACTTCCACAAACCGATAGGCAGAGTGTCGCTGACGCTGAATATTCCATTTTGAGCCATTCCGAATAAACGTCGCCACCGTAAACTCAAACCGTTCCAGTTCCTCAGAATCGCCCGCTGGCTGGGTCTGGAAAGTAATGACAGTAAATTCTTCAGTCTGCAGAGGCGGCGGAAAGACTGTTTCGGGTTCAGGGGCCGTCTCGTCAACCAATTGGGCGTCAATAAAGTCAAAGGGTTCAAGATTCGGGAACGTTCCGCCTGCAGATTCTAAATCTGGGGAAGGCTGCATCGTCGGGTCTTCGGTAAGGATTGCTACCCTCAGGCTGTATTGCAAGACCTCCACCAATTGATTAAAGAGAATCTCGTCTCGCACATGACCTGCAGAGTCTATCAAGCGATCGCGCAGCCCCCGACTGATTTCGAGCTGCACACCCTGATCCGTTCGGCCCCGATTGCAAATGTTAGCGGGATTAGTGCCGCCAGAGTCATCATCAGCAATAATAAACCCGGCCCCCTGAAGCGCGTCTCTGATTTGTGCGCGACACACGAGGTCTAAGCCGCCCACCTTGATAAATTCATCTCTGCCCTGGCAGCCATGAATCGAGAGCGCAACTTCAGCATTGCCAACAATTTCGAGAGCGGCCGGGTCGTCAAATTGTGTACTAGGAATATAGAGAGTTTGATCAATTTCAGGTCGGCGGCTTACAAAGGAATAAAACGAATGGACATCACCCGCAACCGCTGACGCTATTTGAGTCGTCCCTGGCTGAAGATTGCCCCCATGAATCGCCAGCACCACCACCCCAGAACCACCGATGCGGGTCAGGATGTCGTAATCTTGGGCGGTAGTTTCCTGGTGAGTCAGGTCAGAAAACGACCGACATTGGGGTCGAAAAACCTGTTTAATGCCCTCAACAATCCCCGCATATTCATGCCCGCGCCGCTTCAGCACGTCCAGGAGAACACCAGCAAAGGGTTTCACCTGTTCAAGCCGGTCAGCGGTCACATAGGCGCGAAAGTCTTCCAGAGAATAACCAAACCGATGATTCAACCAGGCAGAGAGAGCCGCAAACGCATCATCTGGGGAGACGGTGTCCTGCACAAGGGGCCGCACCCCGTCATGGAAGACATATTGCACCTGGTCGGCGGGGGTGTGGGCGGTAATGTCCGTCTGGGATTTAAACAGGCCGCCCAGCAACACTTCCGCCACATGCACCTGTTGAGAATTAGGCGCTAGAGCGGCCTGAACCATGCGAATAACCGGTAGATTCACCTCCGGACAGGCCGCCAGGCAGCCCGCCAACTGACGCGCCGTCAGGGAGGAAAAATCGCGAAATTGGGCCAACCGCTCCTGGGGTATCCGCTCCGACGCGACTTCTGCAGGTGAGGGATCGTCTGGCTCTGGGGTCAGCGAGAGGGACTGCACCGTTACAGGCGAAAACACCAGCCCTGGAGCCCTCACCGCAGATCGCCCCGCCACCATTTGACTCCAGCGAGAAACCACCGCGGGCTCCAGGGTCATCACCGGGACTTTCACCCCCACCAGCGCTTGCCG
Organism: Leptolyngbyaceae cyanobacterium MO_188.B28; assembly: GCA_030065175.1. Lineage (GTDB taxonomy): Bacteria > Cyanobacteriota > Cyanobacteriia > Phormidesmidales > Phormidesmidaceae > JAKSDM01. Next base: position 4,989 of record JASJDH010000373.1, on the reverse strand, counting down.
CCGCCAGCGATCGCGGCGGAAAAAGCCTAGCGCCTGACTGGGTTGACCGGGTCTCAGCCCCACCATTTGCCCCTTCATGACTTGACTCAGAGCCGTCCGGCTCCAGAGCCATTCCGGCAACACCTGCACCAATCCCAGCGGGCCATGGCGCCCCCAAACTTCTAATAAATCCCGGATCGGCTGAGCGTCCCAACGTGAGTCAATGCAGTCGCTCACCACCAAAATTAACCGACGGCCATTGGGGTCGAGCAATTCTTGAGGACGGCAGGGGGGCTGCGTCGCCGTCGCCGCGCCAAACCCCGACCGAATGCAGAGGGGTTTGGCGTGTTCAGCCACAGGAGGGGTTGGAGATGCGATCGCCCCGACTGTTTCTAGACTCCACAGCCGCACATCCCGAAACACCCCCGACTGGGCCAGCACCCGACGCAGATTCAAAAGGGTGCGTTGCCAGATCACCATCGAGGGAGTCGCATCCACCACCAGGGCCAACTCTAGCCAAGGTTCCTGCACGGGCAGCAGCTTTAACAGCCAGAGGTCGGTTTCGGCAATCAACTTGACGGTAGCTGGCACATCCAGATAAGTGGCTTTGGCGGAGGGTTCCGTACGAATCAGCGGTCGGATGGCCTTGAGAATATCGAGAGAATGGCGGAGCGCAGGCGAATCGGGAATAGCCAGAGGAGCTGCCGAGTCAGTAGCAGATTGGGCTCCAGTGAGCGTTTGGGGCGCGCGGGTGGTAATCCCCGCCGGGGTGGATTCCTGCTCGCCAGGCTGCGACGGCGGGGCCATTTGAGGCGGTGGCGGCGGCGGGAGAGCGTCGAGCGAAGGTGGCTCCCCTTCCAAAACCGTTAACTCCCCATCGGCAGGCTCAATATTAGGGGCCGTCGACGCATTGGATTGCCATTGCTGGAGAGTCAGCCAAAGGATATCGGCGATTTCCTCGGCTGTCAGATCATCAAATGTTTGCTCCAGCTGGGCAATCAATTGGTCGATCATCCACCGCCCCCCGGATTGGTGAGGGCGGCTAGCAGCAATCGCTCCAGGTCTCCATCTTCTTCCACCTGAGCACCATGTTTACGCAGATAAACGGCATTGAGCAACTGATCGGTAGCTAGCAAAGCTGCATCCGAATCGGTCTTTTGGAAAAATCGCGTAATCAAGTCATTCACCTGATCCGCCACATCCTTAGTCAGATGGGCTTCGACGATATTATACAGATCCGTTTCGATCGGTTTCGGCATCTCAATCCGCAGACAGCGGCGAAGAAAAGCCGGGGGAAAGTCTCGTTCGCCGTTGCTGGTCATAATGATCAGCGGAAACGCATCACAGCGAATTTTGCCGCCTTCAATGTCAACTTTCAGATCATCCGCCGTCCTGACCTGGATCGGCTCTGACGAAGATTGCGGGCGTTTTTGAGCCTCCTGACTCTCCGCTAACCGAACTAGCTCCGAAATCTCAAATTGACCTTCCTCTAGCAAATTGAGCAAATCATTGGGCAGGTTAATGTCGCTCTTATCCACTTCATCAATCAGCAAAACACGAGGATGAGGCGTGGGCAAAAACGCCGTTCCCAAAGGGCTTAGCTGAATGTAATCGCCAATGGTCTTCTCTGAGAGTGTATTCTCAGCTTGCGAGCCATCACTCGATTCCAGCCTTTGTTTACGCAACTGGGCGTCTTGCAAACGAGCGATCGCATCATACCGATAAAGCCCGACCTCTAAGGTCGTTCGAGCTGTAATCGGCCACATCAACACTGGCCCTAGCTACAGCTCATGGGCGACGGCATAGGCCAGGGAAGTTTTACCGGACCCCGGTCGCCCGGTCACCAATAATGGGCGCCGGAGCGCTAATGCGGCATTGACCGCCTGAATCACCCGAGCCTGATCTTGACGGATGCGAAAACTTTCACCGCGTTGGCGATCGCGACTGTTCTCATCGGCTGCAGTTTTGGTCTGTAACTGACCCCAGTAGGCGGTTATCTTGTCGAGGTAGGCTGCTTGGGCTGCGGTTCGTGGGTGGGTGGGGTCTATGGGCGGCCGAAACTGTCGCCACGGAGGGGGAGGCGGCAATCGATGAATCCGCTCAGGCTCAGGCTGATGATCCCCCTTAAACACCTCCCAGTTTGTCGAATGGTCACTCATGCGCGCAGCCTCCCCCGTTCTCGAAATTGCTTGAGTTCTATCAGGCGTTTGGGCTCATCACACCAGAGCGCGAGTTGATGATTATCGGACTCTGCACGAGCCTGCTTAATTGTGTCAAAGAGCTGCTCTAACCCAGTTAAATTAGCAGTCGTTAACCAGTCATGCATAGTTTGCTTCAGACCGGCCTTCTGATCATCACCTAGATCCGCACATCTAGACCAAAGCACCAAGGGAATCCCCCTCTCCAACATCCAGGCAAATAGGTCTTCTCGCTGCCGTTGATATTGTTGGGCGCAGATAGGACACATCAGAGCAACCCCTAATGGGGCATGTTGCACTTGCAGCTGTAGCTCTTTCCACTGGGTCCAGCAATCAAAACAGTTTTGCGACGCTAGAGCGCCAGAAGTGTTTTGGGATAGTACTAAAATCGCCTGCCAGACTTGGTTTAATTTGCTGAGCGCCCCCAGATCGATAAAGCGATCATAAGAGCGCACCACAACTGCATATTCTTTACCCAGAATTCGTGTCCGTCGCTTTAATCGAGTCGGCTGACCATAAATCTTCCAGCTTTCAATGTCAGCGCTTAAATGCTCAAAGGGCAACCAAAATTCAACAGTTACATTAAGGGCTGGCGGTAGCTCTAAATCATAGTTCTTTTGGATTTCGATGCTTTGATTAAAAATAACTTCTGTTGCTTTCACTAACCAGTCTGGAACAGCTTTTTTTATGTGCTCAAGCGTATAGGAAGAGTGCGCTTGCAATGAGTGATTAGGTTCTTCAGGGGTCGACGCGGGCAAGGGAATCCGCTCAATTTTGGAATAGCGGTCTTCATTGCCTAAGCGCGTAATGACATAACCATTCACGCCATATTCGTTTTCGACGGTTTCAAACGGCTCAACGGTAATGAGAAAGTAGGCTTGAATCGTTTTTAATGTCTCATCAGAAGGCCGATCTGGATACAGGTCCGCCTGGGGCGCTGAACCCGCAGGTCGGATAGCTTCCGGCAAAGTGCTAAGCCACTGGTTCAGGGCGACTTGCCTCGATCCAGTCGCTAGATAGGCCAAATTCTCGACAAATCGGACAATATATAACTGCCCTTGATCATTCAACCGCCAGGTTTTCAGAAAAAGCTCGAAGAGCATAAGCCACTTGACCGCCGGATGCAGCTCATTATTGACCAGGTGGGTCCTAAGCTCGGGGGCGCTGGTTTCGATATCGGGCAAAGTTTGAGTTGAGGCAGCCCAAATTATTCCAGTAAAATCCAGAATTTGCGTTAATGCTTGCAACAGCGATGAAAGTAATACCTCATCTGATAAAGAGAGAGAGTCTAACTCCAGCAGACCCTGCAGATGAGCCTGAACAAATTCCTGCAAAAGTCGGTTACTAGGGTTTTCTAGAGAGGCCGCAATGACCAATTGTCGAATCTTATACTTGGTTTCGGCCCACTCTATAAGGTTGAAAATTTGGCCCGAGTAGGTATTAGCCTGTTTAATGTTGCGCAGCCGCTCCCCTAATCGAAAGGTCAGCATTTGTGGCAACGTTTCTTCTTCAATGGCGGCTTCTAACGCCCTACATAACGAGGCGAGCTGCTCGCCTGTTAATTCCCTAACCCGATTACTGGCAAGATTCCCCGTCGTCATTCACTCTCCTACGACAAAGACTGGATAAACTGCAACAGCTCGGAATTATCGGGATTTGTCTCCCGGGCGCCATTTACGAAATCAGCGACTTTATTCCGCCCATTAACCCACTGGATCACATCAAAAACAACTTTGTCATAGGTTCTAGCCCGAGAAATACGATTTAGGGGCCTTTGTAAATAAAATTGAACCATCATGGCAAATTCATCTTCATCTTGGAATGCACTCAGCAATGCATTCTGAAGCCCTTGCATTTGCTGAGGCGTAAGGGTGACGGGTATTTTGGCGGAGCTAGCGATTGAAGATGCGCCAACAATGGACTCTAGACCTTGAATCAACCGATGCATATCAGACTTAAAATCTGGATCTGGTCTCGCCTGAGCCGCGTTACGGTAAGCCAAATCCTGTAATCCCTCCGGCAAATCAGCAGCAACGGGCAACCCAGCCCCCCCAACCAACAATGGGATTACCGGTATCCCTCGCCCCAAAGCCGTTTCAATTTCCGCCCGCACCCAATCTATAGCAGGTTGGCCTAACCGCTCTTTCAAAGCCTCTAACCAGTTTGGACCTATCACCGCAACCAAGACCTGGCAATTCCCTACCGTGTCATTTAAGTAGGTCCGAAAGTCTACCCCCAAGGGAATCGAATCCACATCCTTAAACACCACGTCACCGCCAAAGTGGGCAGCTAAGAAATCATAGATACGCCCGGTGACATCGTTACTATCAATGCGCCGATAGGAAACAAAGATCGAATTTGGATTTGGCATATCATGAACTATCCAAACATCCAAACGCTACACCCGACAATGTGCGTTCAATCCGATCAATAGAATGTGACCCAGATCACTTTTCATGCGTAAATTTACAGTCGACTGTAGTCAGGCATTTACTCAGCGACGCCATTGGCAAAATATCAATTCATCTCCCCTGGTTCCCGGATTCTGACTTCAGGGAATTAGCGGCTATCCTATCGCTTCCACCACGCCTCATTGATTTGTCTCAGTTCAATATTGTTGCGGATATAAGGACTCTTGGGATCAACCAACATCTTCGGCGAATCAAGAGGACGTTCAAGAATTGAAAGCATCTCCTTCTTCTCATCCGTCGAAAGCGAAGACCGTCTGATCAAATTTGCGGCAAATTCTATATTTTTATGAATAGAGCAAAATAGAACTGACTTTATCACATCTTCTTGAGTAGATAGAGAG
>JASJDH010000372.1 GCA_030065175.1 Leptolyngbyaceae cyanobacterium MO_188.B28 | reverse complement strand
TAATTGATCGCCGGGCACAACCGGACGCCGAAACCGAACTTTGTCAATCCCCGCAAACATACAAAGACCGTCAACGCCAGGCATTTGGGTCAGAACAATGCCGCCGACTTGGGCCATGGCCTCCACAATCAAGACGCCTGGCATGATTGGACGGCCTGGAAAGTGGCCTTGAAAATGGGGTTCATTGAAGGTGACATTCTTAATCCCCACAGCCCGTTTACCCGGGACATACTCAATAATCCGATCCACTAAAGCAAAGGGATATCGGTGGGGTAATAGTTGTTGAATTTCTTCCAGATTAAAGGTTGTTTTCACGGCGTCACAGTCAGCATTCGCCTCAGCCTGCATCGAACTATGGGACGAATTACCGTTAACAAGTGTAGACATAGGTTCAGTTTCAATAACCGGCATCAATTAATTTGGGCAAACTCCCCAAAACTTCTATGATTCTCCCATTTAGACCGACATCCTAGCTAGTCGACCTAGCTAGTCGACAAGGTCGGCTGCAATTTTTTCGCCAACTCGACATGGAGATAATGACTGGCTTTGTAAGCTAAGACATGAATATTCGAAACGACCCCCAACAAACTGAGATCGCCGACTAGATCCAGAAGTTTATGACGGACCGGTTCATTTGGAAATCTCAAGGGTGGATTGAGCCAACCTGATTCGCCGCAAACAATTGCATTCTCCAAACTGCCGCCCTTGATTAAACCACTGGCGCGCAACTGTTCAATTTGATGAGCTAGGGCAAATGTACGGGCTGGGGCGATCTGGCCGCCAAAATCATTCTCTGGATCGGCTGCTTGATCAGGGGACCAGCTATGCCATTGATTGCCTATGGCGGACGGTTCAAAATCGATTCCGTAGGTGAATCGAGTGCTAGGAGCGGGCAACGCTGTCACAAAAGCGTCTCCTTTTTGGACAAATATGGGAGTGGTGGGCGATCGCACAATCCGCTGCACTTTCTGCGCAGCGATTCCCGCCGCCAGAATTGCATCCACCCAGGGTTTAGCGGATCCATCCAATAGCGGAGCCTCAGGACCGTCGATCTCGATGCGGGCATTATCAATCCCCAGCGTCGCCAACGCTGCCAATAAATGCTCCACGGTGCGAACCCGACTTTCTCCATCAGCGAGTTCCGTCGAGAGAGTGGTTTGGCTGACCGCCTCCACCCGAGCCGGAACAGGCGGCGCATCCGGTAAGTCGGTTCGGACAAAGTATCGACCTTGATTCGGGCCAGCTGGCGACACCTTAACCCGGGTTAACTGGCCGGAATGCAGACCCACTCCCGATTGCTCAAAGGACGCCGCCAAGGTTTGCTGCCAAGGATTGCTAAGACTCAAAGCCTGTTCCTTAGGGTCTTCTTTACTCTGCTGACTCAGCATCAGAATCTTTCTCCAAGCCCGAAATGGATACGGTTACCCCCATCATCACTGAAGCCAAAGTCAACCCGCAGTGGACCCAGCGGCGTTTGCACCCGCAATCCAGGCCCATATCCAAACCCACTGCCTGGTTTGTCTCTCACTAAGCCAGGATCGCCGAGAACATCGCCCTGAGTGCCCAAAGCACTGCCGAAATCAACAAACAAAGCGCCTCCCAGGAAAGACGCAAATAAGGGAAAGCGATATTCCGCCGTCGCCTGAACAAAGCTTCGGCTCGCCGCTAATCCGCCCTCTTCAAATCCCCGCACCGAATTGCCGCCCCCCAGCGAAAAGGCTTCATAGGGGGGTAAATCCCCTATGACAGTGCCCGCCTGGACATTGAATGCAAAGGCTTCCGGACCATCCCCAAACCCGGTCAGGTCAACCGGAATGTATTGACTGTAGCTGGTTCTGAGTCGATTCATCAGGATGCTGCCCGACCCCAGCGGCACAGATTGTTCCGTCGCCAGTCGCAATAAACTTCCACGGGTGGGGCTTAAGGGATTATTCCGCCGGTCTCGGACAAATCCCAACTGGAATGTCCACAAGTCATCTCGGCCTGAGCCGCTAAAGCTGAGGGGATTGCCTAAGGCGTCTTCGGTGACTCGATCTCCCCCCTCATCCACCGTAACCACCCGCTGATATTGGGTGCCTAGCGATCCTCTCCAGCCATTATCCAAGGGGCGGGTGAAACTCACACCGCCGCCGAAACGTCGCAGACGAACATCGTCGCCATTCGCCAGTTTGACTTCTGTGGGGCCGTTATCAAACACCAAAGACGTCGATTGACGCGCAAAGGCATTGACGGTGTAAGAGGTTCTGTAAGGATCGCCCGCAATCCAAGGATCGGTAAAGCTGAGATCAAACAGCAAATCGCTGGTGCTGAGTTGGATTTCAGCCGACAACTTTTGGTTATTTCCGCCGAAGTTGTCCTGTCGATAGCTAACTGTCCCAAAGATATCGCCCCTGAAGTTAAAACCGACCCCGGCTGCAACCGATCCGGTATTGCGCTCTGTTACATTGACCACCACCCTAACCTTGAGCGGATCGTCTTCGCCCGGAGCCAGGGATAGCCGCACATCCTCAAAGATGCCTAAGCCAAACACCTGCTGCAAATCCCGTTCAATTTCAGACTGATTAAACACATCCCCCGGTTTAGACTCAAACTCTCGGGTAATGATGAAGTCTCGGGTGCGGCCCCGGATGGGATTACCCTCTTCATCCTCAGTTTCTCCATCCTGGGAGATGAATCGAACGTCGATATCCTCAATCACCCCTTCCGCTACCACCAAGGTGGCGATGCCGCTGGGAGAGATTTGGGGAGCGGCGATGACTTGAGCTAGGACATAGCCATTATCTTGATACCATTGGTTGAGTTCCAGGATGCTTTCTTGGAACTCAACCAGGTTAATAATTTCACCATATTGTTCCTGGAAGATTTCGTCCACCGTCGTTTGGGGCAGCACTTCGTTGCCCGAAATCCGAACACCGGTTAAAACCGGGTTAGGCTGCACTCGAAAAGTAATCCGAACCCCCAGAGGCGTATCTTCGGGGATGGCCCGCACATTCGCAAAAAATCCAGTGGCGAAGATATTGTTAATATCCTCCTGCAGTTGTGAGCGAGTTGTGGTGCGGCCTGGACGGGTTTGAATCACCTCGTACACCTCATCCTCTAGTTCGGGGGGCAAGTCGCCTGAAACGGATTGGACATCGACCTCCGCCACTAGCACTCGGGCGTCTTGGGTAGACTGCTCCGCCTCAGTTGCAGGTTCCGCAGCTTCTTCCGCCGGGGCTGGCTCAGCAGTCGATTCCCCTTCAGGTTCATCTGCGGTCTCATCGTTACCTGTTTGAGCCAGCCGGGAACGATCCGCATCTTGCCCGACTTCAGCGTCTACTTGAGCGAATAGAGCTGAATCCCCTTCCTGCCTTCCTGCAATCTTTATTCGAGCTAGCAGGGAGGGGCTCACCTCCCGTCTTTCCTCAATTCCAGCTAGCAGCGCTAGAAATTCATTCTGTCTAGAAACGGAACTTACCTGAGGTTTATCCTCTAACGCCGCCGCTTCAGGGTCAGATACGGCGGGGTCTTTGGAGTTGGTTTCAGCAAGTTCCCCTGCTTGAATTTTGGCGGGCGAAGAAGATGTTGCTGGCTCGCCTAAGGAAACCCGCTTGGATTGGGGGTTTCTCGGTATTTGTTCTGGGGATTGAGGCGTCGGTGAGGCGTCGACAGTTTGCGCCGTCCCTAGCCTTGCCCTGAGAGCAGGCTTTTTTGAAGGCTTCGTTGGAATAAATTTTGTCGAAGGGGGATTAATCTCTAGAGGCCTAGGAATTGTTTCGCCCTTCGCCTGACTGGAAAAACCTAGCGTCGCTGAGACCGTAAAGGCCGCCAGGAGAACTGGAGATAGGCGCATTCAAGTTACCTGATAAACACATCCACACACCAATACTCTCCTGAGTCAAGTGATCGAGGAGAGAACAAGTAGTATACAAAGTAAACTCAAATAAAATCACTCGGTAATCGGACAAATTTTACCGCATGACTTCGCCTTAAGTTTAAGAAATGTGCGCCAAAATTCTTGCTAGCACCTGTTGATAGGCTTCTTCTACCTGGCCAAGATCTTGTCGAAAGCGGTCTTTGTCTAAAATTCGGCGATTGATATCTACTTCGCTCTGATCCCATAAACGGCAGGTGTCAGGGCTAATTTCATCAGCCAGTAGGAGATTTTGCTGCGCGTCTATCCCAAATTCCACCTTGAAATCCACAAGGGTGATTCTGCACTGCCGGAAAAAATCTGACAGGATTGCATTAATGCTTTGAGCCAGTTGGATCAGTTGAGCAAGCTGCGCCTCGGTTGCAAGCCCCATCACTAATATGCGATCGCGGGTGAGGAGCGGATCGCCTAACGCGTCATTCTTAAAATAGAACTCTACTAAAGGCGGCTGCAGCGGGGTTCCTAACGCCAAACCCGTTTGCCGACAAAGGCTCCCCGCTGCAATATTCCTGACCACAACCTCCAAGGGGATAATCTCAACCGATCGCACCTTCATCTCCCGCTCCCCTGGACTCTCTATCCAGTGGGTCGGGATCCCCTTGGCCTCCAGTAGGCGAAATAAGTGGGTCGAAATCTGACAGTTGATCCGACCCTTATCCACAATCTCACCCCGTTTTTGGGCGTTGAATGCGGTGGCGTCATCCTTGAAATAGGCTAGCAAAACCTCTGGTTCATTAGTGGCGTAAATAATTTTGGCCTTGCCTTCATAGCGTTTTTGTTCGGAGTTCATAGGGTTTACTTGCGGGTCATGGTGTGAACTCCATCCCAATCCCGAGGCGGGGGATCAATCAAATAAGCTTTGGCGCGTTGAATATGGGTGGCCACTGCGCGGTCGTCCGGTAGGATAGTCTTGGCCTGCTCAAACAGCCTAATCGCTTCGTGAAACTGCATAGAGGTGTAAGACTCTCGGGCTGATTTGTAAAGCTCCAAAAATTCTTTCATTTTAGGATCTAGAGGATCTTGACTGGAGCCAATCAACTGATAGATATTCACCGGCGTCGCTTTACCCTTCACCCGTGTGCGGTCCAATTCTCGCACCCAAATTTTGTCTTTACACAGTTCATAAGTATGCTCGCTAAGAACAATATCACAGCCGTACTCTTTGGTGATTCCTTCCAGCCGAGAACTTAGATTGACGCCATCGCCGATAACCGTATATTCCATTTTTTTCTGGGAGCCAATATTACCTGACACCACCTCGCCCGAGCTGATGCCGATGCCAATGCGAATCTCAGGCAGACAGTCATTGGCCCGATCATGGTTAAACTTAGCCAGTCGCTGACGCATATCCAGCGCCGATTGCACAGCGGCCCAGGCATGGTTTGGCAAGGGCAAGGGGGCCCCAAAGACAGCCATTAAGGCGTCCCCGATGAATTTATCCAGGGTGCCCTCTTGATTAAACACCGCCTCTACCATGGTTTCGAAATAATCATTCAGCAGTGAAACCACATCCGCAGCTTCCAAATTCTCGGTGAGCGTAGTGTAGCCGCGAATATCAGAGAACAGAACTGTCACATCTTTGCGCTCGCCTACCCTCAGTCCATCGTCCCCTAGGGCCATAACTCGCTCAGCGACTCTGGGCGTCATGTATCGATAGAGCGTGGTTTTCATCCGCTTTTCCTGGCTGATATCTTCCAACACCAGCAGTCCGCCGCGCACTCCACCCGTAGGATTTGTCAGAGGGTTCACGGTTAAGTTGATACTGCGTTCAATGAGTTGAATTTCCTTGCGGGTGTAAGGAGCGACGTCGTCAGCCATTTTGCCCCAAAGCCAAAAGAGTTTGGGATTGCCCGGATCAGGCACTGCCAATAGATGAGCATCACAACCAGGCTTTAAAGTTAGATCAGAAGCTTTGGAAGGCTGGCGAACCACCCCCACCACCAAAGCTTGCTCAGGAACATATTGCTTAGCGGCGCTAGTCAAGCTATCTTCCAACCGAGCTCGAATTCTTTCGATGGGGATAACTTCCCACAGATAACGATTTAGCAGCTTCTGTTCCCAGCAAAACTTATTTTCCTTACAGTCATCGCCTTCGGTGCGGGGACACCCCAGCAGCTCTAACGCCGCCTCGTTAATGGTGACAATACGGCCCTCCATATCAGTGGAAATCACCGCATCCGAAAGACTCTGAAGAATATCCTTCTGATATTGCCTCTCTTCCTGAACCTTCTCGAAAAGCTTGGCGTTTTCCAGCGCAATGCCCGCTTGGATATTAAACGCCCGCATAAATTCTTCATCAGAACTGATGAAATGCCCCTGGTGTTTATTGATCAGTTGAGTCACCCCGATCAAATTGCCCGAGGAATCGAAGACGGGCATACAGAGGATATTGCGCGTATAGTATCCAGTTTGCTTATCCGCAGATGGATCAAACCGAGGATCCTCATAGGCGTTAGGAATGTTTAGGGTTTGGCCAGTGGACGCAACGAAACCGACAATGCCTCTATCGGCCTTCTGGCGTAACTCCATGGGGGTATTCCCATTTACGGATCTGACCTTAGACCACAACTCTTGCTTGTCTTCATCCAAAAGCCATAGCGTGCTGCGGTCAGCCTGCATCAAATCCCGCGCTTCAGACATCACGGATTGAAGCGTTTTCTCTAAATCTAAACTCTGTTCTAGAGACGAGATCGCCTTGAGTAGAGCAGAGACGCCTTTTTGGTTGCGGGCGGCGATATAAAAAGAATTACAGCTTTCAAGAATGATGCCGATGGAAGAAGCGAATTCTCGGAAACTCCGCTCATCCTGATGATCGAAGGGTGTTCCCCCGATTTTATTCAGCAACTGTACGACGGCGACGACATTCTTCTTCGTGCTGAACACCGGCATGCAGAGGATGTTCAGAGTCCGATAACCCGTTTTTCTATCGGTGCTGGGGTCAAATCGGGGATCTGCGTAGGCGTCCGGAATATTGAGATATTCTCCGGTCGCCGCCACATGGCCCGCAATGCCAACTCGTGTTGGAACGCGAATTTCTAGCGGCTTTTCGCCGTCCCCCTGGGCGATTTTGGACCACAACTCTTGTTTTTCCTCATCTACCATGAAGATGGTGGTTCGCTCAGCCTGCAGAATCTGACCGATTTTCAGCGTAAAGGCCTCAAGAATCTGCTCCAGCATGGTCTCGAGGGCTTCGTTGTTGATCATGTCGATCGCCCTGAGAAAATGCTCGAATTCTCGAGTGATTTGATCTAGTAGGTTGATGAACTGTGGTGCTGGCAGGTCCCTAACTCGATTGGTCAGACTACCTTTCTGGTTAACCTGGGAAAGGGTGGCCAGCATGCTGCTTGAATTAGAAGGCGCCATAGTGGTAGTCGCTCAAGGGATACTTTTAGAGAACCCAGAGATTACAATGTAATAAGCTATATCAGCTTTGAACGTGCAAACAATCAATGGTATCAAACTCTAGATACGGTGATTGGAGGCCATAACTTCAAGTTAACGTAGGCAGCTACATAAACTTCTATTAATTTAACCTCTAACTCATCCAGATAAATGGGAAAGTCGCCTGGATCTGCTGACTAAAGGGAATCCCTAGGACAGAGAGATTCAGAGATACGTAGCAGAAGGAGTTACGCTCCCCTATCCTTCCCATCAAGGATAAAATCCTAAACCCCATCATAAGGCGATGACAGATCACGATGCTTAAAAGCCACAGTAGTTATCAGTACTTACCTCACTAACCGGAGGGATCCGGGCTTTTTCAATAGGGCTGCGCGGATTTAAGAATTGGGAATTAGACTCCTGGCGAATGAATCAGATCCATCATAGATAAAATGGTCATTATACGGAATATCCTACTCTACCCCTCCAATGCCTAAAGTTTCCCTGGATACTTTCATCGCAGGGGCGAAGTCAGGCGCTCATTTGGTTAGTTTTTGGACGGATACAGTGCCTGCGTTGGCCGCCCTTCCAGACCAGGCGGAACGCATCTTTGACCTTAAACAGCGACGATTAGATAAACCCCTAATTCTGATGGGGGCGACCTTAGACGATTTTTGGCCCTATTTAAGTGGAACTGTGGCAGAACGCGCCATTTGGCGCCGCGTCGCTGATCGTTATTGGCCAGGACCTCTGACCTTGGTGTTACCGGCGAATGACCATTTGCCCCTCGCTATGAACCCTGCTCAAACGGGCTCAGTCGGCGTCCGAATTCCGAACCATCCTATCGCGCTCCATATTTTGGCTCAAACTGGCCCCCTCGCCACCACCAGCGCCAATCGCTCAGGCTCCCCCGCTCTACTAACGATGGCCGAAATCAACGCCCAGTTTCCCTCTGTTCTCACGTTGTCCGAGACTGCATTGGCGAATCTACCCTCCATCGAAGCGCCGAATTTGATCAAGGAGCGTCATGATGAATTAGCGGTTCCTGCGTCGGGCGTTCCGTCAACCATTGCCCAGTGGACCGGAAAAGACTGGCGGATTCTGCGCCAAGGAACTGTCCAATTAGAAACCTAGTAATGATGTGATGGACAAATATGAGTTGGACAAATCTGATTGGCCTTTCGATAGGGCTGCTAGCGGGTTTGGGCTTAGGCGTCGGCGGTAGTTGGCTGCGAAAGCGGAAACCGTCGCCCCCTCCAAAAAGCGGCCCTCCTTGCCAAGATACTGACAGCAAAGTCTTAGCCCTACAAAATCAGCTCCGGCAGACTCAATTGGCGTATTGGCGAATGGCTGAGATGGAGCAGTTCAAGAGCGGTTTTTTGGGCCGCACTTCCCATGAATTGCGATCGCCCATCAGCCAGCTGCTGAGTCTCCACCAAATGATCTTGTCCGATCTTTGCGACGATCCGGCTGAAGAACGCGAGTTTATCGCCCAAGCGACCCTCTCAGCCCAGACGATGCTGGCGCGGCTAGACCATCTGATAGATGTTTCAAAACTGGAAGTTGGTCGAGTCCAACCCAAAATTCAACCCTTGAACCTTGCCGAAGTCTTCAATCAGGTGTATCAATTCACCCATATGCAAGCGGCTAATCAGGCCCTTTTCCTGACAGTGTCTTCCCCAGACCCAGACCTATATATCCTGGCTGACCCCAAATGGCTCCAACAAGCTTTGGTCAGCCTGGTGCAATCCTCCATCGCCCTAACCAAGACTGGCTCGATTCAGCTGTTTGTTCCGCCCCAATCTCCCAACTCAGATCAGGTTTACATCTGGCTGGAAGATCATCGTCCCGCTGCCGCTTGGAGCGAACCCCTGGATCTTTTGCCGGAAACCGCTGCTTCAATTCCCCAAGCCTCTCCAGTTTCATCCGTCGCCAGTCCCGCCAAAGGTCCTAGTCTGCCCCTTACCCCTAGACTGGAAGAAATCCACAGCCTCCTACGCGCTATGCACGGGCGAATAGACATCCTCTCCACCCCCGTTTCACCCACTTCTGGCGAAACTGGCTCTGATTTACCGGATCCCGACTTGACCCGGATTCAATGTTCGATTCCCAATGCTAGCGATTCCGCCTTGGACGAATAAAACCCAGTTGGGTTGCGGCCCTCACCCTAAATCCCTCTCCCAATCTGGGAGAGGGA
>JASJDH010000371.1 GCA_030065175.1 Leptolyngbyaceae cyanobacterium MO_188.B28 | reverse complement strand
TGCAAAATTAGGCAGAGCTTGCGCCCCAAATTCCGTGATCAGCGGCTGATCGGTGGGTTCCCCATAACGACCATATGTAAAGGAATACCAACCCCACCAAGGGTGCTCCCCCACCACAGACGCGGGATGCAGATAGCGAGTCCAGTCTTCTGAGAGCAGCCCGCGATAAAGATCTTTATCCAAGCGGCGATTGTGGTCTGGATTGTAGGTGTCATATTTATCGGCCATCCAAAAGGCGTCCCAAGGCGGCTCATTATGAAGACTCCAAGTAAAAATTGAAGGATGGTTATAAAGCTGAGCAATCATATCTCGCCCCTGACGAATCGCCTCAGCAGAAAGCGTCTCAGTTTCTTCGTATCCCCACTGCAGTGGAAAATCTTGCCAGACCAGAAGTCCCGCCTCATCAGCCTGATCATAAAAGGTTGGGGTGGTGACATGCGCATGCACCCGTATACTATTGATGTAGGCGTCTTGCATCTGGACAATGTCCTGATGGATGCGATTTGGCGTTACTTCGCTCAGCCATTGGGAGGGAATATAGTTCGCGCCGCGAAGGAAAATGCGATGGCCGTTTAGGCGGAAAACCTGAGCCCGAGCATCCCATTTCACCGTGCGAAAACCAAAGCGGGTCTCCCATGCATCAAGCAAGCGATCGCTCTCTAAGAACTGCAACCGCAATGTATACAGGTTTGGATCGCCATGGTCCCACGTCCACCAGAGATGTGGGTTGGGTTGAGGAATTTCTAACGTGACTGTGTTTTGCCCAGAGGAAAGTGATCGAGTTGTGGCAAACACATTAGCGGCGAGACCTTCAAAATTTGCGGGTAGAAGTTGGGCTTTTATCTGGACAGATTGGGATTGTTGGTCTGGAACCGTAAGGTCAATACTCACTTCTGCGATCGCTTTCGCGGCGTCTGGCTCTACTTGCGGTGTCACCTTAACTTGATTAACGACTAACTTGCGACTCGCCCGCAGGGTTACTGGAGCCCAAATTCCTCCAGTGTTTTTATCTTGGCCGCGATCGCTCCAGGCTCCTCCCGGTCGGGCGTCATGGTGAGCTAAAACGCCCTTAATCAAACGTTTATGTAGCGACCAATCCTGAGGCGCATTTTCTAGAGGGCTATTGACTCTAACAATTAATTCATTGTCTTGTCCAAACTTAAGGTGATCTGAAACAAGAAACTGAAAGGTTTGAAAATACCCTTCGTGAAAACCTAAATAGTGACCGTTTAGCCACACATCTGCGGTGTAGTCCACCCCTTCGAAATTGAGCATAAGCTCCTGATCCGCCAAATGCTGATCGACCGGAAAGTGATGACGATACCAAACCACTCCCGAAATATTGTGACCTTGGAGATACCAGTTTGTCGGAACGGCGATCGGTTGACTTTGGGACCAGTCCAAAGACGGTAGATTCGGAGCAGCTGGTGTGAGAATAGTCCTTGCTGTCGGATCAGGTAAAAATTGCCAGATCCCATTTAGGGACTGCACAGGAGTTGGGGCAGATAGTTCAGCTTCTGGAACGACCTCTAATGGAGGCAGCGTCCTAAAAGTAGAAGCCGCCCCCAAACCAACTATGCCAATGAACCCTAGCAGCAATCCTAAACAAATGCGATTAAAGCGTCGCCAGCGATGATCGCGACAATATGCTCGTACAGTCATTGGGAAAAGGTTTAATTACGAAAAATTCACTTCCAATACCGAAAAGTCGTCCTCCAAAATATCTCCGCCATTGATGCTACGAACTTTATCCAGTAAAGGCTTGAGGGTATCGCTTTGGGAAACTTTGTGCTGTTGGAGGAGATCTGTCCAAGCCTCTAATCCCCAAATGGCGTTATTCTTCCCAACCGGAATCTCATAAACACCATCACTGAAAATATAGAGACTACTCCCTGGAGGAATTTTGTGCTGTCTGACATCGAATGGAAAATCGGGCAATAGTCCTACCGCAATGCCATCACTGTCTAAATAGGATGTTTTATACGTGTTGTGTGAAGGGGTCACGAGAACCCCAGGCGGGTGACCCGCAGATGCAAACGTTAGCTTACGATTAACGGCGTTATAAACGCCATACCAGCAGGTGAAGTAGTCTTCACCCTTTTCATTCACCTGGAAAACTTCGTTCAACGCTTCCAGAACTGTTTCGGGCTGGTAAAAGTTTGCGCCCTTCAGGGTTCGTTTGCGCAGAATGTTTAAGATAGATACCGACAAGAGCGCTGATTTGACGCCATGACCTGCGACATCAAACAGATAAAACATCAAGTTTTCATCGTCTAACCAGTCGTAGTCGAAAGCATCCCCCCCCAAGGTGCTCGATGGCTGGTACTGGGTATTGACCCAAACACTATCTTGAGCCTTACATCCAGCACTGACCTCAGTGTAAGTATTCGGCAGTAATGCCTCTACATACTGCGCCGCCCGCTGTAACTCTAGTTGTAGGAGTTGATGGCAATTTTGCAGTTCCTCTTCAGACTGCTTACGTTTGAGATATTGGCCTAATTGCCTGCCAAATATCGTAAGCATACGAAGTAAATCCTTGTCAGGCGGTGAAACCTCTTGACTAAAGAGCGCAATCCCCCCTAGTTTTTCTGCTCCATGCCTAACCGGGAAGATTAATAGAGCGCGCAAACCTGCCGCTTCAGCAGCTTCTTTGCGCGAAAATACGCCGTCCTGGGCAATGTCCCCAATCCATAACGCCTTTTCAGACTCCCAAACCTGTTTTGGAATTCCTTCTTCAGTTGTCAGGGTTAGGGTATCTGTATAATCGGAA
Organism: Leptolyngbyaceae cyanobacterium MO_188.B28; assembly: GCA_030065175.1. Lineage (GTDB taxonomy): Bacteria > Cyanobacteriota > Cyanobacteriia > Phormidesmidales > Phormidesmidaceae > JAKSDM01. The sequence continues at coordinate 6,730 of JASJDH010000371.1, read as the reverse complement.
AATTCTTTAAGTTTTTCTGTTTTGAGATACCACCGCTCATGACAACGTATTTCTTCTGTATGGGCGTCTAGAAGCCAAAATTCTCCCAATTGGAAACCCAGACTCCCGCAAATAGCCTGCAACGCCCGGCGCACTGCAATTGAAGAATCGTTTGCGTTCGATAGCACTCGGGTTATGGCGTATTCTAAAACGCGATACTGCTCTCGAACGGTGCGATCAGTAATGTCAACAAGCCTGCCGGCGATATCTAACACGACGCCTCGGCCATCTACATTTGCACATAGTTGGATTTCAACCCAACGAACCATGCCTGTCTCAGTCAAACACCGACTGCGGTATCGGTAACACTGAGAGGGTTGCTTCCAGGCTTTAGAAAATTGCATCGAGTGACGTTGCCGCTCAGCGGGGTGCAAGAAATCCTCAAATGGCTTTCCCAAACTGCCTTTCAAGCCGTAACCCATTAGCTTATGCCAAACTGGATTAATAAAAAGTAGCTCCCCAGCGGCATTTAGCTGAAAGATGACCTCTTGCAAGCTAGTAATCAACGAACGATATTGCTCTTCACTCTCCCTGAGCGACTGTTCGGCCTTGACGGTCTGCATGAGATGGCGCATCCGTCCTACTAGAACGGGCATCTGTACAGGTTTGGTGATGTAGTCGGTAGCTCCAGATTCAAAGGCGTTATTGACTGATTGGATATCATCAAGGCCTGTCACCATTAGAATCGGGACATGTTCGCCTCCCGGCAGATCACGGATTTTTCGACAACAGTCAAACCCATCCATACCGGGCATCTTAGCGTCCAGCAAAACCAGGGCGGGAGAAACTTCCTTGAACAGCTCTATTCCCTCATTCCCATCATTAGCTTCAATCACTTGATAGCCTACTTTTTGCAACAGGGTTCTCAGCATGATACGTGAGAAGGAATCGTCATCTATCAACAAAACTGTAGTGGTAGAACCATTCATATACATTCTTGTTTGTCATTCTCTGTAGGGGGCTTTAACGCCTGAGCAAAAAATAGAACTTACCTTATCTATGCCCATGGAACTGAGAAATCAAACAGTCTCTCAGCTCTATCATTGGAACATGTCCCTGATTGTCTTACAGAGCGTTTCAAGATTTTTTGCAAAAGCTGCTCAATCATCAAAACGCCAAATTCTATGCGGCTTTAAATCTTACTAATCCAGCGGAATTTCTCAATAGAACCAGCTTGGTTAGAGCAGAATTTAGCCCTAGGTCTACAAAAAATTAATGTCCTTATCGCCGCTTGACCAAGGACTTTCCTGGTAATTACCAATAGTAATTGCCAATAGTAAAAAAACTTAATCCTTATACCACCCCTATCAAATAGGGAGAATATAGACTTGGTTTATCTTGAGATCTTTTTGAATTATCGGGAATCTTAGGCTAAATTGAAAAGCCTTGATTAATAGAACACTGAAATTCATGCATTATGACGAATTTGAAGCACCCCCAACAATCTGGGTAGTTATGTCGGTGGTTGGAGGGATTGCAACGGGGTTAGGGCTCATTACAAGTCTCGAATATTTGGGCGATCGCTTTTTTCCAACCAATCGCTCGATGCGCAACTCATTGCTTGCCTTAGAGAAGGTGACAATCCCAAAAGATCGTCCGAATTTGTCCTTAAGCGTTAATTTTTCATCAGCCCCTTTTACAAACACTGACCCAGGTTCGCATACCTTCTGACCCAGGTTCATTTATTCTCCTGACCCAGGTTCATCTATCTTTTGACTTCTTCGTTAAGTAATGTCGATATTCATCTCCAAACGACGGCGATGGGTGAGGCTGGTTGCGTATTGGCTGGTGAGTTTGCATGTTTTTCTCTGGATAACCACTATCCAACCCGCCCCAACGCCAGCCCAGAATGACGGCGGACAATGCGCTATTGCAGAACCGCTTACCCCAGAGGAATGGGGCTATGCCCAATCAGCCTGGAACTATTTTGTTGATAATGTTCAGCCCTCGACTGGATTATCTAATTCGGCGGGAGGCTTCCCTTCTGGCACCCTATGGGACTTAGGCAATTATTTAGCGGCCATGAACGCGGCTCGCTGGATAGGACTGATTGATCAAACAGAGTTTGATGGCCGCTTAAATCAGTTTTTGGCCAGCTTGGGGCAGTTGAGGTTATTTGAAGACACCCTGCCCAACAAGGTTTACAACAGCGCCACCGGAGAAATTGTAGATTATGGCAACAACCCCTTAGAGAAGGGCATTGGCTGGTCAGCTCTAGATATTGGCCGCCTGATGGCCGCTTTCCATATCTTGCGAACCTGTCATCCTCAATATTCTGATTGGATGCAGGGCATCCTCGACAGTTGGAACCTTGCCGCCTCTATCCAAGATGAAATGATGTACGGCGCGGCAGTGCTTCCAGACGGCAGCACCCTCAAGGTGCAGGAAGGTCGCCTGGGATATGAAGAATACGCCGCGAGAGGATATGCCCTGTGGGGGTTTGACGCTCCCAAAGCAATCGCCTATGAACCGTTTGAATTTGTCGATATCTACGGCCTGCAGATTCCGGTCGATAGTCGAGATTATCAAACAACAAACGCCAATAACTATGTGGTCAGTGAGTCTTATATCCTTGACGCCATTGAATTTGGGCTGGAGGGCGATCAGGCTGACTTTGCCCGCCGAGTTTTTGAAGCGCAGAAGCGCCGCTATGAAGACACGGGCCTACTCACAGCCGTTTCTGAGGACAACATCAATCAAGCCCCATACTTTCTCTACAGCACGGTTTACTCCAATGGCGTGCCGTGGGCGGTGATCACAGAGAACAATGAACTCCATCCTGAACTGCGCACCCTTTGCACCAAAGCTGCGTTCGGATGGCGTTATGTCTATCCTGATGATCCCTACGCCCATCAAATTTTCGATCATGTTAAGGACACAACCAATTCAGGCCGAGGATACTACGCCGGTATTTATGAATCGGGGCTATACGAACCGCAGCCTCCCATTAACGACATTTTGACGGGCAACACCAACGGGCTAATTATGGAGATTCTCTACTATAAAGCTCGAGGGTATCAACCCATGTTGGGCAGCGGCAGCGCCCCAAGCAGTTCCGTGGCGGCGCCTGCTCCCCCGCCTAGCGAAGATACAGCGGCTGCTTTGCCGCCGCCCCCGGCTGCGCCTGAACCTACTCATGCTGCACCCGAGCCGCCCCCTGCGCCCGAACCGCCACCCGCTGCGCCTGAACCGCCACCCGCTGCGCCTGAGCTGCCCCCTGCACCTGAGCCGCCCCCTGCTGCACCGCCGCCGCCTGCTGCGTCTGAGTCCCAAGCAATCGCAGTCGCCCCCATCAATCCTGTCGGCGCTCCAAAACCATCCGCTTGTCCTGTTCCAGAAAACAAGCTCAGTGTCACGGACATCCGCTATGCAAAAACTGCCTGGAAATACTTTGAAGCGAATTACAAACCATCGGGGTTAGTTCCTGATCGCAGTGATTTAGCCGGCGTTACACTTTGGGGCGTCGGCGATTATATTTCGGCCCTCCATGCCGCCCGAACAATGGATATTATTGACGCTGAAAAGTTTGACGCTCGAGTGCGTTATTCACTGGGCGCTTTACGAGAAATCCAATTTTTTGCGGGAGAGTTACCCCATCGAGCTTACAGCACCCTCACCCTTAAACCGATAGATTATGGGGGAAATGAAATTCCAGAGGGCGATGGCTGGTCAGGGCTAGATATAGGACGACTGCTGGCCGCATTGCACACCCTCAAAACATGCCACCCCGAATACACAGATGAAGTTGATCGGGTGGTGTTGGACTGGTCATACCTGCGGGTAGTGCGAAATGGACAGATTGGGAATGCTCGCCTGGGCCAGAACGATCGCGGCCACAATCGTGTTCGAGTTCACCCCGCAGAGATTCTGGGTTACGAAGAATATGCCGCCCGCGCCTTTCAGCTTTGGGGATTTGATGCGTCCAGATCGTCAGTGGGGGGAAATTACGTCACCGATGAAATAGAAGGGCAACCAGTGCCGGTCCAACGATCCCAGCCTGAGCAACGTCGTCGCAACGAAGTTTTGAACACCATTAGCACCCCCTTTATTTTGTACGGGCTGGAGTTTGGGTTTGACCCCCAAATCAGTTCCCTGGTGCGAGCGATTTATCAAGCTGAAGCGAATCGTTTTGAGAAGACTGGCGTCTTTAGCGCATCGGGCACAACCTTGATCAACCAAGGACCCTATGTAGTCCACAGCACCGTTGTGTCAGATGGCCGACCCTGGGCCGCTGTCAATGATGATGGCGTAGTTATTCCAAAATCTCGTGTGGTGAGCACCGCTGTCGCTTTCGCCTACTACACCTTATTTCCGGAGAGCAACTATGGCCGAGAGCTGTGGCTGGCCACTTTGGATCTGTACAACAAGGTGTTGGGCTATTACGAAGGCTTTTATGAGGAAAATGGTCGAAGAGCCATAGGTTTTACGGGCAGCACAAACAGCCTCATTCTGCAAGCTTTGCTCCATAAAAACACCCATCAGCTACCCCTGATTCAGCCCCATAGCGATATGGATTCTCCCTGGTGGCAGGCGATTCGCGAGGGTGATCCAATGGGGCTAGGCCTTCCAGAGGAGGCGACGCCTGAAATTGAAATGATAGTCAACGACCAGGGCGCATACTGGATTGCTAAGGATGAACTTCCCATCGCTGGCCAGCCTTCTTCCCCAACATTGCAAGCTGCCTCAAGTCTAGATGCGCCAGCGATGGAAGACAGTCTTTCCATCCCTCCCCCAGTGCCTCCTCCTAGGGAACAAGCGAGTGTAGATCAACAGGCGGCCGAGCCCTCCTTATCCGTTGCAGCTAACCCGACTCTTCCCTTGGAAAACCTGAGCCAGTTACCCAATCCACAAGATCAAACCGCTGCCCGCCGAGCCTGGACTTATTTTGAAAATAACTGGAATCCAAGCACTGGCATGGTCAATGCAGTTGATGGATACCCCTGGGCGACTTGGTGGGATCAAGGAAGCGCCATTCTTGGCCTGCATGCAGCGCATCAACTGGGAATTTTGTCGGCGTCAGACTTTAGGGATAGACTCGATCAACTCCTAACAACCCTAGAGACCCTGCCTCTACCCCCCACAAATTTGCCCAATAAGGCTTACAGCACGGATACCGCCGAAATGCGCACCTTGAGTAACCGGGCTGATCAACAAGGCTCCAGTGGTTGGTCTACGCTGGATTTGGCTCGCTACCTGACGGCCTTGCAGGTTCTCAAGACCCACTATCTGGACTTCGGCGATCGCATTGATGCAATTGTTTCTCGCTATGACCTGACTAAACTGACCAAAGACGGGTGGCTATGGGGCAGTGGCGCAGGTCGCAACGGACTGCAATATTGGCAAGAGGGGCGCCTGGGTTACGAACAGTACGCCGCCTACGGACTCAAGCTTTGGGGGGTTGAAGCTGAAAACGCCTTATATCATCCACCCACCCACCAAGTCACTGTAGATGGCATTGAACTGACAGTAGACCAACGTGATTTCTCCTCCTCTGGGGCCAGCAACCATCTCACCAATGATCCCTATCTCCTCTGGGGCATAGAGTTAGACTGGCCTGACACGGAATTAACTCAAGTTGAAAATTTACTTCAGGTTCAGGCTAATCGCTATACCCGCACGGGAATACTGACGGCAGTGAATGAAGACTCGCTGGACCGTAAACCGTATTTCCTCTATTACAGCGCCTATGCAGACGGCCAACCCTGGTCAATCTTAACTGTACGGGGCCAGAATCACCCTGAGTTGCGTTTTCTCAGTACAAAAGCGGCGTTTGCCTGGAGCAGCCTTTTTCCCGACAGCAGCTACGGCCAAACCCTACGGCAATCCGTGCAAAATCTTGCCGACCCTCAGCGAGGATATCTATCAGGGCGATATGAAAACCCTGATCTAGGTCCCAACCAGGCGATTAACGTCAACACAAACGCCATTATCCTTGAAAGTTTACTTTATCAAACCCAGGGGGGCCGCCTGCTCACTTACCCATCATAGAACTATGGCTTTGCAACCTTTCCACCGTGTGCATTCCCATTCACTAGTAAGGCTCCTGGCCAGTCTTTTAACCGTCAGCGCCCTGACGGGCTGCTCTATTCTGGGCCAGGGAGCAGTAGACCCGAAGGGACAAATTCCTGATTCTGAGGCAGTTACTAAACAATCAAATTCTAAAGCTTGCGGACAGTTCGCCACTCCCCTCACACCCAAAGAGCAAGAATACGCCGCCGCGGCCTGGCAATATTTCGTCAATAACCGACAGCCTAAGACCGGGTTTACCAACTCCGCCCATCAGTTTCCTTCCGGCACCCTCTGGGACCAAGGCAATTACTTGATGGCTTTGAATGCAGCTCGATGGTTTGGCCTGATCGACCAAGACGAGTTTGATCTTCAACTCAACCAGTTTCTAACCAGTTTAGGTGAAATTCCCCTCGTTGTTGGAGCGCTACCCAATAAGGTATACAACAGCGCCACCGGAGAAATGGTGGACTACGCCAACAAACCCACCAAAACAGGACTAGGGTGGTCGGCTTTAGATATTGGCCGCCTGTTGGTCGCCTTTCACATCATTCGAACTTGCCACCCCCAATACGACAACTGGATTTCAGGTATTGTTGCGGGCTGGCAAGTGCCTCGTTCCATTAAAGAAAAACAGCTTTATGGGGCCGTAGTGAAAACAGACGGCTCCCTTTTACCCGTGCAG
>JASJDH010000370.1 GCA_030065175.1 Leptolyngbyaceae cyanobacterium MO_188.B28 | reverse complement strand
GGCTGTACGACCGTAGATGACCGAGAATGGTCAGGATACTTCAGGTATTTTAAGTAAGCCTTAGTGCTTGAATCTCTTGCATACATAGTATTTCAGTCATCCTTTACAAAAAATGACTACCTCATTTTTAATTCGTTAGGCTAAGTATAGTACGCTTGAACTGATTTAATCCAGAAGTGATTCATTTTAGCGTCGGCTTGCCTGACCCGATTGTAGAAGTCGCTATGTTGGCGAGAAGTGTCAACACCCTTTGGTCATGTGGGGATAGTACTTGCGTGATGGATCGTCACTCAGGGATTGCTTAGGGGGTAAGGGAGATGGAGGAGGTCAAAATCGTAGAGATTTCAGCGTTTCCCGATTGGATTGTGGGAGTGAGCTACAGTCCGGCGGAGGGGTATCGATGCTGGGTGATTAATCCTGAACTAGCAGTGCTGAATGATGGAGAGTTTTATACCACAAGTGATGAAGCGATGTCAGTAGGGCGTTATTTGGTGGAGCATTTCTTAGAGTTGGAACCAGACAATCGGAGGTATCGGACTCAGGATTGAATAGATGGTTAGATCGGCTATATCAAGACCGAGATCGCAATATTGACGTAGGGATTGTCTATCAGCTTCTCAATGACGACTTCCCACCAGCCTACAAAGCACCTATGAGCCCTTGACTAAGCGCTGAGCCAGCATTGTATAGCGCTGCTGGTCTTTCACCTGCCTCACTGCCAGGCCGATCGCCTTCTGCGGCCCCACCAAAATCACCAGCTTTTTAGCACGGGTCAACCCCGTATAGAGCAGATTGCGGCTCAGCATCAGGTAATGCTGCATGTAGAGGGGCAGAATCACCACAGGATATTCGCTGCCCTGACTCTTGTGAATGGTCACCGCCCAGGCCAGGGTGATTTCGTTAAGGTCGGCGTAGTCATAGGTGGCGGTGCGATCTCCAAACTGAACGGTCACTTCCGGCTCTTCGATATCAATCGCGGTAATCCTGCCCAGGTCGCCATTGAAGACTTCGCGATCATAATCGTTGACTTGCTGAATCACGCGATCGCCCACCCTCAAAGTCATGCCACCCCGAACAATTTCAGCTTTGACTGGGTCAGGGGGATTGATCAACGCCTGCAACACCTGATTCAGATTGCGGGTGCCGACGACACCCCGAGTCATGGGCGCTAGCAACTGCACATCCCGAGCTGGGTCAAAGCCTAACTGGGGAATCACATCGGTGATTAAGTTCTGGATAGCTTGAACGCCCTCCTCGGGTTCCGGAGCCCCTAACCAGAGACAATCCGACCGGGGCTGATTGGACACCGATTCCAGTTTGGGAAATTGCCCCTGGTTAATGCGGTGGGCATTACGGACAATTTGACTGGCCTGGGCCTGCCGAAACACCTGGGTCAACCGCACCACCGGAATCTGTTGCGAGGCGATCAGATCAGCCAGAACAGCGCCCGGTCCTACACTGGGTAGCTGGTCTGTATCGCCCACTAGCAGGAGTTGGGCGTCCAAGGCAATGGCCTTAATCAGAGAGTTGGCCAAGAACAAATCCAGCATGGAGGACTCATCCACCACAATCGCCTGGGCTGGAATGGGATTCTCTGCATCCCGCTTGAAGCGCATGGATTTGGGGTCAAACTCCAGCAGTCGATGAATCGTCTTGGCTTCCCGCCCCGCCATTTCACTCAAGCGCTGAGCGGCTCGCCCCGTGGGAGAAGCCAGGGCGATCTCCTTTCCCATGGCTTTCCAAAGGGCGACAATGGTGCGGGTGGTGAACGTCTTGCCGCAGCCGGGACCGCCTGTGAGCACTAAGACCCGCTGACTGGCGGCCATTTCGACGGCGTGACGTTGTTCATCGGAGAGTTGGAGTTTTGTTTTCTCGGTGAAACGGTCAATCCACCGCCGCACTCGCGGCAAATCGACTGTCAGGGGCTGAGTCAGTAATCGTCGCAGTCGCTCCGCCAGATTCTGTTCGGCCTGGAAGAAGGGCGGCGCATAACAAATGAACTGTCCTGCCTGGTCGCTAGAACCCCCTTGCATCACCAATTCCTCTTCCACCCCCATTTGAGTGGTCAGATTCAGCAGGGCGTCTGGGTTCGGTTCGTGGTCAGGCAAGGTCAACCGTTTAACGCTTCGTTCGACCAGTTCTGTTTGCGGGAGAAAACAGTGACCTTCTTCCGACGCTTCACCGAGCACATGGAGAACGCCGCTGCAATAACGGAATTCAGACCCCGGCGCGATGCCTAAATTACGGGCGATCGCATCGGCGGTGACAAAGCCAATGCCATAGACATCTTTGGCCAGCTGGTAGGGATTTTGAGAGACCGTCTCAATGGCTTCATCGCCATACTGCTTGAAAATCTTGACGGCGTAGGTGGTGGAGACCCCATGCCCCTGGAGAAACAGCATCACCTCTTTAATCGACTTCTGGGTCTCCCAGGCTTTCTGGATCAGCTTCACCCGTTTCTGAGCAATCCCCGGCACTTCAATCAGACGGTCGATGTCATGCTCGATGATGTCCAGCGTGTCTAATCCAAAGTGGGCCACAATCCGCTTGGCGGTGACGGGACCAACCCCTTTGATCAGGCCGCTGCCCAGATATTTTTCCAGTCCGCTCAGCGTGGCGGGTTTAGTTTCTCGATAGCGATTGACTTGAAACTGCTGCCCATATCTGGGATGCTCTCGCCAGACGCCCTGCAGTTGTAAGGTCTGACCTGCTTGGATATTGGCGAAGTTGCCGACAATGGTGATCAGTTCACGGGTTCTGGGGGCTTTGAGGCGGGCGACGGTATATCCGGAGTCTTCGGAGTGGAAGGTTAATCGCTCGACGACGCCCTGGAGAGATTCGATGGGGAGAGGGGCAGGGGAGGATGGCAGCTGCCTTGGCGAGACAGCCGTTGCGGGTGAAGGGGTGCGGTATAGGCTCGACGATTCGGTCACAAGGTCAACCAGGGTTTGACTGAGTTGGCTGAAGTCTTTACTTATTGGACTTTATGGGGGGCAGTCTGTTCAGCAATTTGCTGACGATGACGTAGCTGGGCGTCCGCACGCTCAAAATGGGCGGAAGATTATCATCAGGATAGTACAGATGTTCAAAATTAGTGTCCTACTTGACGAAAGATTTTTAATTTCAGATAGAGCCGTAACTCTGCTTTACAAGCATGACGGAGTATCCGGGATTCATCATCCTTTGTTTTCTTTTGAGCCGCCCAAAATTGCCTTCACCAGGATTGCGATCGCCACTATCGTCCAAAAGAGACTGTCTCCGTGGGTAGGTGGAGATGTTATAGGCGCTGAAGGGACTTCGACAGAACCGGATTCCTGCACTCCGATATTCAAGGATAAGCCACTACTGAGAGGTGTTGATATTGATGTAGCATCTTTGGCCTCCTGACTGGAACGCTGATGTTACGATCAGTGTCCTGTTTTCAAACCCGTTAGACCAGGGAAAAAGCGGTCGTTAAGATAGGACATTAAAGCCTTCAGATTCTCAATTTTGCAAAGCCAGCAAGACTAAACCGCTTCAGCTTTTGGAAAGTTTTTGTATTTGCACCGATGAGGTTGCGTAAAATCGAGAACAGGACTGATTATCTTCTGGATCATCCAGCTCCTGACTCAAAATCCTGAACTTAACGCCATTAACATTAATGAGTGCTAAGAAGCGAAATCGTGCTCGAATCCTGACGCCAAATGGATTGCAAAAACTCCAGAGTTGTATTCGAGAAAGGGAGTTGGCGGATAACGCTGGCTATCGTTATAGTCTGGAGAAGCTGGGAGAGTTGACGGGGCTTGATCCAGGAACAGTGGCGAAAATCTTGGATCGGGATGGGTCAGATAAGCGATCGCTCAACCGCTGTTTTCAAGCCTTTAGGCTCACACTAGAAGAAGATGATCATATCTCGGTAGTGCAGGTGCAAGCTCCTCAGATCGATCCGAACTTTGTGGGGCGAGAAGGGGCAATTGCAGATCTCAATACTCTGGTGAGTCGAGGGGCGAAGATAATCGCCATTCAAGCGAGAGGTGGGGTGGGCAAAACGACGCTAGCTCGTCGCTATCTTCGACAAGAATTTGACTCAGTGCTGGAGTTCCCGATCGCGAAGGAAACGAAGGATATTGCCTCGATTGAGAGTTTGTTGGAGGAAAAACTGCGTCAACTGGGAGAAGAACCAGGGCGGGAATTTCTGGTTTCTCTGGATCGACTCAAACACAAGCTGCAAGCAGAGCCGATCGGAATCCTCATCGACAATCTAGAACCAGCGCTGGATTCAGCAGGCAAATTTATTGAACCTCATCGTCGCTATGTAGAGCTGCTAAGAGTTTTGGTGGATCCAGCGGTGCAATCAATGACGCTAATAACGAGCCGTGAGCGTTTGCGAGAGTCAAGTGTTACTGTTCAGCACTATTTACTTAAGAGCCTGGATATTACAGCCTGGGAACAGTTTTTCCAAAATCGTGGACTGGTTTCCCTTGCCCTTGATGGAGTAGAAGCTAGGGGTGGCGCTCTTCCTGCTTTGCACAATGCCTATGGAGGCAATGCAAAGGCAATGGAGATTCTCAGTAGCGCGATCACAGAAGACTTTATGGGCGATGTAGAAGTTTATTGGCAGGCGAATCAGGATGACTTGTTTGTTGAGAGAGATTTAGAAGATTTAGTCACTCAGCAGATTAATAGATTGCAACAGCTTGATCCAGAGGCGTATAAGTTACTTTCCCGTATGGGGTGCTATCGCTATCAGGATGTGCCAACTGTTCCAATCGAAGGGCTTTTTTGCCTATTGTGGGATGTACCAGAGAGTCGTCATCGACGAGTGATTAAGTCTTTGCAAGACCGTTCTTTAATTGAGTTCGAAAATGGAGAATACTGGTTACATCCTGTAATTCGAGCAGAAACAATCCCTCATATTAGAAAAACCCAAGACTGGGAAAATCCCAATCAAATTATTGCAGAATTTTGGAGTCAAAGTGTTGAAAGAATCAAAACAGAAGAAGACGCCTTGAAAGCTTTTGAAGCATATTACCATTATTTAGATATTAGCCAATATGACAATGCCGGTGAAATTATTCTGAAACGTCGTCCTAGTAAATGGCATGGCTTTCATGAAGGTGAAAGTTTACATGGGGCTTTCATAAGATTAGGTCTACTTAATCAGATTAGTTCTGCCTCCTTAAATGTAGTAGAAAAAATCACGTCAAGACATAAGAAATGCAGGTTATATCATTACATAGCGAGTGATTTTCGGTTTATGGGATGTATATCAGATTCTATTAAATATTCTCAAAAATGCATAAATTTGGCGCTTGACTGTCCTGATCACTCATTAGAGTATACAGAAGTTTTGGCCTTAATAAATTTAGGCAACTGTGAAATAGATCTGTGGAATCTTGAACAAGCCGAACAATACTTTCAACAAGCTATAAATAGGAATATTAAACTTGCTAATAATATTTGCTGTTTTAGATTGGCTTTTTTATATGCTTGCTTAAATGATAAAGAGAAGACATTTAATTTTGCCGAAAAAAGCTATAAAAATATCCACAAATTCGGTCTGAATTTGTGGGGAAAAGGATATCGTTTTTTGTCTTTAGGCTTTGCTTATCGAAAGATAGAAGATTTTGAGAAATCCTTGGAAATGTATAAGAGAGCAATCAAATTTTCCCAAGATAGTAGGTATACTCAAGTCGAAGGTGTTGCATTATATGGCCTAGCGGAACTATTGCGAGATCAGAATAAATTTGAAGACGCTCTATCAAGAAATAAGGTTGCGGTAAAGCTTCTAGCTCAAATAGGTACTAGATGTGAATTAGCTGAGGCTTATTATCAGTTAGGTCTTACTTATAAAGCCATGTCTGAGGTTTATGAGGCAAGTTCTAGTTTTCACAAATCAATTCAAATCTTCAACCAAATAGAAGCCCCAAGGCAAAGTTCTAAAGTCCGTGAAGCTATGCAAATAAGACAGGCAGATTTAGACGACTTTGAAGAATTAATAGGCTCATAATCTGAGCCTTGGTAGTTCAATTTCAATGTAAAAAACGATGATGTTAAGTGATTAGGTTGCAGCATTCACCTAAACTCTAAAAAATGTCCTTTCAGATAAGTTCACCCCTCTCCACTGCTGAGATTTTTGACTCAGCAGTGGTAGCAGTTCAATTATTCGGACCAATGCCCCATCGACTCTAGAAATACAGCGATCGCTAATAGACAGAGGAGTGTAGCAAGACTCCGCCAGAAATAGTCGTTTAGAAAATCTAGGAGCCATTGCGTGATCGCCCCTAACCCTAAGATTGAAGACAATACAATCGTGATCGCAATTCCAAAGCAGCCAAACAAAAAGTATTTGGTCAGTTTACCTATGAGTTGGATCATCCAACTATAGTTTTGTCGGACTTTCATGGGTCACCTCCTGAAATAAGTGGGGCTAAGCATTCAAATCTTCAGCAACGATCCTCATATGCAGTGGCTTCTTTGACCTCCATCGGCACCACTAACAACGTCAGCCCTTCTCGACCAACAATCCTGATTTGATTGCCCGGTGAAATTGCCTGAGGATAGCTCGGCTGCTGAAAGCGCGCCCGCCAGTAGGTGGCTTGAAAGCGAACTCGGCCTAACTGTTGGGCGCTAATAGTTTCTTCAACCTTGCCAATGCCCGAAAATGGAAGAAGTTCATTGTGTAATAGAAAATCATTCAAGCTCATGGTTTAACCCCCCTGATGATGTTTGCTTGAGTCAATTCTGCATTTTTGAGGGATTTCTCTCCAGGGAAACTAGCTGCGTTAAGCAGGAACTTGTGGACTTTTTTGGCCTAATGCTCCTGGCCTAGGACTCATCAAGCATTAGGACTTGCTTTCAATTTGAGGACATGCCAAGTCAAAGCGCTTAAAATCGGGTCAACTCTCCTTAACTTCCTGAAAATCAGGCTTAACTCCCGGTGCTCTGAATTATGACTAGCCAGCAGCGCAAACGTAGACGCGGTGTCATCCTTACCCACCAAGGCCAGCAAAAACTTCGAGCAGCGATCGCTGAAATTGAAGAAGAAGAAAACTTCGGCCAAAAGCTCACCCTAGAGGAACTGAGCGATCGCACGGGTCTGGATGCGGGCACGGTGGCGAAAGTTCTGGATGTTGAAAAGGGGTGCGATCGCCGCACGCTCGAACGGTTATTCCAGTCTTTTGGCTTGGAACTGATCGAAACTGATTACACCAAACCCATTTTGGGGTCAGCTATTAGCGAAGCGACTCAAAACCCAAAGCCCAAAACTCAAACTTTTGTAGATTGGGGTGAAGCGGTTGATGTCTCTATCTTCTACGGGCGTACAGAAGAATTAAACACTCTGGAAAACTGGATTCTCCAAGACCGATGCCATCTGGTTGCGCTGTTAGGGATAGGCGGTATTGGCAAAACGGCGCTCTCAGCTCGGCTGTCAGAAAATATTCAAGCAGAATTTGATTACTTGATTTGGCGCAGTCTGAGAGAAGCCCCCCCGATTGAAAAGATTTTGGCTGACTGCATCAGGTTTCTGTCGAATCAGCAAGAGACGAATTTATCCAATACAGTGGGTGAAGCGGTTAGCCGACTAATTCATTATCTCCAAGCATCTCGCTGTTTGCTGGTGCTAGACAATGCCGAATCCATTCTGCAAGGAGGAACTCAGGCAGGGCAGTATCGAGAGGGCTATGAAGATTATGGGAACATGCTGCAGCGGGTGGGCGAATCGCGACATCAAAGCTGTTTGGTTGTCACCAGTCGAGAAAAGCCTAAGGAAGTGGCGAGGCTGGAGGGGCGAAATCGTCCAGTGCGATCATTGCTGTTGCAAGGGCTTGAGGCCGATGTTGGAAAAGAATTTCTGAAGGCGGAAGGACTAGACGATGCCGATGTTCAGTGGAAGCAGGTTTTTGACTACTATGGCGGCAACCCCTTAGCACTAAAGATTGCAGCGAATACTATTCAGGACTTGTTTGGGGGGAATATCACTAACTTTCTCAGTCAGGATACTGGTGTCTTTGGCGATATCCGAGACTTGCTAGATCAGCAGTTTGATAGGCTATCGGATATGGGGAAACCGGTAATGTACTGGCTAGCAATAAACCGTGAACTGACTTCGATTGAAGAACTCAAGGAAGATATTCTCCAACCTATTTCGACTCAACAATTGATGGAAACATTAGAGTCTTTGAGAAGGCGTTCCTTGGTAGAGCGAAGTGAAGAAGGATTCACGTTGCAAAATGTTGTGATGGAGTATCTGACAAATCACTTCATTTCAACAATCACCGAGGAAATTAATACTCGAAAAATTATTTTTTTCAATAGCCATGCTTTGATAAAAGCGACAGCGAAAGATTATGTTCGAGAAACCCAAGTTCGTTTAATCTTACAACCCATCAAAGCAATATTCGCCGGTAAAAGGTATTTTGAGGAGCGGCTAAAACAAATTCTGATGCTCTTAAAGGAAGCATCAGATAAATCTGGATATGCCGGTGGCAACATCTTGAATTTATTGACAAACGATGAACCAAGATTGAGTCATTATGACTTCTCAAATTTAAGTGTCTGGCAATCCTATTTACAAGGCATTGAGCTTCATCAGATAAATTTTTATAGTTCTGACTTATCAAAATCCATATTCACCCGTGGCTTTAAAACAGTCAGTTCAATTGCTATTAATCCTACAGGAACGATTTATGCAATTGGAGATCGGGGTGGAGGAATTCGACTATGGCGAACTTCAGATGGGAAGCAACTTGCAGTTCTTCGGGAACATGACGGTTTTGTAGACATTGCTTTCAGCCCTAACGGTAAAATTCTCGCAAGTGGGAGTCATGACCATGTTATTAAGTTATGGGATATGACTTCTTATAAATGTATTTGCTCCCTCCAGGAGCATACTCAAGCGGTCACATCAGTGACTTTCAGTCCTTGTGGAAAACTTCTAGCGACTGGTAGCCGTGATCAAACGATTAAGCTTTGGAATTTAGAACACCATAAATGTATTCGTACGCTAAAGGGCTGTACTGATGATGTCTGGAGGGTTCGATTTAGTCCGGACGGCCAAACGCTTGCGGTTTCTGGGATTGAAGAGATTATTGAATTATGGGATGTTGCTACAGGCAAATGTTTCAAGACACTGAAGGGACACTTTGCTGGAGTGAACTTTATCAGTTTCAGTCCTAATGAAAGAATACTGATTACTGGTAGTCGCGATGAAACGACTAAACTCTGGAAACTTGATACAGGAGGAGCTTTTAGAACAATTAAAGGAGAAAATCCCCTTGCTATTAGTCCAGATGGAGCCACTCTAGCCACCTATGAAAGTCTTGAGATTGATCAAGTTACAGTGCATCTCTGGAACATGTCTACAGGGCATCTGATTAAAGCATTTCGAGAATCGGGAAAATGGCTTGAGGGTGTATTTAGTCCTAATAGCCAAACTTTGGCTATAGCAGATACTTACTGTGCAATCAGAATTAGAGATGTCAAAACTGGAGAAAAGCTCAAAACCTTACAGGGATATGACAATTATGTGAGCGCAATTACTTTTCGCGCCGAT
>JASJDH010000369.1 GCA_030065175.1 Leptolyngbyaceae cyanobacterium MO_188.B28 | reverse complement strand
CGAGTGCACTAGCGTCTGTCGACAGCGGTCATAGTGTGATCGCATTTTTCGGATATGGTGTTCCAAATGACCCTCTTCGATGAAATCGGTTAACACCCGCTGCTCCAAGACGGGCAAATGGCGATCGCTCAACCACTTTGCCTGGGCAAATACAGGCGCTAACGCAGTCGGCGCCACGACATATCCAATCCGCAAAGACGGAAATAACATTTTGGAAAAGGTGCCAATATAGAGAACGGATTCACCGGTTTCCAATCCCTGCAGCGAAGGGATCGGTCGATCCCCATAGCGGTATTCGCTATCGTAATCATCCTCCAGAATCAGGGCTCCCGATTGCTGAGCCCACGCCAGCAATTCCAGGCGTCGGGGCAGCGATAGAATGGCTCCGGTGGGAAATTGGTGTGACGGAGTGACATAAACTAACCGAATCGATGACGGCGGTTGTTGAGTCAATTCCCCAACCTTTAAGCCCGCCTCATCCACCCCCACCGGCAAAAGGTTCGCCCCATGGCTCAAAAAAATCCGGCGAGCGTTCAGATAGCCCGGATCCTCCATGGCGATCCGGGCTCCCGGTTCAACCAACAATCGCATCACCAGATCCAACGCTTGCTGCGTTCCATTGGTAATCACAATTTGCGAAGGTTCGCACTGCACCGCCCGGGCGCGGGCTAAGTATCGCGCGATCTCGTATCGCAGTTGTTCATCTCCTTGCATATCGACGGCATAGTCCAGCCAATCGCTCTCTCCCCGACAATGTCGAGCTAACAGCCTCCGCCAGATCGTGATCGGAAAGTGACGCAGCGCCGGTCGCCCATAACGGAAGTTGATCGAAGTCTGGGGCTCCGATTGCAGAGCGAACGGCATTTTCGCAAGCCGGTCGCCATAGGTTGAGAGGACAATGGGCGGATGAACCTCAGAACGCTGCAATGAAACTGGTTGGGCATACAACAGATCATCCGGCAGTTGGTCACAGATATAGGTGCCCGATCCCACCGTCGTCTGCAGGTACCCCTCACTCAGCAACCGGTCATAACTCTGAACCACCGTCGTCCGCGAAATCCCCAACAACTTCGCTAACCCCCGGGTCGAGGGAATCCGCTGCCGCGGCGGCAATCGCCCCTGCAAAATCGCTCGACGCAATTCTTCGTAGAGCTGTTGGTGCAGGGGGGAATCGGCGTGGGGATCGAGGGTGAGGGCGAGGTCCATGGGGGAGGGGGGTGAGTGGATGGGTGGATGGGTGGATGGGTGGATGGGTGGATGTTGGGGAGCAGGGGGAGATGGGGAGGATGGGGGAGATGGGGAGGAATGCATGTAGTAACGCAATTTATTGCGTTTGGGGAAGATGCGGAGGAGAGAGAAGCCAAAATCCTAGCGAGATAAGGGGGCAAACTCCTGACTCCTGACTCCTGACTCCTGACTCCTGACTCCTGACTCCTGACTCCTGACTCCTGACTCCTGATTCCTGACTCCTAACTCCTGACTCCTGACTTCTAGAAAGTGGACTTATGTTATATCTCAAAATTGGTTCTTGTGGAAGTCCATTTGGATGGTTAGGCTAATGACAACTTGACTGAGTATTTCAACTTGGTGTCACGGATGCTTAACATAACAACCGTTCAGGTGAGGAAAGCAACTCAGGAGGAAGATTCGCTGATCGCGGCGCATTTCTATCACATGTGGTTGGATGCAGATGTGCCTGAGAGCGCGATTAATCCTGATTGGCGATCGACTGTGATTGAGTACATCGAAACCGCTCGCCAGACATTGAACTACCAGGCCTTTATAGCGCAGAAAGAGGATGTACTGGTCGGGTCAGTCGGCTGCCAACAATTTGCTGGCCTCTACCCCGATGTGCTTAAACCTGATTATCGACGGTATGGCTACATTTGGGGCGTTTACGTTGAACCCGCCCATCGCAAACAGGGCATCGCCACCCAACTGACTCAAAGCGCGATCGCCCACCTCAAAGCCATCGGCTGCACCCACGCCCTCCTGAACGCCTCCCCACTCGGCGAGTCAGTTTACAAACGGTTGGGATTTGCACCGACAAATGCGATGCGGTTGACGTTGAGACCAATGACCAATCACTAAAATTCAAAATCCCGTAAGGAGCTTTACCCAATGATCTCTCAAGAAAACCTAACCACTACAGAAACTTTCCCCATTACTGCCCGCAATCAGGTCAAGCGGATTTCCAAACGGGGTATCTATGACCGTCAAACCATCTATCAAATCTTGGATGAAGGATTGATTTGTCAGTTGGGGTTTGTGGTGGATGGGCAACCGTTTGTGATTCCAACGGCCTATGGTCGGATGGGCGATCGCATTTATGTCCACGGTTCCCCCGCCAGTCGGATGCTCCGCACGTTGAAACAGGGGGTGCAGGTGTGTCTCACGGTTACGCTTTTAGACGGCTTGGTGGTGGCCCGTTCAGCTTTTCATCACTCGATGAATTATCGCTCGGTGGTAGTGTTCGGTATGGCGTCGTTGGTGGATGATGCGAGCGAGAAGGTTGAAGCATTGAAGGCATTCACGGAGCATATTATTCCGGGTCGGTGGTCGGACACTCGCCAGCCAACTCGCCAGGAAATTGCGGGCACACTGGTGCTGTCTCTGCCGCTGACCGAAGCGTCGGCCAAGGTTCGCACCGGGTCTCCCCATGATGATGAGGCCGACTATTCATTACCCTTCTGGGCGGGAGAACTTCCCTTGCGTTTGATAGCCGCTGAACCTGTATCGGATCCGCGTCTGGCGGATGGAATAGAGCTGCCGACTTATATCCAAAAGTATTCGAGGGGGATAAGGGAATAGCGTAAAAATAAAGTCTAGGTAGAAGACTGTAGAGGAGTGGAGCTTAAACTACACTCCTAATTTAGCCATATCAGCTGTTTTTTTCCGTTTATTGATGAACTGATTGATCTCGAGGGCGAATTGAGGGCTTTCCTCCAGGAATCGATACATTGAAACGTAGTCGATAACAATCACCTTTATATCCTCAATTACGCGGGCGGATACAGAGCTGGGTTCTCTCGGCAGCAAAGCCATTTCTCCAAAAAAATCACCCCGGACCAATTTGGCGACCTCTCGCTGATGATGATGGCTGTCCATAACTGAGAGTTGCAGATGTCCCTCAAGAATGAAATAAAAACCTTGATTGGGTGTTCCGATTTGGAGAACCTGTTCCCCAATTCCGTAATACTCTACGGCAACCTTTTGGGTAAGTCTTGCGATTGCTTCCCTATCAATGCCAACAAAATAAGGTAGTGAGCGCAGGAAATCTATGATGTCAGATTGAGCAATATCCTGCTCGTAATCTTTGCCTTGGATTTTTAGCTTATGCCGCTTTGCGACATAATAAATTCTCGTCATTAAGTCACTATAAATTTTACTTTTTTGCTTGAAGTCCTTAACGTAAAAGGTTAATTCATAGGAGATGACAGACTCATCATAGGACTTTGTAATCACATCGGGCGGTGGGTCAGTTACAATTCCTTCGATGGTTAAAGCAGCGCTCTTGAGGGCCTGTCTCACCCGGTTAGGCGGATCTTCATAGGAGAAACTGACCGAAAGACTATCCGCATATAACTGGTGAGATAATGTGTAGTTCTGGATAGTATCTTCAAATAAACCTACGTTAGGGACGATCACCACGCTTCCCCCACTTCTAAGACGGACAGCGCGCCAGTTAATTTCAATAATTTCCCCCTCAATATCGCCAACCCGAATCCAATCGCCTTTCCGGAGGGGTCTTTCCAAAATTAGCAAAAACCCGGATACCAGGCTGCTAATTGTATTCTGCAACGCCAGAGCTGTGACAATTGAAGCAATTCCCAAAAAGGTCGCTAATTCAAGTAGGTCGACTCCCCATATATTAATAAATACATATCCGCCAATCACCAGAAACGCCAGAATGCGAGTCACTTGAAATAATAGGGTGGGGACATGAACCCGTAAGACGAATTTCCTGAGGACAATGACATAGATAAAAGCCAACCAGAAAACTGTTTCAGCGATCGCTATAGAAATATCTGCATACCCTACCGCTAAAAAACGTGAAATCATCCGCGTCGCCAATAAAATTGCTAACGGAGGCAAGAGATAGGTGCGGGCGTCTTGGAAAAACTTCCCCAGTGGATTCCCTCTTTGGCTTAAACATTCGCTGACCTCTCCTAAGGTAATGGTCAGTATTGGAATGCCAATGATTAAAACTAATCCTAAGAATACAAGCGATCGCTCCATGACACTTCATTTAACCTTCATGTTGAACCATTCTGGATATTTTGCTTAACGGTTTTAGCGCCTGACTGAGAAGGATCTCTCAAAAGCCAAGTTACTAATTTTTCTTGGGCGTCAATGTCAAGTGTTTTATCCTGATCAAAAGAATATAAGTCCCGCAGAGCGTCATAGACTGACTGCGAGACCAAGATGGTATTGGGTTGGGCTTGCTGATTAAGCTTGTTAGCTATGTCCATCGTCTTGCCCCAAAGATTGTATGTAAACTTTTGGCTTTCTTTTGTTCTGATGATGGCTGCCATTAATGGCCCCTTATGTATACCGATGTGTAGCCTTAGAGAAGTATGGTATTTCTGATTAAAGCCTTCCAGAATACTGGAAATTTCCAAGGCAAAATCCACAACTCGTTTGGTGTGATCTAAATAGAGTCGATTCACCCCACACACCGCTAAGTATCGATCGCCCAGGATTTGGAACCGCTCCACATCTTGTTTTCTAGCGGCTTGCTCAAAGAAATTGATTAATTCATTCAGGATACCTGCTGCTTCTGAAACTGAAGTGCGGGCGGAAAGTTCGGTGAAACCTCTGATAGTCGACACCAATACTGTTGCTTGTTCAATGGTTTCGGCAATTTGTTCCTCCCCTTTGTCAAATCTCTGGGCGACCCGACTCGGTAATATATTCAATAGCAATGCTTCGTTCTCTTTCGCTTCCTGCTGAATCTGTCGAGTTTGTTGGCTAAGTTTGTAAGCCATGCTATTGATGGCTTGCGCCAGTTCGTCCAATTCGTCGTGGGAATTGATTTGTAACTTAAAATCCTGTTGCCTAACATCCGCCTGATGAATCTCTGCAATCATCAGCTTGAGCGGCCTCAAGAATAGGTTGGCGCCGAAGTTAGCAAACCAGGTAACCAGAAGAATAATAATCACGGTGCCCATGAAGATGTAGAGTTCTAGAGCTTGAAGAGGTTGATAAGCCTCGTCACGTTCCATCTCTGCGACAACTGCCCAGTCCAAACCTTCGATGGATAGCGGGCCATAAGCAGAGAGCACCTTTCGACCCTGATAGCCGTTAATTATCTTTGTCCCTTCTTCACCGATTAGGGCTTCTCGAACCGCTTCTGTATCCACCTTTTGAAGCAGTATTGAAGACCCATGCTTTTCTATTGATTCAATGGTTTTGAGTGGAGTTCTGTTAGCCCGTAATCGAGCTTTATAATCTTCCGGCGTTTCGATAAAAAACCGAGACGTAGACCGCATTAGCTGATCGGATCCGACTAAATATACTTCCCCGGTCTTACCTAATCCATCGTGGAGCCAGTTTTGGTTATTGCTCAAAATATTGTCAATTTCCGTAACCGGCATTTCCACAGCTAAAATCCCTACGATGCGTTGCCCGGAGTAAATGGGGCCGCCCATAAAAGCCTCTGGCTCCCCAAAGGAAGGATGATAAAAATTGAAATCCACCATATGCACCGCCTCACGATGCGGATTGCGGTGGACAGCCTTCACTAAATCTCCAAGGTTGCTGTACTGATAAGGACCGTCCTCCAGATTCGCGCCCAAATCGGTTGTTTTATCAACTGAGTAAACAACTTCTCCTGTATCGAAGTTGATCAGGTATAGATTGTCGTAATGAAACTGATGAGTTAACTTGCTGAAAAATGAATGATATTTAATGTGAAGCTGGTTGTAATCACTGTCATCGCCAGCATCAAGCAGCTTGTCTTTTTCGCCGACAGCATAGAAGTTATCAACAATATATCGATACTGAAGATACCGCGCTGCTTGACTTAAAGGACGGTAGACGTCAAAGTGCGGCGTACCGGAGATGTGTTGGGAAAGTCTGGAGAAAAATTCGATTTGATAATACTTTTCTGTTGCTCTGTCCCAGTCACTTGGGATGGAGACTTGATTGAGTGTTTGGAAAGCCGTGTCAAACTCAACCATGGCGTTAACGATGGTGGGATCCTCGCACAATGTCTGAATATGGGCGTGGATTTCGTTGAAGTATAGTTGGATCTCGTGAGCTTTGCTAGCGCGTACATAAGTTAATTCATTAGAGATAATCCGCCGAATGATTGCTTTACTTCTCAGCAAGCTGATTAAGTTAATGGTCAGAATGGAGCCTATGCTTGCTGTCAAAAGCAAAATCATCAGCTTTGACTTAATTCTTAAGTGATGCCCCCACTTAAACATGGTCGATGTCTTTCACCTCAATAAATGACCATAGATTGAAATAAACCTTTTGACAGCAAGGCTTTCAGTCTCAGAGTTATGCTCATCTATTTTTAATTGGTATTAATTGCTGATTTATGCGCCCAAAAGTAGGCAAGATGTTGAGTGCTTAATAAACTTTGAGCAATCATGCATGATTTAGTTCAGATAATAGGAAGTTAGATAAGATGCTCCTAAATGATTTGTATATAAAAAAGGTTTTTCACAGTCTCGAAATTGCTGTTTGACCCTGATCCCCATTTCATAGAATTTATGACTAATTTAGGACTGCTGTTGTGCTCTTTAATCAATTTAGGTAAAGAATTGAAACAAGGTTTGTCCTTCTTACTTGGATTTATCGCAGATCAATCAAGCTCTCAGAAAGGAGCACGACAGCTTAGGGATGATCTTAGATTTTCATATTGAAAAAGCGACCCTAAAAATTGGGAGCAGCTGAATGTTCGAAAGTAATGGCTAAAATCCCTTTGAGTGCTGGTATCAGGCTTGTTGGAGGATTTGAGTTGAAATGGACTAATCTGCTTGAGATCGATATCCATCCATAGCGTTACATTTGTTTATGAAGCGGCGCTAAGAGGAGACATCCGCCCTGAAATTAAGCCGCCGGTTTTGCATCCAAGCAATGGGTTGATTTTGAAACGGCTCGAGGGCTCTGAGTAAGATCGGCAAATGCCGTTTCTTTTTCATCGTGACTGAGATGGCCTCAGGAGTGATACTCACGGACCCCGAATTACAGATAAACTTCTCAAATAGCGACGTGGCGTTGAGATGAGAATATCCCTCTAAATCAAGAGCCAGCAGGCGATAGAGGTTATGAGCCAGGATGGACATTGTCAGGTCAAAATCAACCTTGATGACCATTGAGGAAGACAAACGGTTGAGATGGAAGAATTGAATATGTTCATCAATTTCTTGCTCGACGAGCCAACGGCGAGCATATTTGTGAATCACCTGTTTGATGGGTAATTCAAAATCATTGGTGATTAACAAAGCGGGTTTAATCCGACCGACGCCAGCAATGGCCAGTTGTCGGATATCTTTGCCATAGTCCTTGAGAAACACTGTTTGTTCATGAACCTGTAGGGTTCGAGTGCGGCCATTGGCAGCTTGGACCCGAATCGTTTTCCAGGCTGACTGAGGCAGGGCATTGAGGCCTTCAACGATACGTTTACCCCGCTTACGGATGGTGATAAACCGAATCGGATTGGGCAGTTCATCGAGTTGCTTCAGCTGTTCATAGGTGGTGAACTTGCTGTCAAAGATCAAATAGTTGAGGGGATGGTCCGGATGGGCCTGATAGAAATCGACAAATTCAAGCACGACCTTATTTTGGCTGGCATGACGAACTGTCGTATCGCCATAGGTAATCAATCCACTGTCGGGATCTTGGCCTAAAACTGCCAGAATCGAGGTGAGGGATTTATTGCGGGAGCCTGACCAGTTGCCTTCCAAGTGGGCGGCGTCACCCCAGTGCGGTAGAGTTGTAAAATCTAAATTGGCGCTGTCTGACAACAATCCTTGTTGGCGCCAACATCGATGCAAGGCTTTCAGAAAAGATTGGTTCATGCCCCGACTGACGCGATAGGAATAAGCAGAAAACCAAGCAGTTTTGGGCAATACATTGAGTCCGGCAAACAGTCCTAACCCTCGGTCCATACACCACAGGTCATCAGCCCCATAGCGTCGGATACTCGAGAGTTTCAAGGCGACAAAACTCAAGATCGAGCTTAACCGATTGAGGGGCTGAGTTTTCGGGTACTCGGAATGAGCCATGATTGAGTGAATGCCATAGCGCTGAAGGTAAGGCAACACTCCTAACAAACCGATACTTTGTTGCGTGCTAAATTGTTCACTGATATAGCTCAATGGTTGACTGGTCGGAGCACTCAGTTGCACAGAAGATAACGCCTCTTGTCGCTGAGCGACAGAGCGCCTGGGCAAGCGGCCAAATCCAGCTTGTTTGAGGACCGTGTAAATCGTACTTTCAGACACATCATCGCCCTGAGCATCCAGGGTTGCCTTGATCTCAGGGACTGAGAGGTCTTGTTGGCGGAGCTTGATGATCACCCCCTCGACTTTGCCCATCGTTTCCTTTGGTTTACGTCCCTTCAGCGAACTGACAAAGAATTGCTCAACCGCCTGGGATGCCGCCAGTTGCTGCTTAAAATCGCGATTGAGCGAATAAAACGACGATAAAGTGTAGCCAAACTGCTCAGCGACTTCAGCAGCAGACCGGCCCTCAACATAGAAAGCTCGCAGCGCCTCATACTGCTTATGCGCTATGGATTGAGGTTTCGTAAAGAATTCTATCGCTTGCATAAATTAGGGGCTATTCTCACAGTAATAGCCATTCTAAAAAACGGCTTCATTCAAGCCTCACTGGGTTGGCAACGCTGAAAATGCCCTCTAACTCTGCCTCTGGTAGACAGCACTATCTCTAAAACGCCAAAATCACCCCTTACAAGACTTCATGTTTTCCAGGAACAAACCTTGTCAAGTCCGCTTAATGAAGTTTATTTAATTCTCTACAATCTTTATTCCTCATAACCTATGGCGATCTCATGATGTAAACTTCTCCGTCAGATTTAGGGTGAGTTTACTGATATGAAAATCCAAGGTGAATGTATTCCAGTGTTCATTGAATTAAAAGAGTTCAAGGGTGAAACCCTAAATCTAAAGCAGGTAATTGCCAAGGAATTTAAAACCTGTGGTTTCCTGGCAGCAGAAGATTTTACGGCCTCAATGCTTGATCAAGGAAAACTGCTGGTGCTATTGGACGGATTGGATGAAGTCCCAACCCACAATTTCAACTGGGCGATCGAGCACATTGAAGATTTCGTTGATCAATACGATCAAAACAGCTTTGTTGTTTCTTGCCGCATTGCTGCCTATAGAAGCAGTTTTCGCCGTTTCACTGATGTCACGATAACCGAATTTGATGACGAACAGATTGAACAGTTCGGTAGTCATTTTTTGTAAAGGATGACTGAAATACTATGTATGCAAGAGATTCAAGCACTAAGGCTTACTTAAAATACCTGAAGTATCCTGACCATTCTCGGTCATCTACGGTCGTACAGCCAAGGTAT
>JASJDH010000368.1 GCA_030065175.1 Leptolyngbyaceae cyanobacterium MO_188.B28 | reverse complement strand
CTGGTGTCAACTGTAATTTGACATTCCGTCTGATTCCCCTCAAACGTCTCTTGCTTAAAAGATATCCAAACATGACCGCCTGAAGCAGAAAGCGGATCATTCGGGTGAGGTTCAACGTCCCACGTTCCCTTCAACATCACCTCAGGGACAAGATTATTCAGGGTAATGGTTTGAGTTAATCGCTGTCCCAATCGTTTCGCTCTGAAGTCAAGGTCCATTGGACTGATTTGAATTTCAGGCGAATAAATGGGATGAGAAGGTATCGCCTGCAAAGCCGCCAATGCATTTGAAAAGCGGTCCTGGAGCTTAGGCTCCACCATTTTTTCAAGCCATTTAACCCAGTGCAGATCAAGTTTAGGAACTAAATGCTGAAACTTAATCTGATAGCTAATGTCAACTAAATTTCCGATCTCGTCCGCTTGAGTTTTAGTCAGCAAACAGAGCAGCGTCATTCCCAGACTATACAAATCAGAGGCTTCAGTTAGTTGGCGATTGAATAATTGTTCAGGGGGCATGAAACCCAACGTGCCTTTCACCACACTGCTGACCCCAATCTCTCCATCACCAATCCGAGCGAAGCCAAAATCCACCAGATAGACATTGACTTGGTCGTCAACCAAGATGTTGTCCGGTTTGATGTCTCGATGAATGACAACGGGAATTCTATTTTGGAGATAAACCAATATTTCTAAAATAGAAAGGGCAAGATGTCTGATTTCAGTGGGGCTAAAACTGCGCGAAACTTTCAAGGAAAATGCATGTTTATATTCCTGAACCATGCAAAAGCCAGCCTCTGTTTGAAAGCAGTCGAGATAGCGCGGAATGCCCGGATGATCAAGTCCACGCAACACTTGAATCTCGCGGTCATACGCATCATAGTCTGACCAACTCGCGTCAATTTTAGCGAATTGAAACTGTTTAATTACCACCGACTGCTGGCCCCGGATATCTTTTGCAAGATAGGTAACTCTGCCCCCGGCGCGATTAGAGCCCAGCGTTTTCTCTACTTGATACCCCTGATTACTAAAATCTGGGAAATGACTCATAACCCTCTTAAATTCCGTTGGCTTTTGGGTAGATTCAACAGGTCTTTAAATTGAAATCATGAAGTGACTATATCGACACACCTACGCCAATCCCCCTGAATATAAACCCTCTGCTCCCTTAGCAGAGTATTTTGTGACATAAGCCACAGTAGATACAATTGATTTTGGCGGACCAAGCAGGGCAAGTGCAAAACCTTACCTAAGCTTTATATCTTTGGACTCTGCAACAAGTCTATATTAACGCTCGTCAAATCCATGCAGATGTTTGCGGAATCTTCGCTACAAGTGTTGCAACTATAGATAACACAGTTGCCTAAGATAAAAGGGCATTCTCATTAAACCTAACTCAAACTTATGCCTTATGGTAGATACGAATTTTATAGGTTTTTCTAAGTCGATTATTCGACCCGCCACCGCCCTAGCCCTTCTAGCGCTCACAGCTAGCCCTAGCTTTGGCGCTGCGCCGATAGAATTACCCCGAGCTCCTGCAGCAAGTTTGAATAGGCAACCCACTCCGCCCCCAGCCCCCAGCACCTTTGAAGAAGCTTATACATTAGGCGCTGGCGATCGCATCAGAATTGATATCTTTCGCGTGCCTCAATATAGTGGCGAACATGAAGTTTTAATTGATGGTTCATTAAATCTACCCGTCGCCGGCGCTGTTTCAATTCAAGGTTTGACCTTAAATCAAGCCGCTGACGCCGTCGCCGCGGCCTATGGAAATATTCTTAGAAATCCTCGAGTTACCGTTAGCCTAGTTGTCCCCCGTCCATTTCGAATTGGCGTCGCGGGTGAAGTCACCAGTCCCGGCTCCTATACCCTTGAACGTCAGGGGGCGCAATTCCCAACCGTCACCAGCATCATTGAAACAGCCGGTGGAATTACCCATTCTGCAGATCTAAGACAAATCCAAGTGCGTCGACCCCAAGGATCTGGAGTCGGCCAAATCATCTACATCGATCTATGGGAATTTCTCCAGTCAGGCGATCTGGCTTACGACTTAACCCTGCGCGACGGCGACACTTTATATATCCCAGCCACAGACCGCTTCAGTCTAGCCGACGCGATGCTGTTATCAGCTGCTAGCTTTGCAGCCAATGAAAATCGTCCCTTGAACATTGCCGTAGTCGGGGAAGTTTTTCGTCCAGGGCCTTACACTGTCACCGGCACAGCCAGTACCGGCGCAGCAGGTGAGACCGGTTCAGGGGGAGGATCTTCCGTCCCGCCAACCGTCACTCGGGCAATCCAAGTTGCTGGCGGCATCAAACCCTTAGCAAACATTCAAAACATCCAGATTCGCCGACGCACGCGCACGGGGCCTGAACAAATCATCGATGTCGATCTGTGGTCGTTGTTGCAAACCGGCGATATTGCCCAAGACCTGGTTCTGCAGGAAGGCGACACCGTTTTGGTGCCAGAGGCCGATCCAAATGCTGACCCACTACCGCTTTCAGAAGTGGCCGCCGCAAGCTTTTCTCCAGACACCATGCGGGTTAATGTCGTAGGAGAAGTTAATAGCCCAGGGGTGACTCAAGTACCGCCTAACGCTCCCTTAAATCAAGTGCTATTAGCCGCAGGCGGATTTAACAATCGGGCGCGCCAAGGGAAAGTTGACTTAGTTCGTCTGAATCCAGATGGTACAGCCACTCGACGCAAGATAGACGTTGATTTCACCCTGGGTGTCGACGATGATAGAAATCCTCCCCTCCAGAATAATGATGTGGTTATTGTCAGCCGTTCAGGCGTTGCTAGGGCGTCTGATACGCTAGGAACTATCTCGGATCCGCTAAGTCGGGCATTTACTCTGATTTCTCTCCCCTTAAGAATCTTGGGGCTATTCTAGTCATTTTATCCGCTTAAGTTCAGTGTGTTCGCTAGCAGAACAAGGTTAAGGATGATTAACAAATTTGAGCTTGTCCGCGGCAAAGATACACCCTGTAGCGTTTTTATCGACTATTCCTGAAACTATAGGATTAAAGGCGAATAGTTGATAAAAAATAAATTGACATACAGCATTTACCGGTTCTACCAAGACCGAGCAGCCTTTTAAAAAGGCTTTTAGAGTACAAACTTAAAGACTTGACAGAGGTCAAAATAATGAGGGCTGACCAGCGTTTACCAAATAATGAACCGCAATTTCCAGGCGCTAATATTCCCATTGATGAGAATGCCGAAGGGGGACTGGAATTTGGCCAAGCCTTGGCCGCCATCCGCCGTAGAATTCTGTTGATTGCCGGGGTAACTACCGTTGTGGCTTCTGCCGCTGTACTTAAAGCGATTACGGATACCCCCATCTACAGTGCGGGTTTCGAAATTCTGACCAAGCCGGTGACGCTGGAAAGCCAACTTATTGGCGCCACGAACCAACAAACCCTGAGTCGTCAGCAAGATTTGATTTCAGTTACCGTCGACGCCACCAAGCTCAAAATCTTAAAGAGTCCCCGACTGATTGATCCGATTGTTGATCAACTGCAGGATAAATATCAGTTTGTCGATTATGGGCAGATTTCAGGAGGATTATCCGCCGAAGCCTCAACCGATGACGTGCTGACGGTAATCTATCAAAATAACAACCCTGAATTGGTTAAAGATGTTCTGGACTTAGTCTCAGTTGCTTACATCCAATTTAGTTTGGAAGATCGTCAGCGAGATATTCTTCGAGGGATCAAATTCGTTGATGAGCAATTGCCTGAGCTACGAGGTCGAGTGGATGATCTGGAAAGCAAATTGGAGGAACTCCGGCAAGCCCACAATTTAATTGATCCCACCATTCAAGGCCAACAACTGTCCACCCAAGTGGCTACCTTTGTCCAGGAACAGCTGAATATTCAGGTTCAACTTGATGAAGCGCAGCTCCTCTTTTCTGATTTGCAGAGAGAGTTAACTCGGCAGGGCGAAGCCGCCGCCGCCTCAGCACTGACTGAAGATCCCCGCTACCAAGGCCTATTAGCTCAGCTGTTAGAAATCGATAGCCAACTGGCGGAGCAATCCACCCTATTTTTGGAAGCCAGTCCAGAAATTCAGATTCTCCAAGAACAGCGACAAAACTTAGCGCCGCTTGTGGCCAGAGAAGGGCAACGGGTACAGAGACAGGTGGATAGTCGGATTCGGGAGCTCAGTACCCGTAATCAGGCCTTAGGCGAAGCGGTTGATTTGCTGAATCAAAGGATTAAACAGCTTTCGACAGTCGCCCGCCAATATAGCAACATCCAGCGGGAACTGGAGATTGCCACAAACAACCTCGATCAATTTCTATCTAAGCGGGAGGCGTTGCGTATTGACGCCGCCCAAAAACAGGCTCCCTGGGAACTTCTCAGCCAACCGGGCGACCCTATGGCCTCTTCAGGAAGCGTCCAGCGCAACTTGGTTTTGGGGACAGGGTTAGGCCTATTATTGGGCATCGGGGCTGCTCTGATGGTAGACAAACTCAGCAGCGTCATCCACACGGTCAAGGAAGTCAAAGATGTCACCAAACTACCACTTTTGGGCGTCATTCCTTTCAACGAATACCTGGAGAAGTTTGGCCCTGCAGCCAGTGTGGCGACCCGCTTAAAGCAAGCCGGTTATGTGTTTGGGCTTACGCCTGAGGATGCCCAAAACCAAACGTCTGCGCCTTTTATCGAGGCTTTCCGATCCCTATACGCTAGCATTCGCCTGACCAGTCCAGAGTCTCAAATTCAGTCTTTAGCCATCAGCTCTCCCGTTCCCAATTCAGGTAAGACAACCGTCAGTTTGCACTTGGGGCAAGCAGCCGCCGCCATGGGACAACGGGTGCTGATTGTGGATACCGATTTACGTCGTCCAAGTTTACAAAGTCGACTGGGCCTCCGGGGTCAACAAGGATTAACTGAATTTGTCACGGCGGGATTAGGGTTCGAAGAGGTCTTGCAAAAGGTGCCCTTGGACAATAACTTGTTTGTCGTTACCGCAGGCTCGGTTCCTCCCGATTCAACCAAGGTCCTCTCCTCAAAACGGATGCAGCAATTTATGGAGCAGGCGAAACAGAACTTTGATCTGGTTCTGTACGACACGCCTCCGCTGCTAGGCTTTGCAGACGCCTACCTCGTCGCCGCCCAAACTGCCGGATTCCTCATGGTGGTGGGTCTAGGCAGAATGAAGCGCTCGCTGCTTGAGCGGTCAATGGATGAACTCAGAGTATCCGGTATTAACGCATTGGGCGTGGTGGCAAACGGCGCTAAGGATCGCACAGTCACAGCCTACAGTTATTACCAGTACTACACGGATCAGGACTTTGACGAACAGGCGGCGATGGAGCAAAACTATGACGATGAAGATGAGACTGAGAGCCAAACGGGCGTTATCCAGTCTGTGCTAGAACGCGCCCCCTGGAAGAACCCGAAATAAGGTTCACCTAGGGTTTGTAAATCAGCCTTAGAGCCACTGAAATTAAAATAAAGCGCTTATCGGCTAAGTGATATGAAGTCCTGAATCGTCATTTTCCTTATAGTAAAAAAATAAGCCGCTATGAGTAATAGCGGCTTATTTTTTTATGGCTTATTTCTTTATTACTTGCCGCCAAGCCCCCCACATTGAGCGCCCCACTATTCGAAGGGCAAACGAAAGGGGTTAAGTCCAGCTTAAAAAAATGCGCCTAAAGGCTTAGATTCCAATCACTGTCTTGACCTCAGCCAGAAACTCTTCTTCAAGTTTGACAACGCCATCGGCAACTAAAAGCTTCTCCAACTCATCAATAGCTGTTCGTTTAAATTCGTTACTCTCTAATCGCTGATCAATGTCCTGAAGGAGTTCTTTCACCTTCTGGGGAACAGGCTAAACCAGCTGTAAATCTCACGAAGTTGAGATTGCTTGATGGATTAGGCTTGAATAGCCCCCAAAGTGTTTTGTTTCTTACAATTCATTTAGGACAAGCACAACATCGCGACTAACAGATATTTAACCCAATGACCTGACGCAGTATCTAGGCTAATTTTGTAGGTTGGGCCAGCTAATCAGGAATCCTTACGGGGGGAAGGTTTCTCGCGATTAGTTGATAGCCATTTCAGTACGACAAGTGATACACCAGGTTAAGCTTGGGAACTATTAGGCGTTCGGTAAAGACAATGTAAATGGGAGATAAAGCAATAAACGGCTTTTTTCTGCCTGTAGACGATTTGTCTTTTGTGTGAACCTTGGTCAAACTGTTGAAAAATCAGGGGGTTCAGCCATGTATGTCAGATTTTTGTGAACGCACACTGGGTCGGAGACTAGGTGAGCATTGATAGACAAACTGGTGAATTATTAAGGAATACCCAATGACACTCAACTATATCCGCGAGGCGTACCAAGCTAGCAAATCCTTGGCGTACGCAATTCGTACCCGCAACTCCAGCAAATTACAAGACTGCCTAAGTCGACTCTGTCAACATGACTTGATGTTCACGACCCAAGTACTTACGCAAACTGGGTTTCGGATGGAGGACTGGTGGCAAACTCAAAAACTGACGGAAATTGGGACATGGCTGAACGGGGGTCAGGATTCGGAAACACCCCCATGGGTATTTTGATTGGCTTGTGCGTTGCTATAGTTTTAGCCAAGTTGGCCAATACAACTTTTTTGTTGTTGTAATCGCTTTCTAATACCTATTTCAATTATTTTCTCTCACACTGAGGCTAACGAAGTAGATTCGACAGTCTCTTTATCCGTTTTTCCGACAACAATGAAGACTTCGCTTGAGCGCTTCGCCTCCGCGTTGCAGAATTTGGAATTCTCAACGGCGGAGGTTTTGAAGCGCCCTTTAAAATCTCGATTTGCAGCGGCAGGGACAAAATTAACGGGGATGTTCAAGAAATCCCCGTTAATGGGTTGACGGACTTAGGCGTCAGAAGAGTGGGCCTGTTCAGCTACTAGGACTTGTACTCGCGCTAGCTGCCGTTGGGCATTTTCAGCCTTGGGGGAGCCAAGGCGCTGCAAGATTTCGAGGGAATCTTGAAAGTATCGCATTCCAGCAGCATAGTCTTTTTCAATATCGGTAGCCAACACCCCTAGCCACTGCAGCGTCATCGCTTTGGTGGGAAGATTGCCAATTAGGGCGTTGATCTCCAGGGATTCTTGAAAGAGAGCGATCGCAGCTTCATTTTCGCCTTGCTGGACCTTGAGTATGCCTAAGCAATGGAGGGTAGCGGCTTTGCCTTTAATATCGCCGATTTGTTCTTTGATATCGAGGGATTGTTGGTAGAGGGCGATTGCGGCGTCAATCTCACCCTGATTCGCTTTAAGAATACCTAATTGATGGAGGGTAGCGGCTTTCCCCCGAATATTGCCGATTTGCTCTTTAATGTCGAGGGATTGTTGGTAGAGGGCGATTGCGGCGTCAATCTCACCCTGATTCGCTTTGAGAATACCCAGTTGATGGAGGGTAGCGGCTTTAATCTGGGCATTATCGCTGTGGGGTTTGATATCGAGGGATTGTTGGTAGAGGTCGATTGCCTCCTGAATCCTGCCCTGATTGGCTTTAAGCATCCCTAGACAATGGAGGGTGGCGGCTTTGGTCTGAACAGCGCCAATTTGATTATTGATGTCGATGGAGTGCTGAAAGTGCGCGATCGCCGCTTCAGTCTCACCCTGATTCGCTTTGAGAATGCCCAATTGATGTAAGGTAGCGGCTTTATTTTGGGTATCGCCAAACTGT
Source organism: Leptolyngbyaceae cyanobacterium MO_188.B28 (assembly GCA_030065175.1). Lineage (GTDB taxonomy): Bacteria > Cyanobacteriota > Cyanobacteriia > Phormidesmidales > Phormidesmidaceae > JAKSDM01. Next base: position 1,893 of record JASJDH010000368.1, on the reverse strand, counting down.
TCCTTAATTTCCAGAGAAGCATTGTAAAACGCTTCTGCCTCTTGAATGCGGTCTGTATGGCCGCAAATCCACCCTAGTTCATGCAAAAGACTAGCTTTTTCGCAACAAAGGCTTTCAAACGGCTCAATCGCTTCAACGGCTTGTTTAAGGAGATTTTCCGCCTTAGCCATCTCCCCCAATTCTCGATAAGCAATACCGAGTTCTCTCAGCGCCTGGTAATAATTTTCCACCTCATCTACAGTCGCTTCAGACCTAGGGCGACACTCCATCACCCGTCTTTCCAAGGCTTCGACGCCATCCTCCGGCTGCTCTAGCAATACTTGCGCCGAAGTCGGATCTGGCTCCGAGGCCTCAACAGCAAACAACTGAGGGGAAGGGGAGGGTTCATCAGCAGATACCGGTTCAAAAACTTCCGGCTCTGCTACTGGCTCTGCTTCCCCAGAAAATTGAGCAGCCTGTTGAGTGAGATCTCCCATAAAAGGGGCCTCTTCAGCAGCCTGCTCATAGATATCTGGCAGAGCTGTTTCCACATCTGACGCTGAGTCCTCAAGCGGTTGAGATTGCGCCTGATCAAAGCCTTCTTCCGCAACAACGTTTAGCGCCGTTTCATCAGACAATTGGGAAGATTGCGGATCAAGATTCTCTATCCAAACAATCTCTTCAGAGGCCTGTGTAGATATATCGGAACTATCCTGATCTACTGCAGAATCGGTTCCCCCAAAGGATTGAGGAAGCGGTTGATCAAGCGCCTCTGCCCAAGCAACTACTTCAGAAGCTGGAGTGGATAGATCAGAACTATCCAGTTCTACGGCGGGCTCGGTTTCCCCAAAGGATTGAGAAAGCTGTTGATCGAGTTCCTCTGCCCAAGCAATCGTTGCAGCGTCCTGAGCGGACATATCGGGACTATCCAGCTCTGCTACAGGCTCAGTTTCCCCAAAGGGGTGGGGAAGCGGTTGATCGAATTCCTCTGCCCAAGCAATCGTTGCAGCGTCCTGAGCGAACATATCGGGACTATCCAGCTCTGCTGCAGACTCTTCTTCTCCCGAAGATAGGGGAGATTGCTGGTTGAAATCCTCTCCCCAAGGAACTGTTTCAGCAGCCTGAGTGGATAAATCAGAACTATCCAGTTCTACAGCAGGCTCGGTTCCCCCAAAGGGTTGAGAATTCGGTTGATCAAACTCCTCTCCCCAAGCAACTGCTTCAGAAGTTGGAGTGGAGATATCTTCCTGATCGATTGCAGGCTCAGTTTCCCCAAAGGGTTGGGAATTCGGTTGATCGAACTCCTCTCCCCAAATACTTACTTCAGAGGTTGGAGTAGAGATATCTTCCGGCTCTACTGCAGGCTCATTTTCCCCAAAGGGTTGGGAATTTGGTTGATCGAACTCCTCTCCCCAAATACTTACTTCAGAGGTTGGAGTAGAGATATCTTCCGGCTCTACTGCAGGCTCATTTTCCCCAAAGGGGCGGGAATTTGGTTGATCGAACTCCTCTCCCCAAATACTTGCTTCAGAGGTTGGAGTAGAGATATCTTCCGGCTCTACTGCAGGCTCAGTTTCCCCAAAGAGTTGGGAATTCGGTTGATCGAACTCCTCTCCCCAAATACTTGCTTCAGAGGTTGGAGTAGAGATATCTTCCGGCTCTACTGCAGGCTCATTTTCCCCAAAGGGTTGAGAATTCGGTTGATCGAACTCCTCTCCCCAAGCGACTGCTTCAGAGGTTGGAGTAGAGATATCTTCCGGTTCTACTGCAGGCTCATTTTCCCCAAAAGATTGAGAAAGCGACTCATCAAACTCCTCTCCCCAAGCGACTGCTTCAGGTTCTGTAGTGAATATATCGGAACTATCCGGCGCTGCTTCTGGCTCCACTCCTCCAGTGGATTGGGGAGATTGCCGC